>JAVKSM010000001.1:0-27388 GCA_039583705.1 Pseudonocardiaceae bacterium
AGGTGATGGTGTGGGCGTTGCGTGGTGGGTGGGCGGTGGCCCCACCGGCAGGACGCGATGCGGGTGCTGATCGCCCACCGCACGGCGACCGTGGCGGCCACCCGCCGCGGTCGCACGCTGGTTCGTGTCGCCTTGACGTCCACGTCGCCGCCGTCGAGGTCGAGGTCGCTGTCGGCTGGGGTGGCGTAACGGGTTCGCTGGGGCAGCTGTGGCGACCACCCGGTCGTCAGGCGCGCTGGCGGAATACCCGGTGGCGCCGTCGCCGACGAGCGTGGTGACCGGGTAGCCGGTGGCCTCCAACGCGGCGACCGCCGGACCGGCGAGGACCGGATCGATCTCCACCGTCGTCACCCGCTCCGGCCCGAGCCGGTGCGCGAGCAGGGCGGCGTTGTAGCCGTGGTGAGCGGGTGGTGGATGAGGCTCGCCGGCTCCGGTTGAGCATTGCGTCTGTCGAGTTGCCGGACGGAGCGCGGTTTGAGCAGTACGTGTTGCGGGTGCCGAAGGCCGCGATGGTGGTGGTGGTGGTGGTGCTCAACGACCATGATCAGGTTTTGATGGTGGGGCGGCACCGGTTCATCCTGGATCGGTGGGTGCGGGAGCTGCCGGGTGGCTATGTGGATTCGGACCGGGATCCGGCGCTCACGGCGGTACGTGAGGTGGAAGAAGAAACTGGATAGCGTCCGCGCGAGGTGGGGCCGCTCATGGCGATGCAACCGATGGTCGGCAGCGCGGACGCCGAAAACCTGCTGTTCCTGGCGCGGGCGGAGATGACACCTGAACTCGGCAGCCCATTCTGACTCTCGTACGTCTGCGTCCAGCCCTGCCAGGCCGGCAGTGAGCGCCTCGATCGCTTTCTGGTTGTGCGGGGTGTCCTTCTGCCCGAGATAACGCCACGTAAGACCCTGCTGCAGGATGGAGAAAGCCGGTGTGTATACTAGTACGTCCACACGGCATCTCATCATCGGGACGCTCGCTGGCAACGATAGCGGTCTTCATCGCTTCGTCCAGTTTACGGTCGGCCAACGCAGCATCCCCGATCATCGCGTGACCACGCGCCTTCTGGGCCGCGGCGAACGCTCTCAGCCCGACTGCAGTATTTCGGTCTCGTTGTGCCGCCGCGGATGCGTCGATCACGGTACCGATGTGGCCGGTCATCCAGGCCAGGTGCCCATAATAGCTCAAGACAGTGGCGATCATGGTATGATCGCCCAGCTCGGTGGCCCACTCAGGGTGCGATCGAACCAAGCTCGTGACGTGGCAGGGAACATTATTCAAAACCCCATATAATTTAAAAGAAGAACAACCCGCGGGCGGCGTCGAATGCGTCGCGGTAGGTCCGGTAGGGGCGACGGTAGTCGGTGTGGAGTGTGTCCTGACAAGCTGCGGTGGACTTGCCGGTGAGAGTCCGGTCGGGGTAGCGGCCAAGCGGCCCTGTAGCTGGTGGCCGGCGGAAGGAGAGATCCGACTGTCGAAGCGCCATGACAAAGTCGCCATGGGCGGCGAGCAAGTGATCGGTCCGTACGTAAGGAATCCTGTATCCGCGTCGTCAGACTACCCCGCCACGGCGGGAGACATACGGGTGCCGAGCCCCGTTCATACGGGCGAAGGCCAGGAACGGTGTGAAGACCTTGGACGAGCAGCACCAGAGACCCGTCGGCGTATTGGGAGCGGAACGATCACACAGCCCATCGTGGAACAGGAGAGATCCGTCTCGACACCGGCATCACAGGCCTGGCGGGTGCTGCCGTCGGGTGCTCCGGTAGCAGTGAAGCCTATAAGCGTGGCCCGCGAAGTGGTGGAGCGTCGAGCGGAAGTCGGAGGAGGCAGTAGTAGTGAGGATCGGCGTGGACAACAGAACCCGTCGTAGCGAAGGGCCTCTAGCTGGGTGTGCGACCGCAACGGCCAAGACGGCGCTGACCGTCGAGGAGCCTCGCCAGCCGCTGGGACCGGTGGCCAACCCGAGTGGCGTCGGGGAATGCGGCCGGTCGACTGCCCAGGGGAAAGCCGGATGAGGGAGAACCTCATGTCCGGTTTGGGAAGGGGGAGCAGGAAACGGGGTGGAAACTACCGCGCCTGCTCCCTACTTCACAGATCCGCCAGGACTTGAAATGGGCGATGAGTCTTTCAACGGGTGCCCGCAACGCGGCGATGACTGCGTTGTTCTTCTTGTCGCCTCTGCTGAGCTCACCGCCGGGCGGTGTCTTGCGTGGGGTCACGACACCCTCGCACCCTTGGTAGCCTTTGTCGCCGATCCCGCCACCGGAGTTCCGAACGATCTCAGCGAGCGGTGTGTTGGCGAACGCGGCGGCGTCATGAGTTTTTCCCGGCAGGGGATCGGATATATAGACCGGGTCTCCGTCGAGTACGCTGACCAGTTGGGTGTTGAATCCGGTCGTGCCGTGTGTGCGGCTCCACAACTCGTGGTGATCACCATAGGACCAGCAGGGGGTGATGGTGCCATCGACCAGGCACACCCGGCCACGGACCAGCTCGATCGCCTCCGCTACGGTCGGCACGAACTCCGCCAGGACCTCCTTCACGATCGGCACCAGCACGGTCACGATCCTCGACACGGTGGACTGTGACATCCCGCTCAGGTCGCCGAGAACCTCTTGGGTGGCGTTCTGCCGCAGATACATACAGGCGATCTCCACCGCCCGGTACAAGCCACACGCCCTCGGCCGGCCCACCTTCTTGTTCCACGGCTCGGTCAACGCCGCGTGAACACGACAGACAAGCTCCTGCATCTGCGTGAGCATCAAACCTGTAGTACGCTGGTAGCGCAACGGTCTTCCTCCGCTGGTCGATTCGGCTCTGGAAACCACATCGATACCACCGAGGGAGACCGTTGCCCCGCCGACACGCCGAGCGGCGGTCACAATACTGTTGAGGATGATCCTCCGACCACCGCTCGCCCAGGCGCCATCCCACGCGAAATCCATGACACGGACGCAGACTATTCTTCTTGTCAATCAAATGAGTTTTGAATAACCTTCAGTGTCCCCCGTACTGGCATACAACAGCCGAGGAATTGTCCCCATTGCTGCATAACATCGAGCACCTTGCAGCCGGTCACCGTCGTCAGGGATGAAAACGTCAGAAGATGGCGCTGACATTCTTAACGAGGCGACCAGCCCGTGACCGGACGCGTCAGCCGTTTGTGGGAGTGGGGCAGTGGGTCCGCGAAACCACCGCAGGTGCTGCGGGACACCCAACGCATCGCATCACCGCCCCAGACGTTCCAGGTCGCTGACGGGCCGTCGGGCGCGTTCAAGGATGCTGACCTGGCTCGGAGTGAGCTGGAGCCACTCAGCAGGGTCGTCTGCGGCAGCGTGGGAGTGTGCGCCCGCCGATACGCCAGGAAAAGCCGCCCGACGTGGCGGGCGGCGATCGCGTCGGCGATCTCGGATCGCTGCCAGAACTCCGCCCGCTGGACCGGCGCCTTCCCCGAGACCACCGCTGCTGCCACACAGGGTCGACACTGAGCGCCGCGGTTGTCGGCGGACAATATCGCGTCACAGGTGCGGCATCGCGTACGGGTACCCATCGCTTCCCCTCCGGAATGGTATCGATGTGCAGTGTAGCGGGCCGTTAGGCCGCAGACATCTACCCATCGTCACCGCCGATAACCTCATTTGACGGCTGGTATTGAGGTGCCCCTTATCCACACGAGAACACAGTAGACACGGGTGACGGCTTCCCGGCACAACAGGTGTGTCACCCCGGTCAACTCTTGGTACTATACAACGCCGGCCCAGCACGAGGGGGTGCGCTGCGCGTGTGGGACTACTGTTGGGTGATCTCTACCGGGGTTCGACCGGGAGTTGCTGCGGCGGGGGCGCGGGGCCGGCGCAGCAGCAGGGCGGCGGATCATCGCAGAGGGAAGGGCGGAACGGCATGCCGGATGAGACATGTTCAAGACTTACCAGACGAAGTACCGTGAAAGCACTTGACAAGGATGCCCATCCGGTACGATTCGCACTCGTCACTTCGGCCGGCAGCAGCTTGGTGGTCGCTGCGATAATTTCTGGCATCGATCAGATTCTGAATAATCGCTTTCTGATGCATCAGTTCCCCTTGTGGGTTTTTCTGTTGCTAGGAACAGTTGGTATTTACGTTACAGGCATGGCTCTACACCTTAAACAGAATGGTCAGGACACCAGGCGGGGTGGCCAGGTCTTCCTCATTCTATGCGCCTTCACCGAGAAACGTTGGGTCGCAGGACTCATCCTTGAGGTTCTCAATTCGCTAGATAGGCGTGGGCTCGATCTCGTACTGAAGACCCCCGAACGAGACTATGTTCATTTCGGACAAGTGCGTCATCTTCAAAACTTGAAAAGGTGCCGGCGTAGGTATGTCGGAGGAATTATAAGTCCAGCCGAACCAGAATTACTGCGACCCGACGTGAAGGCTTTCTGCGAATCGGTCAGCTATCCAGTCGTTTTTATTGATATCGCTCCATTCGAAGCAGCCGAGGACTATCCTGCCGGTACCGCCTTCGTGGGATATGCTTCTGAGGACATTGGGCGTTGCGCCGCGGACTACGTGGCGGAGCACGCCAAGAAGTCGCGCATCCTCTGCCCTGGAGTGTTAGTGATAGGAAGCAAGCTACACATCGGGCGCCAAGCAGAGTTTACCAATCGCCTTAAGGTTAGGTTTCAGTATGTAGACTTCACAATCGACGAAACCGGCAACTATGACAGGGCGCGCGCCCGTGATATAGTACACAAGAATCTTCAATCGAGAGAATATGTCCCAAATTATATATTTTGCACAAACAACGAAATGGCTTTAGGCGCAGTCGATGCTCTGAGTATTGCCGACCTTGGAAACGATGGGTCGGTTGTGGTTGTCGGTGTCGACGGTATACCAGAAGCCAGAGCCCTCATCGATTCACAAAAGAGCCCACTTCGTGCCACGGTCGTCCAGGATTCCTGTCGCATGACCGAGATAGCGACAGACCTACTCCACAAGGCGATGCAAGGAAACCATATCACGAAATTAAATTATCTCGATCCTTGCATCTACAGCAAAAACTGAAACAGGAGGGCAGCCGACTGAGCCAACGTGACCGGCCGTCAACTGTGGGGAACAGACAGCTCGCTTTCGCGAACCCATGGCGTCATCGGCCGTCGATGTCGACGATGAGCCAGTGGCCGTTGACCCGCTGCATGGTGACGGTCATGGCACCGGCTGTGTCTCCGCTCTGGCCGGTGTCGATGCGGTCGGTGTGGAACTGGACGAAAGCCACCACGACCGCGTGGTCGCCCTCGATGACGTTGGCGCCGGAGGCCAGGACGGTGGCGGTCTGGCGCACCTTCTGCTGCGCGGACAGCGCCCGCACCTGGCCGAAGGTGGCCGCGTAGTCGCTCGCGAACTTGCCGGTCGTCAGCTTCTTGGCCGCGGCCAAGGTGTCGTTGAGCTTGGCGTAGTCGAAGGTGTAGATGGTCTGCAGCGCCGTCGTGGTCTCCCCGAGAAGCTGTTGGGTGGCGGGCACGTCGACCAGGGCGGTGTTGGCGGTGTCGACCGGGGTGCCGGCGTGCCCGACCACCGCGAAGGCGGTGGCGAGCCCCGCGGCGATGACGAAGACCAGCGAGAGCGCGGCCGGAAGCAGCCACCCGCGCAGCTTCCGTAGCCTGCCGGACCTGGACGGGGTGTCCGCCGGCTCGCCGGACGGGGTGAGCGCCGGCCCGGCATCGGCCGTCCGGCCAGCGTCCACGGCGGTAGAACTGTCCACGGCGGTAGAACTGTCCACGGCGGCGGCGCTGGCCAGGTGCTCGCCATCCGGGACCGCGCCGTCCGAGGCAGGGTCCCTCCCGGTCGTCGCGGCCGGGGCCGGCGGCTCAGGGTGGTGTGCCGCGCCGGCGACCCGGGGACGGCGGGCAGGCTGGGGGGGCGTGGCGGGTTGCGCCCGGCCGCGGCGCGTCGAGGGCATGTCCAACCTCCTCAGGATTGGCCCGTGACGGGGCCGGCGGCGTTGGCCTTCCACCCCTCTGGGGTGCGCTGCAACTGGATCTGGTCGAGCTCGCGCTTCGTCGTGGGCTTTCCGCCGTCCGGGGTGACGACGACGTCGACGGCCAGGATTGCCTTGGCGGTACCAGCGGTGGGGTCGAACTGGGTCAGCGCATCATGCTTCACCGTGGCGGTATCGGTGACCTTTGCCTGCTGGAACGTCGTGACAAGCGTGGCGTGCTGTTGGCGGAAGTCCTGCAGCAGCGGACCCGTCGCCGAGTCCTCCCAACGTTGCAGGTCGGCCTGGACGGAGTTCGAGCTCATGGTCCTGAGGTTGATCGCGATTTGGACAGCGTCACGCAGCGCCTCGTCCCGCTGCACCGCCGCCACCGCGGCCGGACGCGAGGACTGGTACCAGGCCCAGCCGAAGTATGCTGCAGCGGCCACCGCGAGCACGGCGAAAACCGCGACGACCGGCGTCAGCACCCGCGGCGGCGCTGGGGGCGGGACGTCCGATGTCTTTCGATCACGCGTCAGCAGCATGGTGCTCCAGCGTAGGCCACCTGGTCAGGGGGCTTGCGGGGCGGTCCTGCGGTCAGCCGGTGGGAACAGCCCGGCGGCCGGCGGGACGGTTCCGACGGGCTGGATGGCGTCATCGAGAGCCGCCCACCGGGAACGCCGGCGGCGGCTGCTGGCTGTCGGGCACTCGTGGTGGCGCGCCGGGCGGTGCTGCTCCCGCCACACCCCGGTAGGGGGCGTTCTGGGCGCCGCGGACATCGGTCGGGTTGCCCCGCGCCGCCGCGCAGTGCGCCTCGGTGTTCAGCGGCGCTGGCGACGTGTCGGTTCCCGGGCGGATCTCGGTGCCCTGGTAGCCGGCGGTGCACGGCGGCGGGTTGAACAAGTTGACTACCAGCCCGAAGTGCGCGAACCCATCCCCTGGCAGCACCGCGAGTGCCGCTCCGGTGACCGCCGGGTAGGTCACCAGAAGCTGCTCGATGCCGGTGGTCCGGGTGATGGCGACGTCCGAGACGGTCAGCAGGTTGGCGATCAACGTGCCGAGGTCCGGGCCGAAGTCGTGGAACAGACCGCTGAGCTGGTCCCCGGCCAGTGGGGCCTGCTCGACCAACCGGCGCAGGCTCGGGTCGTCGGCGGCGAGTTGCTGGGCGAAGATGTGCAGGTCGCGGCTGAACGACTCGATGTCGGAGGCCTGCTGGTTCTGGGTCGCCAGCACCGTCCGGCCGTCGTGGAGCAGAGCGAGCGTCTGCGGCAGGTTGGCGCTCGCCATGTCGGTGAGCGCGCTGGCCGAGTCCAGCAGCCGCTGCAACTCGCCTCCGGTGCCCGCGAACGCGGTGCCCAGCTCGTTGACGACCGTCCGCAACTGCGGCAGCGGCACCGACGCGACCAGCCCGTTGACGTCGGAGAGTAGCTGCTGCACCGGGATCGGGGTGGCGGTGTGGGACATCGGTATCACCGACCCGTCGGTGAGGTACGGGCCCGCGGTGGTGTCCGGGCGCAGGTCGACGTACTGCTCACCAACCGCCGAGCGGTCCGCCACCACGGCCTTCGTGCTGGCCGGGATATGAGGCGTGCCGGGGTCGATCGCCAGGTCGGCCTCCACCCCGCCAGGGATGAGGTGCAGGGCACCGACCTTCCCCACCGTGACGCCCCGATAGGTCACCTCGGCGCGGGTGAAGATGCCGCCGGAGTCCGCGAGCTGCATCTTCACGGTGTAGCCGGACCGTCCGACAAGGCTACCCAGCCCGATGTAACGCACGCCGACGTAGCCGATCCCCACCAGCGCGATGACGACGAAGACCACCACCTGGACCGTGACCCGACGGGTGATCACCGGACACCTCCGGGCAACCTGGGCAACCCGGGCAACCCGGGCAAAAGTGGCAACAATGGTGGCTGCGGCGTCCCGGTGCCCGGCTGGCTCGGCGCCCCCGGCATCACCTCCGGTGGGATCGGCGCCCCCGGCATCACCTCCGGTGGGCTCGGCGCCCCCGGCAACACGTCCGGTGGGATCGGCGATGCGGCGTTGGTGAGGTTGCGCACCGTCGTGGTCAGGTCGAGGTCGAGCCGGGCGTAGAGGTTGGTGTAGTCGCCCTTCACCGCATTCGCCGCCTGGTCGGTGAACGGGAAGGTCAGCAGGAGCTGCAGCGCCTTGGGCAGCGTGTCACCGGCCTCGGCCAGGTTGCCGAGCACCGGCTGCAACGCGTCGAGGTCGGCTACCAGGTCGGCGTGGCTGCGGTTGACGACGTCGGTGGCCACCCCGGAGAGCCGGTCCAGCGCCTGCAGCATCCCGACGAGGTCGTGCCGCTCCTGCTCCAGCACGGCCAGGCCGGGGCCGAGGCCGTCGATCACCCTGGCGATCTGGCCGCGTTGCGTGTCGAGCGTCGCCGAGAGCCGGTTCAACGAGTCCAGCGCCCGGCCGATCTCGGAGCGCTGCGCGTCGAGACCGCTGGTGAGGGTGCCCACCTGGGTGAGCAGATCCCGCAACTGCGCCTCGTTGCCGGAGGTGGCGGTGTTGAGCTCGTGGGCGATCGTGCGCAGCTTCTCCAGGCCGCCGCCGTTGAGCAGCAGCGACAGCGCGCCCAGCACCTCCTCCACCTGCACGGTGCGGCCGGTGCGCGCCAACCCGATCACCGCACCGTCGCGCAGCCGGCCCTGGGGAGGCGCTCCGGTCGGCGCCCGTAGCTCGACGTACTTCTCCCCGAGCAGGCTGGACTGGCGCAGCTCGGCCTCGGCGTTGGCTGGCAGCACCACGGCTCCGTTGACCTCGACGCCGACCTTCGCGGTCCAACCGTCCGGGCCGAGGCCGATGTCGGTGACCTTTCCGACCGCCACGTCGTTGACCTTGACCGCGGCCTGTGGCACCAGGTCCAGGACGTCGCGGAACATCACCGTCACGTGGTAGGGGTGCGAGCCGAGGTCCGCCCCGCCCGGCAACGGCACCTCGGACAGCCCGGTGAACTGGCAGCCCCCGACGGCGCATGACACCGCAAGTGCCGCCGCCGCGGCGGCGAGCCGGCGGGGGGTCAGTGGGACTCTCACCCGCCGCCCCCCAGGGGAGTACCGGGAACCGGCGCCGTCACGCCGGGGATCATGGGAAGCTGGCCGCGCTGCAGTTGGCTCAGGATCTGCGCCGGGTTGACCGCCGGCAGCGCGCCGCCGAGCTTCTTGACCAGGTCGGCGCAGGCCGAGACGAGTTCGGGTGGCGCGTGCACCCCCAACCCGTCTGGACCGTTGACCAGCTTGCAGACGAGCAGGCCCGGGTTGGCCAGCTCGTTGAGGTCGGGCCGGACGTCGAGCGTCGCGGACGCGGGGTTGTAGGCGTTGCTCAGGTTGCCCAGCGCCGCGGGGGCCACGTCGAGCACCTCCGTCAGCGCCGCACGCTGCTGCACGAGGATGTCGCTGATCGAGGCCAGCTTGCCGACGTCGGTGCGCAGCAGGTCGCGGTTGTCCCGGACGAAAGCCGCGACCTCGGTCAGCGCCACGGAGAGCTGCGCCAACGCACTGGAGAGGTTGGTGCGCTCGGCGGCGAGGAAGCCCGCCACGTCGGTGAGCTGGCTGTTGAGCGCCCGGACCTGGGCGTCGCTTGCGGCCAGCGTCGAGACGAACCGCTGCAGGTTGTCCACCGTGCCGAACAGGTCCTGCCGGTTGTCCGACAGCGTCCCGACCGCCCGCGACAGGTCGCCGATCGTGGTGTTGAGCAGTTGCCCGTTGCCCGCCAGGTTCGCCGCGCCGACGTTGATGAGGTCGGAAAGCGCGCCGGTGCGGTTGGCGCCCTGCGGGCCCAGCGCCCGCGACAGCGTGTCCAGGCTGGCGTAGACCTGGTCCAGTTCCACCGGGACCGCCGTGCGGGACTGCGGGATGACCGCGCCGTCGGCCATCTTCGGGCCCCCGGTGTAGGCCGGCACGAGCTGGATGTAGCGGCCGCTGACCAGGCTGGGCGCGATGACCGCGGCTTTCGCGTCAGCCGGTACGTCGACGCCGTCGTCGACGTGCATGACGACCTTCACCGTCGACCCCATCGGGAGGATCGAGTCGATCGTGCCGACCTTGACGCCGAGCACGCGCACGTCGGAGCCGGAGTAGATCCCGATCGTCTGGTCGAAGAAGGCGGTGATCGTCCGGCCGCTGGGGCGGAGGAACGCGTACCAGACCGCGGCCGCGACGACCAGGGCGAGCACGACGAGGACCGCGATCACCCGGGTCAGGTTGCTCCGCAACGCGGCGAGCCGCGGGGGCATCCGTCGCATCAGCCACCACCTCCAGGGGTGCCGGCGCCGGGCGCCGGGGGGACGGGGGTGCCGGCGCCGGGCGCCGGGGGGACGGGGGTGCCGAGCGCCGGCGGCAGCAGGTCGACGATGTAGGTGTCGAACCAGCGGCCGTTGCCGAGGGTGTTGGTGAACAGCCGGACGAACGGTGCCAGCAACGCCATCCCGTGGGAGAGGTTCGCCTGGTTGCGCGCCAGCACGGTGAGCACCCCGTCGAGCGCGTCGAGTGCCGGCTTGAGCTGGGCGTTGTTGTCGTTGACCAGGCCCCGCAACTGCACCGCCAGCGCCTGGGTGTTCCGGAGCAGGGTGTCGATCGCCTGCTCGCGGATGCGGACCTCGGCGAGCAGCAGGTTGCCGTCGGAGATCAGCTTCCGGACCTCGGCGTCGCGGTCGGCCAGCACCTGGGTGACGCTGCGGGTGTTCGCGAGCAGCGCGGTGAGCGCAGCGTCCCGGGCGGAGATCGTGGTCGACAGCCGGCTGAGCCCGCTCAGCGCGCCGCGCACGTCCTGGGGGGCGCCGCGAAGGGCGTTCGAGAGGGTCTGAAAGCTCTGTGCGAGCTGGTCGGTGTTGATGTCGCCGACGGTGGCTGCCAGGCCACTGAACGCCTGGATGACGTCGTAGGGCGCCTGGGTCCGGCTGCGCGGGATCGGCTGGCGTGGGTCCAGCGGTGCGTCGCCGACCGGGTCGACCGCCAGGTACTTCTGCCCCAGCAAGGTCTTGATCTCGATGGCGGCGGCGGACCGGTCCCCGATCCAGGCGTTTCCGACCTGGAACGAGACGACCACGTCGGAATCCTCCAGCGAGACCCCCGTCACCCTGCCGACCTTGACTCCGGCGACCCGCACCTCGTCGCCGGGCACCAACCCGCCCGCCTCGCTGAACAGCGCCGTGTAGGTGGTGCCGCCGCCGACGATCGGCAGATCCTGGATGGTGAAGGCCGCGAGCAGCACCAGCCCGAGCACCGTGAGGCCGACGATGCCGATCGGGATCGGGTTGCGCTCCCGGAACGGCTTCACGGCGCGCACCTCGGCTCGTTGGTCTGGATCGTCGGCAGGTTCACCGGGGTGCCGCCGACGCTGAAACCCCCGGTGAGGTCGCAGAGGTAGAAGTTGAACCACGACCCGTAGCTGGCGGTGCGCCCCAGCGTCTCCAGCTTGACCGGCAGGTTGCCGAGGAAGTTCTCGACCAGGGCGCGGTTGTCGTCGAGGGTGGTCGACACCGTGCCGAGGGCGGTGATGTCGCCCCGCAGCGGTGGGCGGGCGTCGGCGAGCAGGCTCGAGGTGGCGCCTGCGAGGTCGCCGATCGAGCTGATCGCGGAGCCGATCGCCGCGCGGTCGCTGGCCAGCCCGCTGACCAACTGCTGGAGCGCCACGACCAGGGCGGAGAGCTGGGCGTCACGCTGGTTGACGGTGTCCAGCACGCTGTTGAGGTTGGTGATGAGCGAGCCGATCACCTGGTCGCGGTCGGCGATCGAGCTGGTGAGCGAGGCGGTGTGCGCGAGCAGGTCGTCGATCGTCCCGCCCTCGCCCTGCAGCACCTGGATGATCTCGTAGGAGAGCTGGTTGACCTCGTCCGGGCTCAGTGCCACCAGCAGCGGCTTGAAGCCGTTGAACAGCACGGTGAGGTTGAGCGCCGGGTGGGTCTGCTGCAGGGGGATCACGGCGCCCGGCTTGAGCGTGGCGCCGACCGGGCCAGGACCCTGCTCCACCGCCAGGTACCGCTGCCCGACGAGGTTGCGGTACCTGACGGTCAGATTCGTCGAGGCCGGCAGCGGCCGATCGGAGTCGACGGTGAAGCCGACCTCGGCCAGCCGCCGGTCCACGACGTCGATGCTCGTCACCTTGCCGACGGGCACGCCGGCGATCCGGACGTCGTCGCCGACGAGCAGGCCGGCCACGTCGGTGAACCGGGCCTTGTACCCCGCGGTGCTCCGGAAATTGATGGTGGCGATGGTCGCCGCCACCAGCGCCGTGGCGATCACCGTGACCACTGTGAATATGATCATCTTGGTGAGCGGCCCGGCGATGCTCCTCATCGCAGCGTCACCTCGGTCCCGCGCAACAGCCCGCCCACCAGGAAGCTCGCCCACGAGGGCACCTGGGCGGGGGTGCGTCCCATGCCGGGCGCGAGCAGCTCGGCGATGAGCTCCTGCTCCCCCGGCGAGTTGGCCGGGCCCAGGTCGGTGGGGTCGAACGCCTGCGGACTGGTCAACCCGGCCGGGGGACCGGCCCGGGGACCGGTCAGCGGAGCTTGCGGGCTCGTCGGCAGGACCGCGGGAGGCGGGTGGGAGCCGTCCTGGATGGGGCCGCCGGGCGGGTACTGCCGGGCCGGGCCGACGAACTGGTAGCAGCGCGGGCCCCGGTTGTCCAGGTAGCGCGGCTCGTCTCCCGGCACGTACTTGCCGCGGTTCTGCGTGATCTCCAGGTCGATGTGCAGCCGGTCGTCGCGGAAGGCGTCGTCGACGCGCGGCACGAGGCTGGTGAGCTGTGCCAGCACACAGGGGAACTCGGGGCTGTAGCGGGCCAGCACCTGCAGGGTCGAGCGGCTGTCCGCCGCCAGGCCGATGATGTCGTTGCGGTTGGCCGCCAGGAAGTCCCGCAGCGTCCCGGCGGTGGTGGTCAGGCTGCGGAACGTCCGGTCGAGGTTGGCGCGCTCGTCGACGATCGTCTTGCTGGTCGTGGTGAGCTCCGACAGTGCCGCGACGAGATCGGGCGCCGCCTTGGTGTAGGTGTTGCCCAGGTCGGCCAGCCCGCTGATGTCGGCGGTGAGGTCGGGCAGCGCGGGGTTGAGCGCTCGGAGGTAGTGGTCGAGCTTGACCAGGGTGGCGCCGAGCTCGCCGCCGCGCCCGCTCAGCGCCGCCGAGATCGCACCGAGGGTCTCGGAGAGCTGTTGCGGCGCCACCGCCTGCAGCAACGGCAGCAGGTTGTCCAGCACGGTCTCCAACTGGATCGCGCTCGTCGAACGGTCCTGGGGGATGACCTGACCGGCGCTCAGGTGCTCCGGCGACGGGTTGGGCGGGACCTGCAGCGCCACGTAGCGCTCCCCGAACAGGGTCTTGGGCAGCAGCTGGGCGTCGACATTCGCCGGGATGACCGCGGCGTACTGCGGCTGGATCGCGAGGTCGAGCACCGCCCCGTTGCCCTCGCTGCGCACGTCGCGGACCTCGCCGACGATCACACCGCGGACCTTGACGTCGGACTGCGCCTGCAACTGGTTGCCGAGGTGGTCGGTGCGCAGGGTCACCGGAACCACGTCGGCGAAGGTCTTGCGGTAGATCGCGACGCACAGGCCGAGGATCAGCGCGAACACCACGAGCATGACGAGCCCGAGCAGCCGCCGGCGCGCCGTTGCGATGCCCGCCCTCATCCGCTGATCCTCACGGTCGTCGTCGTGCCCCAGATCGCGAGGGTGAGGAACACGTCGAGGATGTTGAACACGACGAACGAGGTGCGCACCGCCCGGCCGACGGCGACCCCCACCCCGGCCGGCCCGCCGGTCGCACGGTAGCCGTAGTAGCAGTGCACGAGGATCACGGTGACGGCGAACACCAGCACCTTGCCGAAGGACCACAGGATGTCCACCGGCGGCAGGAAGAGGTTGAAGTAGTGGTCGTAGGTGCCGGTCGACTGCCCGTAGACCACCGTGACGAGGGTGCGGGAGGCCAGGTAGGAGGCCAGCAGGCCGATGACGTAGAGCGGGATCACCGCGACGAAGCCGGCGACCACCCGGGTGGTGACGAGGTACGGCAGGCTCGGCACCGCCATGACCTCGAGCGCGTCGATCTCCTCGGAGACCCGCATCGCGCCGAGCTGCGCTGTGAAGCCGGCGCCGACCGTCGCGGAGAGCCCGAGCGCCGCGACCAGCGGCGACACCTCGCGGGTGTTGAAGTAGGCCGAGAGGAAGCCGGCGAAGGCCGAGGTCCCGAGCTGGTTGAGAGCGGCGTAGCCCTGGATGCCGACGACGCCTCCGGTGAGGAAGGTCAGCGCGGCGACGACGACGACGGTGCCGCCGATGACGGCCAGTGCTCCGCTGCCGAAGGCCACCTCGCCCAGCAGCCGAAGCACCTCCCTGAAGTAGCGGCGTAGCCCTCGGGGCACCCACAGCAGGGCGCGGACGAAAAACGAGAGCTGGTCGCCAAGGGTGTCGAGGATGCTGAGCGGAGCGGTGACGATGCGCCGGACGCGCGCGGGGACCGTGGCCATGTCAGGACGTCTTCGGAGGCACGATCTGCAGGTACACCGCGGTGAGCACGAAGTTGATGACGAACAGGAGCAGGAAAGTGATCACGACGGCCTGGTTCACCGCGTCTCCCACGCCCTTGGGACCGGCCGCCGGGTGCAGCCCGCGGTAGGCCGCCACGATCCCCGCCGTGAAGCCGAACAGCACCGCCTTGATCTCACTGATATAGAGGTCCGGTAGCTGTGCCAGCGCCGAGAAGCTCGCGACGTACGCGCCCGGCGTGCCCCCTTGCAGGATGACGTTGAAGTAGTAGCCGCCGGCCACGCCGACGACGGTGACCAGACCGTTGAGCAGGACTGCGACGACGATCGCGGCGAGTACCCGAGGCACGACGAGGCGCTGGATCGGGGAGACGCCGAGCACCTCCATCGCGTCGATCTCCTCGCGGATCGTCCGGGCGCCCAGGTCGGCGCAGATCGCCGAGCCGCCGGCCCCGGCGACCAGCAGCGCAGTGATCACCGGAGCGCCCTGCTGCACGATGGCGAGGACGCTGGCCGCGCCGGTGAACGACTGGGCGCCGAACTGCCGGACGAGCGAGCCGACCTGCAGCGCGATGACCGCGCCGAAGGAGATCGACACCAGTGCCGCCGGCAGGATCGTCACGCTCGCCAGGAACCAGCTCTGCTGGATGAGCTCGCGGAGCTGGAACGGCCGGCGGAAGGTCATCCGGACGGTGTCGAGGCCGAGGGCGAACATCCGGCCCGTCTGCCGCAGCGCGGCGACACCGGGAAAGCCCACGAGTCCCTGTCTGGGCGTCACGGTCGGCCGTCCGGCACGCCGTGGCGCTGACGGTCCTCGTCGGCCAGCGACTCGATGATCTCCTGCTGGGCCTTGGCGGGCAACTCGTGCAGGATCCGCATCACCCGGTCTTTGCGCCGACTCACCGCCTTGCGCTCCGCACCGTCGGAGGGCGTCAACTGTGGCTCGATGCCACCCCCGGCATGTGTCGGGAGGGCAAGACCTCTGGCCTCGGCCTCCCGTGCCTCGGCCGCCATCTGTGCGGTGTCCTTCTCCTCGCTCATCCCGATCGGGCCCTGCCGCCGGCCGTGGAGGAACTGGTCCACCGCCGGCTCCTCGCTCGTGAGCAGGACCTCCCGGGGGCCGAACATCACCAGGTTGCGGCGGAACAGCATCCCGATGTTGTCGGGAAGCGTCCGCGCCGTCCCGATGTCGTGGGTGACGATGAGGAAGGTGGAGTCGGTCGCTGCGTTGAGGTCGACGATGAGTTGGTTGAGGTAGGCGGTGCGCACCGGGTCGAGGCCCGAGTCGGGCTCGTCGAACAGCACGATCTCCGGATCGAGCACCAGCGCCCGGGCCAGCCCCGCCCGCTTGCGCATCCCGCCGGAGATCTCACCGGGCAGCTTGGCCTCCGCGCCCCGCAGTCCGACCATGTCCATCTTCTCCATGACGATGGTCCTGATCTCGGACTCGGACCTGCGGGTGTGCTCGCGCAGCGGAAAGGCGATGTTGTCGAACAGGTTCATCGAGCCGAACAGGGCGCCGTCCTGGAAGAGCACCCCGAAAAGCTTGCGGATCTCGTAGAGCCGGCGCTCGCTGCAGCGCACCAGGTCGGTGTCGTGGATGACGATCGTGCCGCGCTCCGGCTTGATCAGACCGATCAGCGACTTGAGGAACACCGACTTGCCGGTGCCGGACGGGCCCAGCAGCACCGAGATCTCCCCGGGTGGCAGCGTCAGCGTCACATCCGACCAGATGTTCTGCTTCCCGAAGCTCTTCGACAGGTTCTCGACGACGACCTCGACGCCAGCCACCTCGTGTCCCTCCGAGCCCACCCCCGGCCGTCCGCGAGGACGGCCGGCACAGGTTACCCGTGCGTAGGCTCAAGGGCCCCGACGCCCCCCTCCCGGGCTCAGGTCAAGCTGACCTTCGCGCCGGCCTCTTCGAGCTTGGCTCTGGCGGCGTCGGCCGCGTCCTTGGCCACGTTCTCCAGGATGGGCTTGGGCGCGCTCTCGACCAGGTCCTTGGCCTCCTTGAGGCCCAACCCGGAGACGATCTCCCGGACCACCTTGATGACCTGGATCTTCTTCTCCCCCGCGGCCTCGAGGACGACAGTGAACTCGTCCTTCTCCTCGGGTGCGGGAGCGCCGTTGCCAGCGGCGGCTGGCGCGGCAGCCACCGCGACCGGCGCCGCCGCGGTGACCTCGAAGGTCTCCTCGAACTTCTTCACGAACTCCGAGAGCTCGAGCAACGTCATCTCCCTGAACGCGTCGAGCAGCTCGTCGGTGCTGAGCTTCGCCATCGTGGCGGGGTCCTTCCTTGGTTCTCGGGTTCTGGTTCTCCGGTCCTGCTTCTCCGGGCAGGGTCGGCGGGTTTCTGGATCGGTCCGATCAGGTCGCCCCGGCCGGGGACTCGACGGCCGGGGACTCGACGGCCGAAACCTCGCCCGCGACGCCGGCCTGCTTGTCTCGCAGGGCCACGACGAGCCGAGCAAGCTGGGAGGCGGGCGCGGCGAACAGGCCGGCCGCCTTGGCCAGGTTGCCCTTCATGCCACCGGCCAGCCTGGTCAGCAACACCTCACGCGACTCCAGGTCGGCCAGCCGGGTGACCTCCTCGACCGTCAGCGGGCGGCCGTCCATGATACCGCCCTTGATCACCAGTTCGCGGTGGTCGCGGGCGAAGTTGCGCAGCGCCTTGGCGGCCTCGACCGCTTCACCGGTGACGAAGGCGATCGCTGTCGGGCCGGTGAGCAGGTCGCCCAGCCCAGCCACGCCGGCCTCGTCCACCGCGCGCCGCACGAGGGTGTTCTTCGCGATCCGGTACGTGGCGCCTGGGCCGAGCGCCCGGCGCAGCTCGGTGAGCGCGGTGACGGACAGGCCGCGATACTCGGTGACCATGGCGGCCGAGGAGTCGCGGAACCGGTTGGCGATCTCGGTCACTGCGGCCACCTTGTCCGGTCGGACCACGACTCGCCTCCTTCCTGGGCTCGGCTGGCCGACCGGAGACGACGAACGCCCCGGCGCAGGGCGCACGGGGCGTGTCAGACGCAGCGGTGCCGTGCGTCGCGGACTGCCTCGTCCTCCTGCGCGGGCCGCCCGCCATCCGGCGGATCCTTCGCCCGCCGCGCCCGGGAGCAACGACCCGGGCAACGACAGGGACCAGCGGTCTTCGGTGGAGCTGCCGCCAGCCTACCCGCCGGCCGCCGATCCGCGCCGGCGGGTGACCGGTGGGGCCGCTGCCGCCCCAGGCCTGCCCAGCCCCGCCTGGAGGTCATCGCGTGGCCGTCGCGTTCTGCTGTGGCCAGAGCCCAGGTACGTGCTAAACCCGTTACGATGCTTCCGGAAAGTCTGACTCGTCCCGGCGCTCGTTCCTGAGGATCCGGGTGGTGGGGCCGGCGAGTTCGACGGGTTGACCTGGCCATGCGCCACAAACCGGCCAAAGATCGAGAAGGTAACGGGGGTGAGATCGATGCCAGGTTTGCGGTACCGGGACGACCCACTGGCGACGGTATCGGAGCGGTTCCCGTTGAGCTCGTCCGGGTTCAACGCCCGAGAGCAGAGCGAAACGGCATCCGGTCCACAGACGCGACCGTACGCGCTGCGTTGGCTGGTCGACATGGGCATGCCAACCGAGCCCGGATTCTACCGGTACTGCCCGGTCCGTCAGATCGCGGTGCACTGCCGAACGGGGCGGCCTCGACCACCGCAGACCAAACTGGAATGGACCACGATCGCGAACAAAGACGGGGATGAGGGGCCGTCGAAGGACTATGGTTGGGAAACCGTCCCGGACGGCTGACCGTGACGGTCCTCGTACTCGCGGCAGAGATGGACCGCACGGCCGACGCGGTCATCTTGCGCTTGGCCGAGCGTGATATCCCGGTGGTGCGGTTGGATCTGTCGTGGTTTCCCCAGCGGATGCGCCTGGACGCCGAGTTCAGCAACGGAACGTGGAGCGGCTGCCTGCGCACCGAGCACCACACCGTGGACCTGGCTGAGATCCGAGCGGTCTGGGTGCGCACCCCGTCCTCTTTTCAGATGCCGGCCGGCATGTCCAAGGCCGAGGCGGACTTCGCCCAATCCGACCCCGGTGTGGTGCTCAAGCCGCTGAGCACTAACCTGATCTACGAGGACGGCATCTACAAGATGGGCTGGACTCGACGCCTGTCCCGGCAGGATCTCGCTGATCCACGCGGCATCGACGTGACCACGCACCTACTCCAGGACTGGGCACCCAAATGGCACGAGTGCCGGGCCGTCGTCGTCGGAGACGACCTGTTCTCGGTGGCGATCCATGCGGGGTCGTCAGACTCCTATGTCGACTGGCGTTCGGACTATCCCTCGTTGCGCTATGAAGTGATCGACCTGTGTGAGCCGGTCGCCACGAGCCTGCGCGGCGTCATGGCCGAACTCGGACTCGTCTACGGAGCATTCGACCTTGTCATCGGACCCGACCACACCACCGGCAAGGAAACCGTGACATTCCTGGAGGTCAACCCTGGCGGCCAGTACGGATTCCTGGAGACGGCCACCGGCGTGCCGATCACCGACAGCCTGGCGCGGCTGCTCGCCCGGGAGGCTTCGTGAGCGTGCCGACCGTTGCCGAGGAGACCTGGCGTCCGTTGGCGCGACGTCTGGCCCGTCAGCTCGACGTGGACGGCGACCTGCACGACCCGGCCTGGTACGAGGCGCTGCTCGCGGTGCCACGCCACGAGTTCGTTCCGCGTTACTACGAGCAGGAACCCAACTCCCGCCCGTTGCGCTGGGTCGCTCGTGAGCCGCGCGACCCCGAAAGCATCCGACGCTGGCTCGATCTGGTCTACTCCCCGACCACCCTGGTCACCGAGCTCGCCGACTACGTCGGCCGGGGCATGCAGGCCCCGGTGTCCAGCTCCACCAAGCCCGATCTGATGATCCGCATGTTGGAAGCCCTGGACGTCTCCGATGGCATGCGGGTCTTGGAGATCGGCACCGGAACCGGCTACAACGCAGCGCTGCTCGCCCACCGCCTGCACGACCGGCAGGTCTACTCGGTCGACATCGACCCCCACCTCGTCGCCCAGGCCCGACACCGGCTCGGCCGCCTCGGCTACACCCCCACCCTGGTGGCCGCCGACGGCGCCGACGGCCTACCCCGGCACGCTCCCTACGACCGGATCATCGCCACCTGCGCGCTCTTCGGCGTTCCTCCCGCCTGGATCGACCAGCTCCGCCCCGGTGGCCTCGCCCTCGTGCACGTCGAAGGACCCCTCGGCGCGGGCAACCTACTCGCTCTGCGCCGCGCGCCCGACGCCCCGAAGCTGGAAGGCAGGTTCCTGGCCTGGTGGGGCTGCTTCATGCGTCGCCGCACCACCGCCGGTCCCGCTGTCGGCGACCCGCGCCCCACCCGCACCCATGACCGGCCCACCACCCGGGTCACCAGCGTGGACCCCTCCGAACTGGACGGCGGCAGGTACTTTCCGTTCCTCGCCCAGCTCTACCTGCCAGCCGGCATGCACCGCTCCATCACCCTCGACGACGAGCGGATCCCGGTCACCGAACTGCGCGCCCCCGACGGCTCCTGGTGCGAGATCGCCCGGGAAGCCAGTCCCGCCGGCCACCACGCTGTCCGGCAAGCCGGACCCACTCCCCTCGTTGACCGCGTCGAACAAGCCTGGCAACGCTGGCAGGAACTCGGCGCCCCCGCCTGGCACGAATTCGGACTTACCGCAACCCCCACCGAGCACCACGTCTGGCACAAGGATCCGGACACCGGTCCGCGCTGGCCCCTCCCGGGTAGCTGACCCGTCAGTGCGGCGTCAGCTTCGGCAGATCGAGAGCCTGCGGCTGCGGCAAGTGATCGCTTTGCAGCGGCCAAGCCGGCGAGCTGTCTCAGCTCCGGGCTCGCGGTGGGAATGCTCACCCGGTTCAGCATCACTCAAAGGATGCCACCGAAACCGGCACGATCGCAAATGCGCTCCTACCATCCAGTCCTGAGGCGAATCGTTTTGACTGGGATCTTGGGCTCGTGCGCTTTCTGGCGCAGAAAGTATTAGCAGCATCCGGTCGGTCGCGCAAGTAGATCGTAATCTCGGTGCGGCGGACCACGATCGAATGCAAGGCATCGCCCAGTGTTGGACCGGCTCCACTTCACGGTAACAGCGGGACAAATCGTGACTCCGACTGGGTCGCCCCGTTGTCGGACGAGCACACCGGACGGCGCAGGCGCCTCAGGCGGGGGTGGCGGCAGGCTCCTCGATGAGCAGGTTGCGGGTGCGGTTGGGGTCGACCGGGATCCCCGGGCCCATCGTCGTGGTGAAGGTGACCTTCTTGAGGTAGCGGCCCTTGGCGGCCGCCGGCTTGGCGCGCAGCACCTCGTCCAGCGCCGCGGCATAGTTCTCCACCAACCGCTCCACCGGGAAGCTCACCTTGCCGATCACCAGGTGCAGGTTCGCCTGCTTGTCCACCCGAAAGTTGATCTTTCCACCCTTGATGTCCGTGACGCCCCTGGCGACATCCTGGGTGACCGTGCCGGTCTTCGGGTTGGGCATCAGGCCGCGCGGTCCAAGGATCCGGGCGACCCGGCCGACCTTGGCCATCTGGTCGGGGGTAGCGATCGCGGCGTCAAAGTCCAGCCAACCGCCCTGGATCCGCTCGATGAGCTCGTCGGAGCCGACGGCGTCGGCTCCCGCGGCCTGGGCCTCGGCGGCCTTGTCGCCGGTCGCGAAGACGATCACACGAGCGGTCTTGCCGGTGCCGTGCGGCAGGTTGACAGTGCCACGCACCATCTGATCGGCCTTGCGGGGGTCGACGCCGAGCCGGAGCGCGACCTCGACCGTGGCGTCCATCGTGGTCCGGGCCGCCGTCTGCGTGGCCAGTCGCGCCGCTTCCAGCGGGCTGTAGAGCTTCTCGCGGTCCACCAGCTTGGCGGCGTCCTGGTATGCCTTGCTGCGCTTCACCTGCTGACTCCTCCCTGCGGGTCAGGTCGTGGTGCCGGGCCAGCGCCGGCCCTCCCACGGTGCACCCGCCCCTTTTGGGGCTTCGGCGGCTGGGGACCTCCCCTGGGCACTCCTCAGGGACGTCCCGGCTGGGCACATCTCGGCTGGGGACGTCCTCAGCCGGAGACGGTGATGCCCATCGAGCGGGCGGTACCGGCGATGATCTTCGCCGCCTGCTCGATGTCGTGCGCGTTGAGGTCGGACATCTTCTGCTGCGCGATGTCCCGCACCTGGTCCATGCTCACCGTCGCGACCTTGACGCGATGCGGCTCGCCACTGCCCTTCTCCACGCCAGCCGCTTTGAGCAGCAGCTTGGCCGCCGGCGAGGTCTTGAGCTTGAAGTCGAACGAGCGGTCCTCGTACACCGAGACCTCGACCGGCACGACGCTGCCCCGCTGGGACTCCGTTGCGGCGTTGTAGGCCCGGCAGAACTCCATGATGTTGACGCCGTGCTGGCCCAGCGCCGGACCGACCGGGGACGCCGGGGTGGCGGCGCCCGCCGAGAGCTGCAGCTTGACGACCGCGGCCAGCTTCTTCTTCTTGGGTGGCATTCCTCGTGCTTCCTGTTACCGAATGATCAGATCTTCGACACCTGGCTGAACCCGAGCTCGACCGGGGTCTCCCGACCGAAGATCGACACTAGCACCTTGAGCTTCTGGGCGTCGACGTTGACCTCGTTGATCGTCGCCGGGAGCGTCGCGAACGGGCCGTCCATGACGGTCACCGACTCGCCGATCTCGAAGTCCACCTCGACCGCCGACCGTCCGGACGTCGACGCCGCGGCCTGCTTGCCAGCGGCGGCACGGCGCGGCTCCTCCTGGCGCGGCAGCAGGAACTTGACCACGTCGTCGAGGGCCAGCGGCGAGGGTCGGGACGTGGCGCCGACGAACCCGGTGACCCCAGGGGTGTTGCGCACCGCGCTCCACGACGCGTCGTTGAGCTCCATCCGGACCAGGATGTAGCCGGGCAGCACCTTGCGCTGCACCTGCTTGCGCTGGCCGTTCTTGATCTCCGTGACCTCTTCCGTCGGCACCTCGACCTGGAAGATGAAGTCCTCGACGTCGAGAGTCTGGATCCGGGTCTCGAGGTTGGCCTTCACCTTGTTCTCGTAGCCGGCGTAGGAGTGCACGACGTACCACTCACCGGGCGCCGTCCGGAGCGACGCGCGCAGCCGAGCCGCGGGGTCGGCCGCCGGCTGCTCGACGGCCCGGCCGTCACCAGCGACCGCGCCCGCGCCGCCATCAGCGACCGCGCCGGTGCCGGCCCCGGGCGCCGCGGCGTCGGGCAGTCCGGGCGTTTCGGGGGCACCAGGCAACCCGTCTTCGGGCAGCTTGTCACCGTCGTGCGAGGTCACGTATTCCTCAACTTCCTCTCGTGCGCCCGCGCCGCCGGGTCGCGGCGGGTCACGGCGCGCGTCAGCCGAACAGGTAGAACACGCCCTTGGCGAATGCGAGGTCGAGGGCCGCCACGAGCGCCACCATCAACGACACGAAGAACAACACGACGATGGTGTAGGTCACCTGCTCCTTGCGGTCCGGCCAGATGACCTTCCGGAGCTCCGCGACCACCTCCCGCAGGAAGCGCAGCACGCGCACGATCGGCGATCCCTGTGGCCGGCGGCCCTCGCGGGACGGCGTCGGACGACCCTTGCCCGCATCGCCGCGCAGCTCATCCACGCTCACCGCGGTGCCCGCGGTCCGCCGCACCCGACGGGTGGCAGCCGTCGCCGGCCGGACGGCACCACCGAGGCCGTTCCCGGCGGCTCGCGCCATGCGCTCGTTCACGCCTGCTTCCTCACGCTCGCTCTATCTCCCTTCGATGCAGGGGCGACAGGACTTGAACCTGCAACCTGCGGTTTTGGAGACCGCTGCTCTGCCAGTTGAGCTACACCCCTGTGACACGCCGGCCGCCGGCCCCGGGTCGCGGCTCCATCATCGCAGGCGGCCCGCGACTACGGATGAGCAGCCGGTGGCGCATCCAGGAGGTCGAGTGTACGCCCGCGCCGGCTTGGTGCTCCCACCGCGCGCCCGCCCGGCCCGGGAACCCGCTCGCCGAACTCTGCGAGACTGACCGCATGGCTGCACCCTCCTTCGGCAAGACCACAGCTGACACCGGTCACCGCCGCGTCTCGGCCCGGGTCGGAGGGATCACCGAGTCGGCCACGCTGGCGGTGGACGCCAAGGCCAAGGCGCTCCGGGCGGCGGGCCGATCGGTGATCGGCTTCGGCGCCGGTGAACCGGACTTCCCCACCCCGGCGCCGATCGTCGCCGCCGCCGTCGACGCCTGCGCCGACCCGCGTAACCACCGCTACTCCCCGACGGGGGGCCTACCCGAGCTGCGGGCGGCCGTCGCCGCCAAGACGGCCCGTGACTCGGGACTCATCGTGGCGCCCGAGCAGGTGCTCGTCACCAACGGCGGCAAACAGGCGGTGTTCCAGGCGTTCGCGACGCTGGTCGACCCGGGTGACGAGGTGCTGCTGCCGGCGCCGTTCTGGACCACCTACCCGGAAGCCGTCGCGATCGCCGGCGGGACGACGGTCGTCCTGCCGACCGACGAGTCCAGCGGCTACCTGCCCTCGGTCGAACAGCTCGACGCGGCGCACAGCTCGCGTACCAAGGCTCTGCTGTGGTGCTCGCCGTCCAACCCCACCGGCGCGGTGGCCCCCCGCGAGCTCGTCGCGCAGGTCGGTCGGTGGGCTGTGGAGAACGACGTGTGGGTGGTCACCGACGAGATCTATGAGCACCTGGTCTACGACGGTGCGGAGCACGTCTCGATGCCGGTGGCGGTGCCTGAACTCGCCTCGCGCTGCGTCGTGCTCAATGGGGTGGCGAAGACCTATGCGATGACCGGCTGGCGTGTCGGCTGGATGATCGGGCCGACTGACGTGGTCAGGGCGGCGACGAACATGCAGTCTCACCTGACCTCCAACGTGTGCAACGTCGCGCAGCGCGCCGCGCTGGCGGCGGTGTCCGGGCCGCTGGACGCCGTCGCTGAGATGCGGGCGGCCTTCGACCGGCGGCGCCGCGCCATCGTCGAGCTGCTTACCGGCATCGACGGGGTGAGCTGCCCGGTGCCGCGCGGTGCCTTCTACGCCTATCCCTCGGTCCGCGGGCTGCTCGGCCGTGAGCTGCGCGGGCAGCGGGCCTCCGACAGCGTCGAGCTGGCCGCTCTCCTGCTCGAGCACGCTGAGGTCGCCGTGGTGCCGGGAGAGGCGTTCGGCACGCCGGGTTACTTCCGGCTGTCCTACGCCCTCGGTGACACCGACCTCCGGGCCGGCCTGACCCGGATGGCCCAGTTTTTCGCCGAGGCGCGCTGAGCGGGGCGAGGGAGCGACCCGTGATGCACCTGACCGCCGGCCGCACCCGGACCGCGCTCGCCATCGCTGCCACCGCGCTCGCCGTCGCCGCCACGCTCACGGCGCTGTTGGCCCTGCCGGGTCCGGCCGGGGCGGCAGCCGGCACCCCCCCAGCAGCAGGCACGAAACCCGCCGACCCCAAGCCCGCCAGCCCCCCGCCCCGGTATGTGGCGCTCGGGGACTCCTACACCTCGGCACCGTTCGTCGGCGCGCCCGCGGGCGCGCCGGTGGGTTGCGACCGGTCGCTGAACAACTATCCGCACCTGGTGGCGTCCGCGATCGGCGCGAGCCTGCTCGACGTGAGCTGTCAGGGCGCCACCACGGCGGACGTCAGCTCCCCGCAGCCGGTCAGCGACGGCGTCAACCCGCCGCAGTTCGACGCGCTGCGCACCACCACGACCCTGGTGACGATCGGGATCGGCGGCAACGACATCGGGTTCGCCGACATCGTCACCACCTGTGCGAGCCTCACCCCGGGGGGGACCCCCTGCCGCGACCACTACACGGCCGGTGGGGTGGACCAGCTCGCCGCCCGGATCGCGGCCACCGCTCCCAAGATCGCCGCGGTCCTCGCCGGAGTGCATGCCCGGTCGCCGAGCGCGAGGGTACTGCTCGTCGGGTACCCGGCGATCCTGCCGGCCACTGGGCCTGGGTGCTACCCGCTGCAGCCCTTCACCCCCGGGGACGCCGCCTACCTGCGGGGTACCGAGCTGCGCCTCGACAGCATGCTCGCGGAGCAGGCGAAGTCGGCTGGCGCGGACTACGTCGACAGCTACCCGTCGACCTTCGGTCACGACGTGTGCCAGCCGCCGCGCCTGCGCTGGATCGAGGGCGTGGTGCCGACGATGCCGGCGGCACCGGTGCATCCCAACGCGCTGGGCGAGCGCGCACTGGCCGGTGCGGTGCTGGCCACGCTCGACCGTGGCGGCTCCTGAGACCGGCTTCCCGACCGCGGCAGCCGGCTCACGAAGCCAGGTTCACGACCGCGGTGGCCTTTCCGAGCACTGACGTCCCCCCGCTCCGGACGGTCAGCGCGACCTCGACGGTACCGTCCGCCCGCACCGCCCTGACCCTGCCCACGATCTCCAGCTCCGCGCCGGCTTCGTCGTCGGGCACTACGACCGGCCTGCTGAACCGGACGTCGTAGGAGCTCAGAGCGCCAGGGTCACCGGCCCACGAGGTCACCAGCCGCCCGGCCAGCGCCATGGTGAGCATGCCGTGGGCGATGACGTCGGGCAGCCCGGCCGCGCGCGCCACCCGCTGGTTCCAGTGGATCGGGTTGAAGTCGCCGGACGCCCCCGCGTAGCGGACGAGGTCGGTACGGCGCACCGGCACCGCAAACGGCCCGATCACCTCGCCCTCGGTGACATCGGCCAGCCGCCGCAGCACCACCGCTCACCCCTCGCCGCGCACGACGAGCGTGGCCGAAGTGGTCAGCACCGGCTCGCGACGGGTGTCGACGACCTCGCACCGCACGCCGAGCAGGATGTTGCCGGCCAGGGCGCGGACCCGCTCGACGCAGGCCGTGGTGACAAGCTCGTCGCCCGCTCGGACCGGGCGGTGCAGTTCCAGGCGCTGGTCGCCGTGCACCAGCCGGGACGGCGCGACACCCAGGTCGGCGACAAGCGCGGAGGTCGCAAGCCAGGTCACGACCACGCCGAAAGTGGGCGGCGCGATGACGTCGGGGTACCCGGCCGCGCGCGCCGCCGCCGGGTCGCGGTAGGTCGGGTCGTCGTCGCCGATCGCCTCGGCGAACTCCCGGATCTTCTCCCTGCCGACCTCGTAGGGCGCCGACGTGGCAGTGGTGTAGCCCACCAGCGAGGCGTCGAGGACCACCCTCAGCGGGTCTCGCGGTGGCTGCGGTGGGCGTTGCAGTTCGGGCAGTACTTCTTGATCGTCAGCCGCTCCGGGTCGTTGCGCCGGTTCTTCCTGGTGATGTAGTTGCGGTGCTTGCACACCTCGCAGGCCAACGTGATCTTGGGGCGGATGTCGGTCGCGGCCACGGACGTACCCTTCCTCTCGAACAGCCGACCTCTCGAACCGCTGGCCGGCGGGTCATCTCGCGGTAGCGGTGGCCGGACTCGAACCGGCGACACAGCGATTATGAGCCGCTTGCTCTTCCGTCTGAGCTACACCGCCGAGGTGGGGGATCAGGACCCCTTCCGAGCCCCTTTACGGAATCGAACCGTAGACCTTCTCCTTACCATGGAGACGCTCTGCCGACTGAGCTAAAGGGGCAACACCTGGCCACTCCCGGGCCACCGGCGAGCCTACACAACCCATACCCGACAGGTGCGTCCGGCCAGCAGCGACTCAGTCCTTGTCGTCGCCTGGCGTGGCTCGACGCCTGGCTGTGGTGCTGGCGGGAGCCGGGCTGGCCGCGAGCGCGATGTCGTGCCGCAGCACGACGCCGTCGACGAGGAGACGGCTGACGGTTGGCGCGAACCCCGGCGCCGTGCAGACCAGCAGGTAGGTGCCTGGCACGGCCGGACGCAACCGGTAGGTTCCGCTGGCGGCGGCGCGCGCCCGTCCGGCGTGGCCGCCCGACATATCGACGAGCGTCACCACCGCGGGCACCGCCGCGCCGTCGCCGACCCGGCTCACCCGACCGAGGATCTCCGCGCC
>JAVKSM010000001.1:27488-75031 GCA_039583705.1 Pseudonocardiaceae bacterium
ATATCGACGAGCGTCACCACCGCGGGCACCGCCGCGCCGTCGCCGACCCGGCTCACCCGACCGAGGATCTCCGCGCCCGACTCCGGTTCGACGGGACCCGGCGTCTCGCCGTGGACGTACCGACCGCCACGGAACAGCGAGGCCACCGCGCCGACGAGACAGATGCCGATGGCCATCGCGAAGACCACCAGCAGGCCGTGGTGGAACGGCCCGGTGACCAGGTTGGGGAAGAAACGCCTGCCCACCAGGATCGCGGCGTTCGCCGGGTTCAGGCTGCCGAGCACCTGGCGCCCGAGGATCTCCTGGATCGGGTTGAACCCCAGGAACGCCGCGAACAGCGTCCCCACCGGCGGCAGCCCCGCCACCTGGTGGGCGACCCGGGCCGGCACGCCCTGTCCGGTGAGCCCGGAGAACAGCGCGGCCGGCATGTCGTGGGCCAGCCCGGCGATGAGCGTGGAGAAGAAGACCCCGATCGACAGCGCCATACCGGAGTTCTGCAGCGTCATCATCATCCCGCTGCCGGCACCACGCGCACCCGGTGGCAGGCTGTTCATGACCCCGGTCATGTTCGGGCTGACGAACAGCCCCGACCCGAGGCCGTTGACGAACAGGATCAGCGCGAACTGCCAGTAGACGAAGTCGGTCGGCAGCGCCAGCAACAGACCGAACGTGGCCGCCACGATGACCAGACCTCCGGTGGCGAAGGTCCGCGCCCCGAAGCGGTCCGAGAGGTAGCCGGCCAGCGGCGCGGCGGCCAGGAACCCCACGGTCAGCGGGATCAGGTAGATCGCCGACCACAGCGGCGTCTTCGCGTAGTCGTAGCCGTGCAGTGGCAGCCAGATGCCCTGCAGCCAGATGATGAGCATGAACTGCAGGCCGCCGCGGGACAGCGCGCTCATCAGCGTCGCGATGTTGCCCGACGTGAACGCCCGGATCCGGAACAGCTCGAGGCGGAACATGGGCTGCGCGACCCGGGTCTCCACGACGCAGAACACCGACAGCACGAGTGCCCCGCCGATGAGCCCGGCCAGCACCCACGGGTTGGTCCAGCCCTCGGCATGGCCGCCATAGGGCTGGATGCCGTAGGTGATCGCGGCGAGCAACGCCACCAGGCCCACAGCGAACGTGAGGTTGCCCGGCCAGTCGACCTTCGCCTGCCGCTGCCGGGTGCCGACGTCCTGCAGGCTCAGGTACGCCCAGACGGTGCCGAGCACACCGAACGGCACGCTCACCCAGAACACCAGCCGCCAGTCCACTTCGGACAGCACGCCGCCGACGACGAGCCCCGCGAACGACCCACCGATCCCGGCGACCATGTTGATGCCCACGGCGAGCCCACGTCGGGTGGCTGGGAACACGTCGGTGATGATCGCCGTGGAGTTCGCCATGAGCATCGCGCCGCCGACGCCCTGCACCACCCGCAGCACGATCAGCCACATCGCGCCCCTGCCGCCGGCGAACGGGTCGAGCGCAAGCCCGACCGAGGCCATGCTGAAGACCGCGAAACCGGCGTTGTAGATCTTGACGCGGCCGAACATGTCGCCGAGCCTGCCCAAGGTCACCACCAGCACGGCCGTGACCAGCAGGTATCCCATGATCATCCACAGCAGGTAGCCGATGTTCGCCGGCTGCAGCGGGTCGATGGCGATGCCGCGGAAGATCGCCGGCAGCGAGATGAGCAGGATGGAGGAGTTCAGCGTCGCCATGAGCACGCCGAGGGTGGTGTTCGACAGTGCGACCCAGCGGTACCGTGGCGAGTCCGGGTGGCGCCGGCCGCGTTGCCGCCCTGCCCCCGCCGTCTGGCCCGCTGCCATCGTGCTGCTGCTCGTCATGTCCGGTTGCGTCCTCCGTCGGCGTCGGCCCAGTTGTTAGTTTGCATAAACTAAGCAACGAGGGCCAGTACCCCCGGCACTAGGGTGGGGGCGGTGTCGAGAGTTGCCGGCGCGCGGGCCGGCATCGTGGTCACCGGCACCGAACTGCTCACCGGCCGGGTCGTCGACCGCAACGGGCCATGGCTGGCCGAGCGGCTCGGCGAGCTGGGCGTCGAGGTGCTCGACGTGCTCCTCGTCGGCGACCGGCCCGATGACCTGGAGGCGGCGCTGCGGTTCCAGGCGGGTCGCGGCGTCGATCTCGTCGTCACCAGCGGCGGTCTGGGGCCCACCGCGGACGACCTGACGGCCGACGCGGTCGCCCGCTTCGCCGGGGTCGACCTCGTCCTCGACGAGGCGATGGAGCGGCGGATCGCGACGATCGTGGCCGGCTTCGCGGGTCGCCGCCGCGAGCCCCCCGGGGGCCGCTCGCCGGCCCGGAACATCGACCCTGACGGTCGCTCGCCAGCCCTGGGCATCGACACCGAGGCGCTGCGGGTCGCCACCCGCAAGCAGGCGATGGTGCCCTCGGGCGCCGCCGTCGTGGCACCGGCGGGGACGGCGCCCGGTCTGGTCGTCCCGGTGCCGGACGGCCCGACCGTCATCGTGCTACCGGGGCCGCCCCGCGAGCTGCAGGCGATGTGGGACGCGGCCGTCGCCACCGCACCCGCCCGCACCGTGCTCGGTCGGGCGCGGCCGCGCCGCAGCATCCACCTGCGGCTGTTCGGGCTCGCCGAGTCCGACATCGCGGCGACCCTGCGGGAGGTCGGGGCCCGGTTGGACCTGTCCCGCCTGGAGATCGTCACCTGCCTGCGGGACTTCGAGCTCGAGGTCGACGTCCGGGGCGGCCCGGAGTCCGACGCGGCCAGCGCGCAGCTCGTCGAGGAGATCCGCGCCCGGCACGGCCGGTTCCTCGTCAGCACCGACGGCAGCTCGGTTGACGAGGTGCTCGCGGGACTGCTGACCGGCCACCGCCTCGGGCTGGCCGAGTCGTGTACCGGCGGCCTGCTCGCCGGCCGGATCTCGGCCCGCCCCGGCTCGTCGGCGCATCTCGCCGGCAGCGTCGTCGCCTACTCCAACCGGGCCAAGGTCGAGCTGCTCGGCGTGCCCGCAGCGCTCATCGAGCAGCACGGCGCGGTCTCCCCCGAGGTCGCCACCGCGATGGCGACCGGGGCACTTCGCCGATTCGGTGCCGACGTCGCCTGCGCCGTGACCGGGGTGGCCGGCCCGGGCGGGGGCACCAGGACCAAGCCGGTCGGGTACGTCTGCTTCTGTGCGAGAGCCGCCGACGGTCGCACGCTCGCCCGCGATCCGGTACTGCCTGGCGGACGGGCCGACGTGCGGGACCGGTCCGTGGTGGTCGCGATGCATCTGCTGCGTCGGCTGCTGCTCGGCGAGGGCCGCCGGTAAGCCGGCGCTGCGGCTCGCAGCGCCCACCGGCTCCGCCGGGTGGGTTTACCGGGGGATGGTCTAGGGCAGAGAACCCCTTACTTATCACCCGATCGAGGGAAGGGTCACGATGGTTCCCCTGCTGTTGGTGCTCCTGCTCGCTGTCATCCTCGGCGGCGCAGGTTTTGCGCTCCACCTCCTGTGGATCATTGCGGCGGTCGTGCTCGTCGTCTGGCTGCTCGGCTTCCTGTTCCGTTCCGCCAGCGGCGCGGGACGCTGGTACCGCTGGTGAGCTGCCACCGCTGGTGATCCGGTGCCGGTGGCGAAACTGGTAGCGGTGGCGATCCGGTAACGAGTGGTGGGGCGGCCCCTCAGAACGGGGAGCGGCCACCGAACATGTCGGCCAGCCGGGCGACCAGCGACAGGTCGCCCGTCGCGCTGGCGCGGCCGCTGCCGAACAGCACCAGCGGGTTGACCGCACCGAGCGCCAGCCGGCCGAAGTCGGCGGCGGAGAGCTCGATCCGCACCTCCGGACAGGACGAGGCGCCTGCCCGAGCGTGGGCGCTCCCGTCGCGGACCTCGATCGTCCAGTCCTGCGGCGTCCGCCCGGCGAGCCGAAGCCGGTAGCTGATGTCCCCGCTGAAGCCGGCCCCGGCGCGCGGGTCGTAGGCCTTGGCCATGGCGCCGAACAGCCCGCGCTGCACCATGGACGGGCCCAGCAACCGCTCCAGCACCGCATCGGAGGCGCCGCTGACGAGTTCGGTGAGCCCGTTGCGGGTCCGGGCGCCCAGCGCGTCCCGCACCTGCCCGGCCAGGTCCCTGACCCCGGGTAGCCCCAGGTGGGTAGCGGCGAGCTCGGCGTCCTCGTCGATCCGGTACGGCGCCGGCAACGACCGGGCCGGCGCCCGGCGGGCGAGCGCGGCGTCGACGACCGGCGCCAGCCGGTCCGCCTTCGCCTGCTCGGCCTCCTCCCGGCCGTCCTCGAAGTGTGGCAACACCTGCGTGCCGAACAGCTCCAGGCTCTCGCAGATGTGCTCGTGCCGGTTCCGGCCGGCCTGCAACACGAAGATCACCTGGTCGACGCCGGCCGCCTGGTAGCGCCGGACCAGGTCGGTGACCTGAGCCGGGCTGCCGATCGCGCCGCGCAGCGAGCCGATGCCCTCCTGCAGCAGCCGCACCCCGAGCGGCGCCGCCTGCGGCGTGACGAGGTGGCGGGCGAAGCCGGCCTCCTCGCGCCGCTCGCGGAACTCGGCCCACACGTCCGTCGAGTTGGGATAGTGCTCACCACCGCCGTAGTAGTGGGCGAGCGAGTAGCCGAAAAAGTGCGCGCCGTCGATCCCGCGCTCGATCGCCTCCGCCTCCTCCTGGGCGATCATCAACGGCACCACGACCGCGAGGTTCGGGTTGACGGCGAACCCAGCCGGCACGCACTCCGGCGATCCGAGCAGCTCGTAGTACTCGCTGGCCCACCGACCGGCCTGCTCCGGCTCGACGAAGGAGAAGGACAGCGCCCCGATGCCATTGCGGGCGGCGTGGTGGATCGTCTCGCGGCGGCTGCACGCCACCCACAGCGGCGGATGCGGCCGCTGCACGGGCTTGGGGACGACGTTGCGGGGCGGCATCCGGACGAACTGGCCGTCGGCACCGGCGAAGGGCTCCTCGACGAACATGCGGGTGATGACGTCGAGCGCCTCCTGCCACATGGCCCGCTTGGCTCCGCGCGGGACGCCGAAGCCGCCGAGCTCGGCTGCCGAGCTGGCCTCGCCGGTGCCGAGGTCGACCCGGCCGCCGGAGACCAGGTCGAGGGTGGCTACCCGCTCGGCGACCCGGGCCGGGTGGTTGACCGGCGGCGGGAGCTGGACGATGCCGTGGCCGAGTCGGATCCGCGAGGTGCGCTGGCTGGCCGCGGCGAGGAACACCTCGGGAGCCGAGGAGTGGCTGTACTCCTCGAGGAAGTGGTGCTCGACCTCCCAGATGTGGTCGATACCCACCCGATCAGCGATCTCCACCTGCTCAAGGGCCTCGTCGAGCAGCCGGCCCTCGTCCCCGGGCGCCCACGGACGGGGCATCTGGTGTTCGTAGAAGATCCCGAAGCGCATGGGGCACATTACCGTCATCGTCACGTCCGCGCCCCGGACGGCGCAGCCGAGCGGGGGCCCCCGCCCCTACCTACGCGCCTAGGTCGCTGCCGGCCTACCCGGCGGGCCGCACGCCCAGCCGCAGCCGGATGTTCTCACCCCGCATGCACCGGCGCAGCCATATCATGGAGGCCAACGCCGTCACCACGACGAGGGAGTAGGAGCCGGCGGTGCTGACCACGAGGAAGTCCCCGATGGTCGCCTGCGCGAGCGTCCACAGCGTCGTCACGCCGTTGACGATGAACACCACGGCCCACAACACGGAGACCCGGCGGAAAAATCGCAGGATACAGGGGTGACCGATCAACGTTGGGGGGAACGCGCAGAAGTCGTTGGCCAGCTTGGCGATGAACGGCCGCTCCAGCGGCAGCGATGCCAGCAGGACGCCGGCGATGAGAAAGTTCTGCACGCTGGGCTGCAGGAAGTAGAGGAAGGCGCTGCCGGTGGTGAGGCCGATCAGCGTGCGGACTCCCAGCAGGGCCGTCGTCAACAGCAGCACCGCGGGCACCGGCCGGCGCGTGACCAGCCGGGTGAGCACCGCCGCGACCGACCAGGCCAGGGCGGCGTACAGCCCGCCGGAGAACCCGACCACCCGAAACAGCAGGTAGAACAGCAGCAGTGGCGCCAGCGCGGCCTCAACGATGTGTTGCCCGGCGTGCTTGACCAACTGCGGCAGGGCCGGCAGGTGGACGGTCATCGACTGCATGGGCGTGGGTTCCCTCTCGTCTGGGGTTTCACCCATATTGGCAGGCACTTGTGAGCGGCCCCGCGCCGCCCCGCCTGCTCAACTGCTCGACGCCGGACCGGTGACGCGGCCGCGTCCCGCTCGGGACGAGGACCAGCCGCTACCTCAGCGGGGTCGCCCGACCAGGAAGTCCGAGCTGTGGACCGGCGCGAGCTCGACCACCTCGCCGGGCTCCGGAGCGGTCCACATCTTGCCGTCACCCGCGTAGATCGCCACGTGGTACACCGACCTGGGGCCGCCGAAGAACAACAGGTCGCCCGGTTGCACGTCCGAGCGCGTGACGTGCGGCGAGACGTCGTACTGCGCCTGCGAGTTGTGCGGCAGCGAGATGCCGACGCGACCGTAGACGAACCTCGTCAGTCCCGAGCAGTCGAAGGCGGTCGGGCCAGCCGCGCCCCAGCGGTAGGGCGCCCCGGCCTGTCGGGCAGCCTCGGCGACGATCCGCTGGCCCAGCGACGGCACCACGACCGGAGCGGGAACGGGAACGGGCTGCAGGCCCGGCATCGGCACCGGCCCGGGCAGGCCGGGTGGCCCGGGCAGGCCGGGTGGCCCGGGCAGGCCGGGTGGCCCGGGCAGGGTGGGGAGCGGTGGCGGGAGCGGCAGGTCGACCGGCAAGGCGGAGCTGAGCGCGGCGGGTGAGGCCGTCGCGATCCCGGGAAACGCGGCAAGCGCTCCCGCGACCGCGGTCGTGCCGGCGGCGGCGAGGCGCAGCCGATGTCGACAGACCCGGGGGGCGGCGTGGCGTCCAGGCACCTGTACTCCTTCCACGTCCCACAGAGTGGGCCCGCTGCGGTCCAGGTCACGATAGCGTCACGGCCGGACAACGAGATGCAACGGGGTGGGGTGTCGCGCGTCCGGGTTTGCCCGCCCGTTCTAGCGGGCGCGCCACTCCACCAGCCGGTCGCGGCTGCGCACCAGCCGCAGCAAGGTGGTCAGCCCGATGCCACCGACGAGGTTGCCGAGCAGCGTCCATCCGAACCATGCGACCCAGTCGCCGTACCCGAACCCGCCACCGGCGTGGATTCCCGCGAAGATCAGCAGCGAGTCGAGCACCGAGTGGAACATGCCCAGCCCGGCGATGAGGAAGCCGGCCGCCACCGCCGCGACGAGCTTTGCCATGTCGTCCTCGGTGCCGTTCTGCATCCGGGTGAGCAGCGTGATCGCGCTGCCGGCGAGCACGGCCAGGCAGAAGGTGCCAGGGGTCAGCGGTGCGGTCGCGAAGTGGCCGCCGGCACGCACCGCCGTCTCGCGCAGCTCGGGGAACCCGAGCACGATCACCCAGGTCATCCCCCAGCCGCCGGCCAGGTTTCCGGCGAGGGTGCCCAGCCACAGCCGCAGCAGTTGCCAGAAAGAGGCCGCCCGGGCAGCCACCACCGTCACCGGGATCAGGAAGCCCTCCGTGAACAGCTCGCTGTGCCCGAGCAGCAGGGCCACGAACCCGATCGAGAACGCCAGGCCGGCGAGCAGCGTGCTGCCGGTCGCGTGCTCGACGGCCAACAGTGCGAGCACACCGAGCGCCACCTCCGCTCCGCCGACGAAGCCGGTCGAGAGCAGCTCGGGCCAGGTGCGGTGCAACCGGGGCCGGCCAAGCTCGATGATGCGGTCGACGGTGAGCTCGACCTCCCTCTCGCGCAGCTCCTCGACGCGCCCGCTGCGGTCTGTGCTCCGTCGTTCGTCCACCATCGCCGCAGTATCACCGGCGCGCCGGCCGGGAGCAGCGGGCTCCGGCGCTGGGTGCCCTCCGGGTCGTCCTCAGGGTTTGGGGGTCGGCGTCACGCCCACGGTGGCGGGGACGCGCGGTGACGGCGCGGAGCCGGACGGCGTGCGGGTGGTCCCCGACAGCGGCGCTGTCGGGGCCGGTGTCGTCCGGGGTTGCGACGGCGGCACCGAGCTGGACGGCGGCACCGAGCTGGACGGCGGCGCCTGGGTGCGGATCGTGCCGCCGAGGTACATCGCGGACTGGCACTGCGGCGGCGGTGCGGCCGAGGACGACGCCGCGCCGGACGATGGCGGCGTCGACGGCGGCGGACCCGGGGGCGGCGGTGCCTGGGCCTCCACCGGCACCCCGCAGTCCAGCTCATAAACGATCTTCTGACCGGCGGCGAAGGCGATCGGGGAGACGAAGTGCTCGTCGAGGGTCCGGAAGTTCTGTGGCTGGGCCGTGAGCAGCTCGTCCTTGTCGCGTAGCAGCCGCACCGTGCCGATGTCGCCACGCGACTCGAAGACCAGGTCGGTGAGCGCGACAGACGCGCCCTTGGGCACGGTGAAGCTCGCGGTCCCCGGCGTCTTGCCGGGTGGGGCCTTGACCGTCAGCCGCAGGCTGAAGGGCGCGACCTGCGCGGCGGCGCTCTGCTGCGCGCTGCTGGCCGCCTGGCTGGCGCTCTTCGCCTGGGCGCTCGCCTGCTTGGCCTGCGACTGGGCGACGGCGGCCTGCTGCTGGGCGGCCGTCAGGGGCTGCGCGACCGCGGCCCGGGCAGTGGAGCGGATCGTCGGGCGCAGCAGGCCGAACCACAGCGCGGCCAGGGCGAGCGCGGCGGCGGCCGCGGCGGCCAGCAGCTTGGTCGCACCACGGGGCAGGATGGGCTCCTGGACCACCCGACCCGCCACGGGCGCGCTCGGCCGCTCCGGTGCCGACACCCCCGCCGGTGCCGGCACCGGAGCCGCGCCGAGGTCGTCGATCGGTAGCCACGTCGGGTCGTCGGCGCCCGGGTCCTTCACCTCCGTGAACACCTGGAATTGGCGGGTCTTCGGCGTCCCCTTCCAGATGGGGCGCAGCACCCGCACCCGGACCTTCGAGAACGCCGCGTTGCCCGGGTCGATGACCAGCACGTCCGGGCGGCACCGGACGGCGAGCGCGTCGTCCGGGTCGTCGCCGGAGAGTGCGACGTGGACCGCGTGGTTGCTGTGGTTGTCCACGGCCAGCGCGTGCCGGGACCACAGCCGGGCCTGCGACGTGCGGGGGATCAGCTCGGCCTCGGTGCGCACGAACCGCCCGACGTCGACGACGGTCTCCGGGACAGCGGTGTCGTCAGGGTGCTCGTTTGGCCGCACCATGACGGCGAAGGGCACCTCGCCGGCCGGCACGTCGGCGGTCCCCGGCACCTCGAGCCGCACCGTCACGGTGCCCTCGGTCCCCGGGTACAGCGACAACGTGTCCGGCGTGAACCTCGTGTACCCGGCGAGCGCGCCGACCGCGCTGAACCGGTAGCCCTCGACGACCTGGCTCTGGTTGATGACCGTGAGTTCACAGCTCGCCGCGTCGTCCGGCATCAAGCCGATCCGGGCCACGTCGAACCTCGCCGCCGTGCTCATGCCGGCGAGGCTACGAGCCGGCCCGGCACCCGGCACCGCGCACGCGGCCGGACCATCGGGCAACGTGGAGTGCCCGTTGCGCCGCTCCCAGCCGGCGTCTGGGCGAGGTGCCCTGGGCGGACGAGTACCGGACCGCGATCGCCCCATCACTCCCCGCGGCCGGGCATGTTCCGCATATCCCGTCGGCTCTGACCCGAACACGCCACAGGGAACCGGCCCCGGCAGCGGGCACGAGCCGACCGGTGCTCAAGGCCCGGCCCGTGCCGTATCCACTGCGCGAGCCAACCCCTCGCCTCGGGCGTGAGCGCCCTGCCAGCCCAGGCAGGACCGGCAGTACTTCTTCTCCGCAGCGGTCAAGCTGGCCGCCACCACCACGGCCCCGCACACGGTGACATAGCGACCGGCCCGACACCCCGAACCCACCGCGTCACTCGTCACCAGATGCGCGTCACCGGTCCGGGCATCGACGAACGAGAGCACCTCACATCGCATCGTCGGTGCGCTCATCACTCTGCCCTCCCCGCACCTGGAACAACCGCATCGATCACGCAGTCCTGCTCACGACATCGTTCTGCTTCCACGTGTAACGAATGCGCATCTCGCACTTCGGTGATCCGTATCTTCATGAACGTGGTAACGTAGCCGCAATCACAATCGAGTAGATCCCCCGTGGTACTCGCGGTGCACGGGAGCGTCGTATCCGTCGCCGGGTGCGGTCGGCAGCCGAAGCAACTCGTGTCGCAGCACTGCAACTCGGCAAGGAGGCAGACAATTCTGTGGTCATCGGCTGGGCACATGAGTTACGTGCCTGGTTTGCCTTGACTCAGGGTCGGTACCGGGAAGTGATTGAAGCGGCGCAAGCGGGTCAGGACGCGGCCCCAGGCCGCTCCGTCTCCGTCCAACTCCTTGCCCAGGAAGGCCGGACAATCATTTCGTGGTTGATCCCGAAAAGTTCGATTTTTATGCCATGGACTGCCACAGGCTGATTGGGGACAACAGCCTTGCGGAGCTGCACGCCCGTGAGATAGTTCGGAAGACAACAGCCGTAGACGGCGCCGTGCTCTCGCCGATGCGGAAGGCGGAAGGCGAGCTGACCCTGGGCGTCATTGCGGCCCGCAATGGAGAACTCCAAGTCGCCCTTGACTTCGGGAATAAGGCCCTCGCCATTGACCGCCGCTCCCAGCCCTCGCCAGGCGCCCGAGATTTCCACAACACCCTCATCGCGGTGACGAGCCGTTCAAACTGAGCCGAGCGCGATCGAGGCCATATATACCCGCTCGTACGTCGAGGCAATCAAGAGTAGCGGTCCGTTCGACAGCGTCTGAGAGGGATGGGTCCTGGCTAACCCGGTGGCGGCGGGCTGTGCGGCACGACCAGGAACGGCGGGCTGTCCACCGTGCCGCCCGGGAAGGAGGCGACGAGCACGCGGTCACCCTGCGCATCGTTGGGCAGGATCGGCATGGACGCGGTGAACGCCCCGGTGGGGTCGGTGCCGATCGTCAACTGGCCGAGCCCGGGACGCCAGGTGAGCTCGACCGCGACACCAGCCGGGAACCCGCTCCCGGTCACGACCGTCGCGCTGCCCGGAGCGCCGAGGGTGGGGTCCAGTACCAGTACGGCGATCGTCCCGTTGCCGCCGAGTTGTGCCGTGGACGGCCCGTCGGCGGTGGCGACCGCGAGCGTCCCGGCTGCCGCTCCGGGTCCGGCCGGCGCGAACCCGACCCCTACCGCGCACGTCCCGCCCGATTGCAACGTGGCCTTGGCGCAGCCGTCGGAGGTCACCGTGAAGGGCCCTGACACGTCGGTCGAGGTGACGACCAGCGGCCCGGATCCGCCGTTGGTGACCGTGAACGAGCGCGGCTGGCTCACCGTGCGCTGCGGCTGGCGGCCGAAGTCGGCGGCGGCCGGCGCCAGGGTGAGCGCGGAGTGGCGCAGGTAGGCATACGCGTCGACCACGTTGTCGGTGTCCTCGGGCACGAGGGCGGCCGTGGTCTGGAAGGCGACCGTGCGCCCGTGGGCATCGGAGGCCGGGAGCGCGGCGTCTGTGGCGGTCCCGGAGAGGAGTTGGTTCACACCGCCCCCGGCGAGGTCGGGCAGGTAGCGCGCGTACGCCCCGGCTGCCCCCGGCGCTCGCGCGGGCGCGATCAGGTCGCCCGCCTGGGAGGTGAAGCTCACGGTGCGGCCGTCGGCGGACAGGGCGGGCGTCGCGCTCGGGCCGTCGCCCGGAACCGGCTCCACCGCGGGTGCCTGGGCAGCCGATGCCTGGGCAGCCGACGGCTCGTGGGGGGCCGGGGCGGGGGCTGCGGCGGACACCAGCGCGGTTCGCTCCGTGGACAGGTCGCGCAGATAGACCTGGGGAACACCGTCGGGGACCGCGACCGCGCGGAAAGCCACGCGACTGCCGTCACCGGACAGCGAGGGCTGCCCCGCCGACTCCGCTGCCTTGCCCCCGGGCAGCACCGAGGCGGTCCGGGTGGGGCCCGGTTGGTAGCTGGCATCGCCGGTCCGGTCGGTGTCGTGCACGAACACCTGACCGCTGCCGCTGGCTGGCGAGGTGAAGGCGACCCAGCGTCCGGTGGTCGATACCGAGGGCTCGCCGCCGGACGTCGGCGCCCCGGTGGCGTCGACGCTGACGACGGTGGCCGGGCCCTGGCCGGCGCAACCGAAGCAGCCAGTCCCGGACCGGTCCCGTCGGGCCAGGACGACGCTGCGGATCCCGGCGGTGGCGACCCGGACGAGCTGGCCGGACACCGCCAGCGTGCCGACGGACGGGAGGACCGCGGGCGGTCGCAGCAGCAGGTAGGCGGTACAGCCGCGCGCCGGGCCGCCGTCCAGGCAAGGGGCCGGGGCGTTCCCGAGCCGCTGCGCCGGCGGCGGGACGACGAGCCGCACCGAGCAGTCCGGCGGCGCGGCGAACGTGAGCGGAGCGCTGTCGGGCGCCCGGACGGCCAGCGCGACCAGCGCGGACTGCCCCAGCTCGACGGTCCCGGCGTCGACGATGGTGCCCCGACTGCCACCTCCACCCGAGGGCGCGACCGGACGCGGCACCAGCCCGGTGAGGTCGGCCGGCGGGCAGGCCGAGCCCCCACCGGGTGGGTAGGCGGCGTCCCCAGCGGGCAGCGGGACCGCTCCGAGCAGGGCCGGAGGCACCCGGCACTCCGCGACCAGCGGGTAGACCGCCTGGCCGTCGGGCGTCGTGGAGTCGGTGCGCAGCGAGCCTGTCAAGGCGTGCAGACGCCGGTCGGCGGGGCAGCCGGATACGCTCGGCGTGACGGCGAGGTCGACCCGGCAGCTCTGCCGCGGCTGCAGCGGCCGGGCGCAGTCCGACCCGGCGACCCGGAACGCGCCGTCTCCCCCGGCCACGGCGATCGTGCTCATCGTCACCGGCCGCGGGCCCGCGTTGGAGATCTCCACGCCGAGCCGGCCGTGCTCACCGGGCGCGACCGGAGCGCCGAAGTCCAAGACGGTGCCGGCGCTGGCGCCGCCCGCCTGGTGATTCTCCAGCAACGAGCCGAGCAACGGGTCGACCAGTCCGTCGGTCAGCGGGTCGAGCAGCCCACCCTCGAGCACCGGAGCGACCGCCGCTCCCACCGGGGCGAGGACCGGATCGACGAGCTGGCCCACCGGACCGAGCACCGGACCGAGCCGCTGGCCCACCGGACCGGGCACGCTCAGCGAGAGCGACGGTGAGGCGGCGGCCAGCACCGCCGGGAAGACCAGCGTCGAGCCGTCGGCCGACAGCCGCGGCCGGCAGTCCGGTCCGCACCCGGGGATGCGCTGCAACGGCAGGTCACCGGCGACGTCGGTGGCCCGGTGCGTGGCGGGACCGGCGGGGCCACCGATGCCCGGCGCAGCGGCAGTGCCGACAGCAGCCGCGGTGGGGCCGCGATCGGTGACCACGATGTCGGTCACCTGGCCGGTGGTGACGGGGTAGGCGACCAGCCGGCCGGTGGCCGACACGCTGGGTGGACCGGCATCCCCGTCCGCCGGGTCCGAAACCAGGGTCGTGGTCTGCTGAGGCAGGTTGCGCAGGTAGATCCGGGACCGCCCGCTACTGCCGCCGGGCGTCGATGGACCGGCCAAGTCGGCGCGGGAGGCGAAGGCGACCTGGTTGCCGTCGGCGGTGACGTCCAGGGCGCCACCCGCGTCGACTCCCCCGGCTCCGCCGGGTCCGGTCGACACCACCGTCACCGGGCTCCCGGACGGCGGGTCGGCAGCCGCCGCCGGCAGGCCGACCAACAGCGCCACCGCGACCAGCATGCTCCCGATCAGCGCGGTGACGCTCAGCGCGGTGACGACCGGCGCGGCCCTGCCTCCCACGGGGACCAGGGCATCATCCAGCCGCGTCGGGCTGCAGGTCCGCGGGTACGGGGCGGGGGGCAGGGTGTGGTGCCCGAACGGGCAGCGGACGGGTACCCATGAGCCCCATGGTGCTGGTGAGGAAGACATGCCGCACTAATGGGCAACAGGAGTTCCGAAAAGCGGCCGATCTTCCTAACCTGTCGCTATGAGGTTGACCCGGATGCTCCACCCTGCACGCGGGCGGGTGCTCGGGCGGCTCGCCGTGGTGGTGCTGGTCGCGGCGACCATCAGCGGTGGGCTGTGGGGGCTGTCCCATGCGGTTCGCCAGCCCGGCTCCGACTCGACGGCCCCCGACCTCGCGGTGGCGAGCCTTGTCGTCGCGGCGCTGCCCAGCGCGCCGGGGCCGCCCACCACGGCATCGGCTCCGGCACTCCCACCTGCCCCTGGTCCCACCGATCCCGCCACACCGGCGGGGGCCTCGGCCGCTCTGGCCGCGGCGCGCGGCGCCACTCCGCAGGCGGTCAGTTGGGCGGACCAGTTCGAGGCATGGGTGCAGAAGACCTCTTCGCTGGTGGCCCTGCCCCCGCCGGCACTCACCGGCGCGGCCGCGGCGGAGCTCACCATGCGCCAGCAGGCCCCGAGCTGTCACCTCTCGTGGGTCACCGTCGCGGCACTCGGCATCGTCGACCCCGCCCGGGTGGCGAACCCCGACGCGCCCACCGCCACCGCTCAGGCGCTGTGCGCGAACGGTCGCGACACGGCCACCGCGACCGGCTGGACCGCCGCCGTCAAGTCGCTGAACGACGACCCTGCCCACGTCGAGAAGGTGCTGGCGGTCGCAACCAGCTACGCCGCCGCGCTGCGCAGCGGGGTCGCGATCAGCGTGCCCGCCCGGGCCGCCGTCGATTTCGCCGTCCAGCAGATCGGCCTGCCCTACGTGTGGGGCGGCAACGGCCCACAGGCCGGCGACGCCGGCTTCGACTGCTCCGGACTGACCAGCGCCGCCTACGCGAGCGCCGGGATCACGCTGCCCCGCACCGCAGACAGCCAGTACCGCGCGACGCCGCGGGTGGCACCGCAGGACCTGCGGCCGGGCGACCTCGTCTTCTACGGCAACCCCGCCACCTTCATCCACCACGTCGGCCTCTACCTCGGCAACGGCGTCATGGTCAATGCTCCGACGTTCGGCATGCCGGTGCAGGTGGCACCGGTCCACACCCCGGGCGACGAGCTTGCCGGCGCCGGCCGCCCCGCATGAGGAGATCCCCGGGAGTTCCGGTCACCCTGGGTGCCAAGCGCCAGGTCCGCGCCCGGATCAGTCGACCGCATCGATCCCGGTGGGGCCGCACACCTGCTCAGGTATCACCGTGTGTCGCTTCCAACTCGGGTTTCTTTAAACCCGTTGCTGATGCAAGCGACGGGAGGAGGCGGCGGACCGGGTGGGCGTCGCCGGATGAGGGGATAGGGGATTTCGATGATCGACCAGGTTTCCGTGTCAGTGCGAGCGTTCGACCCGATCTCCCAGGCCGGAATCGCCAGCCAACTGCGATTCCGGCCCGAGGTGCACCTCGTCGAGGACGGCAGTTCGGCCTCCGTCGTCGTCGTGGTCGTGGACCGTGTGGACGAGCAGGCGGTGGAGGCCATCCGATCGATCCAGCGACGGGGCTGTCGGATCGTCGTGGTCGCGAGCAAGATCGAGAGCAACGACCTGCTGGCGGCGGTGGAGGCAGGGTGCGCCGGGCTGTTGCGGCGAGTGGAGGCACTGCCCGAACGGCTGGTCACCGCGATCCGGGCAGCGGCGGCCGGCGAGGGCACCCTGGCCCCTGACCTGCTTGGGCGGCTGCTCGAGCAGGTGGGGCGGCTGCAGCGGGACTCCCTCGCCCCGCGCGGGCTCACCGCTGCTGGCTTGACCAGGCGCGAAGTGAGCGTGTTGCAGATGGTCGCCGAGGGCAAGGCCACCGACGAGATCGCCAAGCAGTTGTGCTACTCCGAGCGCACCGTCAAGAACGTCATCCATGACGTGACGACTCGGTTGCAGGTGCGCAACCGGGCACACGCGGTTGCCTACGCCGTCCGGGAAGGCCTGATCTGACCCCTGTCCCCTGGCCCGCCCATCACAGCGGCCGGGCCAGCAGCGGCCGCTGCAGCAGCGTGCCCTCGACCAGGAGCGGATCCTCTCCTTCCGGCCGGGCGATGACGTGGAACCGTCGCGACGCGGTCTCGCCCCGCCACCGATGGTGGTTGGACCGGACGCGCACCCGGCAGGATCCGGCCGTTCCTGGGAAGACGGTCAGTCCGGGCGGTGAGCAGCCGACGGCGAGCACACCACCGGGATCGCGACCGTACAGGCGGACATGGAGCGTGCTGTTCCCCCCGTTGTGCAGGATCAGCTTATAGGTCGCCGCCCGTCCTCGCTGGACGGGGGGGATCAGCTCGGCGTCGAGCTCGGCGAATCGGCGCACCACGAGCAGCTCTTCGACCACTGAGCTGGCGATGCCCTGATGGGAGGTGGTGAGCAGGCCGAATGGGGTCGGTCCGGCTCGTACGTGCGCGGCACGGGGCGGGTGGAAGTGCACGACGAGCCTGCCCGTGCTCCCGGCGGGCAGCGCGAGCACGGGCGGGTCCACCGTGGTCCAGCTACCCGCGGTGCCGAGCACCTCGAAGGTGAACCGGTCGGCGGTCGGTCCGGTGTTGGTCACCGCGACCTCACAGGTGACATGGTCCCCTGGAGCGAGCGCGATGGCCCCGACCGGCATCCGCACATGCACGGGCATGGCAGCGACGATAAGGCTGGACGCCGCGGGGCCGACGGGTCATCGAGGAACCCCTTCGGACCCTGTGGCTTGCCCTGGCAGCGCGCCTGGCTGGTGGGGTCCCGCCACGGCGACCGCAGGCTCCCGCTGCTCTCCAGACCCTCTGTCACCACGGACACGACGTGACCCACCGTCGCGGCGTCGTCGTGTCTGCCGGGGAGGTATCTGTGCGGCCTCCCGAAGGTGCAGCCCGCAGTGCCCGGCTTCTCGCCCGGCGGGCTGCTGCGGGCTCCGTCGTCGCCGGATGAGGCTGGACGCGAACTCCGGCCACCTCACCGGAGCGGAGGTGGTCACGCGGTGATTGTCTGTCGCACCTGCGGCTCGCGGAACGCGGACGGGGATTCCTTCTGCGGCAGCTGTGGGGATTTCCTCGAGTGGACGGGCGAGAAAGCCTCGGACGCCGGATCCCCACCGCCGGTGGAGCAGGAACCGGCTGCCCCGCCGGCTGCCCGGCGGGACGAGCCGCCGGACGAGCCGACCGTGACAGGGCGGAGTGACGGGGACGGCGAAACCCCCGGGGCAACGGCCGCGCTGGTCGCACCGATACCCGCGGACCCGGCGCCAGCGCCGTTCCCCGAGCCCACCCCGACGGCGCCCACCCCGACAGCCGAGGCCGCCGCCCCGGCCCCGCAAGCCCAGCCCAGGGCCCAGCCCGAGGCGATGATGCCGCAAGGGGCGCGGCGACGACCGGCGGCGGAGGTGACGGCGCCGCCGCCGCAGCGGCACCCGCGGCCAGGCGACGTGATCTGCGGGAACTGCGGCGAGGGCAACCTGCCGACGCGGCGGTTCTGCAGCCGATGTGGCCGGTCCCTGCAGGTGGAGATCGACCACAGCGCCGCCGTGGTGACCCTCCCGTGGTGGCGCAGGCTGTTCCACCGCAGGTTCCGGGCACGCCCGGCGGGCACCCGGCCGAGCCTGCGCCAGGCGCGCGGCACAACCACCTCCCTGGCCCACGGTGTCCTCGTCGCGGTGCGCCGCACGCTCGCGATCGCGGTCCTGCTCACCGGAGTGTTGTACGCCCTCTCGCCGCAGACCCGGGATGCGGTGAACCACGTCGTGCTCGGCGCCAAGGACCGCGTGCAGTCGCTGATCTCGCCGCGCTACGTCCCGGTCCGGCCCACCTCCGCGGCGGCCACCGCCGAGGTGCCCGGGCATCCGGCAGGCGCGGTCACCGACGGCTTCACCAACACCTTCTGGGCGGCCCCGGACGCGACGGCCCAGCCCACGCTCGTGCTGCGCTTCGACCACCCGGTCGGGCTGGATCGTGCCATCGTGCGGCTGGGCGGCGGGGATGACTTCCAGGCGTGGGGAAGGCCGGAGAAGCTGCACCTGGTCTACTCGACCGGCCGCACCTTCGACCTGACCCTCACCGACACACCGGACCCGCAGGACGTCACGCTCGCCGGCGGCGACGGCGTGACCAGCGTCGAGCTCCACGTGGTCTCCGTCTACCGGTCGGTGCAGAGCCGGGGTCTGGCGATCACCGAGATCGAGCTGTTCCAACGACAGTAGTGAGGATCCGGCCGGATGATCCACGAGGTGGACGAGGCGCTACGCCTGATGGTGCGCTCCGAGGCGCTGGCCGGCGCCGACGTCGAGGTGGTCTTCGACGCGCCGACCAAGGACTGGGCGGGCCGCCGCAACGCCCCCACCGTGAACCTCTACCTGTACGACATCCGGGAAGACCTGCGGCGACGCGAACGCGGTCTGCTCAACGAGTACGACGGGCGCGGCGTCGTCACCGCCCGGCACCTGCCGCCACGACATGTCAAGCTGTCCTACCTGATCACCGCGTGGACGCAGCGTCCCGAGGATGAGCACCGCCTGCTCGCCTCGCTGCTGTCCTGCTTCCTGGGCTACGAGGCGATCCCCCCCGAGCTGCTCTCCGGACCGCTGGGCGAGCTGGGATTACCCGTCCCACTCACGGTGGCGCTGCCGCCGCCGGAGGACCGCTCGTTCGCCGACGTCTGGACCGCGCTGGGGGGCGAGCTCAAGCCGTCCCTGGACATCGTGGCGAGCACCCCGGTGGACACCGGGCGGAGCTACCCGGCGGCGCCTCCGGCCCGCGAGGGCATGGCTGTGAGCATGGCCAGCCAGGACCGGGAGCAGGTCGACGGGTTGGCCCGTCGACACCGCCTCGAGCCGGCGGCGCCCCGTCCGGCGATCACCGGCACCCGCCGTCGGCCCCGGTGAGCACCGAGCCCAGCCTGGCCCACCTGCTCGGCCGGCTCGCGGTGGTCGAGGAGCGGGTGCGCCGCGCTGTCGGCGCGCGGCGGGAGCTGGACGGGCAATCGGACGACCCCTTCCGTGGGTTGTACCTGTCCGAGGAGGCCGTGGGCCGGGTCCTGGCCAGCCGGCTGGTTCCGGCGGCGCCGGATCCGGTCGCCGACGCCCACCTGGCCACCGTCGAGGAAGCCGCCGACGCCGCCGTGCGGGCTGGCGCGGTCGTGCGACTGCGGGCGCTGGCCCGGGACTTCGGGCTCGACGCGCTCGACATCGAACTGCTGCTGGTCGCACTCGCGCCGGACCTGGACAGCCGTTTCGAGCAGCTCTACGGCTACCTCAACGACGACGTCACGCGGCGGCGGGCCGCGGTCGGGATGGCGCTGCGGCTGTGCGGCCTGCCCGAGGCGGCCACGGCGGGCCGCGCCCGGCTGCTGGGACATGCCCCGCTCCTGGCGGCCGGGCTGCTGGTCGTGGACGACGCGGACCGACCGTTCCTGTCCCGGTCGCTGTGGGTACCGGACCGGGTCACCGCGCATCTCCTCGGCGACGACCACCCCGACCCGGCGTTGGCCACTGTCCTCCTCCCCGCCGCCGAAGGTGTCGCGAGCGCGGGTGTCGACGGCCTGCGCGACGCGTTGCGACGAGATCTGCGGCTGGCCTACCTGCGGGAACGGCCGGGCGGGTCGGGACAGACCCTCGCCGCTGCCGCGCTGGGCGCTGCCGGCAGCGCCGCGCTGTGCACCGACGCAGCCCGGCTGGTGGTCGAGCCGGACCCGGCCTCGCTCGCCAGGGAGCTGGTCCGCGAAGCGCGGCTGACCGGGGCCGGCGTGGTCATCGAGCCGATCGAGGCGCTGGTCACCGAGGCGCCGGCGGTGCTGCGGCTGCTCGCTGCCGCACCCGTGCCCGTCCTGCTCGTCGGGGCCGCCAGTTGGGACCCGCAGTGGGCGGCCGAGCCGCCGCTGCAACTGGAGGCGGCGCCGGCCAGCGCCGCGGAGCGGGACGCGGCTTGGCGGGCGGTGCTCGACGGCCGGTTGGCGGCCAGTGTCGACCCGGCCGGCATGACCGCACAGTTCCTGCTCAGCCCGGTGCAGATCGCCCGGGCGGCGCGCGCGGCGGTGTTGCAGGCCGACCTTGCGGGCACCGCGGTCGGTGTCGAGCAGTTGCGGCAGGGCGCGCGGGAGCAGAACGCGGCCGGGCTGGAACGACTGGCCCGGCGCATCGAGCCGGCGGTGGGTTGGGGCGACCTGGTGCTGCCCGAGCCGACGCTGGGGGCGCTGCGCGAGCTGGCCGCCCGGGCCCGCAACCGCGACCAGGTGCTCGACGAGTGGCGGATGCGCCCCGGTGGCGGGCGCGGGCGGGGCATCACCGGCCTGTTCGCCGGTGACTCGGGCACCGGAAAGACGATGTCCGCCGAGGTGGTCGCCGCCGACCTGGGGCTCGACCTGTACACCGTCAACCTCGCAACGGTGGTCGACAAGTACGTGGGAGAGACCGAGAAGAACCTGGAGCGGATCTTCACCGAGGCGGTCGGCGTCAACGGCGTGCTGTTGTTCGACGAGGCCGACGCGATCTTCGGCAAGCGCTCCGAGGTGCGTGACGCGCACGACCGCTACGCCAACATCGAGAGCGCGTACCTGTTGCAGCGGATGGAGTCCTTCGACGGGCTGGCGATCCTGGCCACCAACCTGCGGGCCAACCTGGACGACGCGTTCACCCGCCGGCTGGACGTGGTGGTGGACTTCCCGATCCCGGACGAGCCGCTGCGCCGGGTGCTGTGGGAGCACTGCCTGGGGCCGGCGCTCCCCCGGGCCTCCGGCGTTGACCTGGACTTCTGCGCCGCGGCCTTCGAGCTCTCCGGCGGCAACATCCGCTCGATCGCGGTCACGGCCGCCTACCGCGCCGCCGAGGCCCGCCACCCGGTCTCGATGGCCGACCTGGTCGCCGCCGTGGCCACCGAGTACCGCAAGCTGGGCCGGCTCTGCCTGGACCGCGAGTTCGGTCCCTACCGGGCGTTGTTGGCCTGACCGCCCCCCGCTTCTTTGAGGAAACGGGGTGGACTCACCGCCCGGACCCAGTCCGGGCACCCCCGGGATCACCTTCCAGACCTTCGAGCAGGGAGCTGCCCGATCGGGCACACCTCGCTTCCCGGCTGGCGGTGCGACTGAGGCTGGTCGCCAGGGCTCGCTGCTGGCACGGTTTGGTTGGAGACACCTGTGCGAGGGGAGACGTCATGCGCAGTCACAGCCAGGACCGTGACGAGGCTCGGGAGTTGCGGCCCAAGGCGGACCGGATCGAGCCCGAGGACGCTGGCCTGATGTACCGGGCCGCGGCGGCGGGGCGCACCGACGTGCTGGGGCCGGCTGGCCTGCTCGGGCTGCAGCGCGCGGTCGGCAACGCCGGCGTGGGCAGCATGCTCGCGGAGGAGGAGCGCTCCCCGGTGCTCGACGTGGTGGGCTCCGGCGGCGGCTCCTCACTGGGCACCGACACCCGGGCGGAGATGGAGTCCCGGCTCGGTCACGACTTCGGCGACGTGCGGGTGCACACCGACGCCACGGCCCACGAGTCGGCCCGCTCAGTGAACGCCCACGCCTACACCGTCGGGTCGGACATCGTCTTCCAGCGCGACACGTACGACCCGTCCTCGGTGGACGGAAAGACGATGCTGGCCCACGAGCTGACCCACGTGGTGCAGCAACGCAGCGGTCCGGTGGATGGCTCCCCCACTGGCGGCGGCATCCAGGTCAGCGACCCGTCCGACCGCTACGAACGCGAAGCCGCCGCCAACGCCGAACGCGTGATGTCCGGCCCAGCCCCGGCGTCGGGGTCCGCGGTCTCGGCGTCGGGTCCGGCCGTGCAGCGCGAGGCCGCCCCTGAGGAGCCGGAGGAGGAGCCCACCGCGCAGGGCAGCTTCGTCCAGCGCGCCGAGGGCGAGGAGGAAGAGGAACCGGCCTGAGGGCGGGCGAACCGGCAGGTGCACGGCGTCCTGCACGTCAGCAGAGGACCGTGATTGACATACTGGCAAGCCCCTGCGGAGGCGCCCGGTGAGTCAGGCCAGGGGTCGGGTTGCGGTGGACAACACCGCCAGGTCGGCTTCGACGACGAACGGCTCGGCCAACCGCAGCGTCTCACCGGGAAGTGCTCGGCCGACCTCGACGTACCGGCCGCGCTCCAGTCGGTACACGGCGCCCTCGGGCGCGACCCGGGTCAGCTCGATCCGCAGGTGATGCGGGATGCCCGCGCGAGCGTAGAGTTCGGGCTTGATCGCCCGGTCGAACGCCACGCTGCCCGGGCTGGTGATCTCTACGATCATCGCGACGCCGGTGGGCTGCCAGACCGTCAGGTCATCTCCCGGGTTGGTCACCACGGCCAGGTCAGGAATGAGGATCTTCCCCGGCGCGACCCGGACATTGATCGCCTCGAACACCTGCAGACCGTGCGTTACGGACCGAAGACAACGCGCTCGCAGAAGCGGCGACAGCACGACGGCAGGCTCCTGCCAGAGCCACCGAGGGCTCGTCGAACGATGCCGGCGCGGCGTTGCTGCGGGCGCTCGGTCTGTGAGTGCCCCCGGCGTGTGGTCCTGGACGCTTCCGCCCTGCTCGCCTGGGTGCTGAACGAACGCGGCGCGGACACGGTCGGCAAGCTGTTACCGCTCGCGGTGATTCCGGCGCCCAACCTCGTCGAGGTGCTCTACGGGGCGCCCGAGCGCGGCCACCGCATGAGCCCGGGCCAGCTCCAGCAGCACGCACTGGCCATGGGGCTGGTCGTCGAGCCGTTCACCGCCAGCGATGTGGCAGAACTACGAGGTCGGGACGCCGTTGACCTCCATGATGGGGAGCTCGGGTCGGACGAGGATGGCGCCTCGGTTCCGGAGGTGCTCCCGGATCCACTCCTCGTTCAGTTCCATCGCCCCGAAGTCCTTCCAGATCCGCGTGTCGTCGGCGCAACTGTAGCGGCGGCACAACCCCGGGCGGTCTGCGTAGATCCCGCACCGGCCGGTGCCGGTGTCGTTGTGGGTGCAGTAGCCGTTGGACTCGTGGCGGATCATGTACGGGAAGCCGAGGTCCCACTTCACCGTGCCCGCCTCGACCTCCGGTGGCGTCAAGGCGAAGTTCAGCTTGCAGCAGACGGCGTGGCAGATGGGCATCCGCGCGGTGCAGTCCACCTCCACCGGCGGCTCGGACTCCGCGGGATCGACCCGGAAGGCGACACCCGGCCAACTGACCTTGCTCGTCGGAACTGCCTCCGCCTCGGGAAGCGGCGAGGGCTGCCCGGAATCGTCATCGGCAGCAGTGGCGGGTGCGGGGGCGGCGGCGGCGTCAGCAGCCGCGTCGGCGGCGTCAGCAGCGGCATCCTCGGCGCCGACGTCCGCCTCGGTGAGCGCGCCGTTGGCCCGCAGCAGCCTGACCAGCTCGGTGAGGTAGGCCTCCGCGCGCGACATCCGGGCGAGGAGCTTGTCCATCGCGGCCTGGGTGAAGTGGCTGCCGCGCACGAGCTGGCGCTCGAGCTGGGTGAGCGGCTCCTCGGGTGGGGCCGCCCAGTCGACCGGCGGCAGCGACGGCACCTGCGGCTGACCCGCCCCGGCGCTCGGCATCCGGGCCGCCCCGGCGGCCAGCATTCGGGCCTCCCGCATGCGCCCACTGTCCCGCTCCACCCGACCCCGGGCCACCTGCTTCGCGCGCACCGTGCCGGGCACCGCCGACTGCCCGAACGGGCGTCCGATCAGGACTGCCTGATCGTGCAGCCGCGGCTTCCCGCAGAAGGGTCCGCGTACCCGTTACCGGCGCCGCACAAACGGAGCGAGGCTCGTCACGACCGAACCGGGTCGATGAGGAGGCATGGATGCCTACGTATCTCTCGCCGGGCGTGTACGTCGAGGAACTCGAGGCCGGCTCCCGGCCGATCGAGGGCGTGGGCACCGCGGTGGCCGCGTTCGTGGGACTCGCCGAACAGGGCCCGTATAACACCCCGATGCTGATGACCAACTGGAGCCAGTTCACCCAGACCTTCGGCGACTTCGTCGAGGGCAGCTACCTCGCGCACGCCGTCTTCGGCTACTTCCTCAACGGCGGGGGCACCTGCTACGTCGTCCGCATCGGCGCCGACGGCTCCGAAAAGGCCGACGGGAAGAAGAAGGAGCTGGCCGCCGGGTCACAGGCGATGCTGGGCAGCTACCGGGTGGTGGCCCGCGACAGCGTGGGTGACTCGCCCGACATCACCGTCGAGGTCACCGACCCCGGAGGGGAGGCCCCCCCGGAGGGCAGCTTCAAGCTCGTGGTCAAGCGCGGCAACAAGGTCGAGGAGAGCTTCGACCGGGTGACGACCCAGCGCGGCAAGGACAACGTCGTCACCGTCGTCAAGGAGCGCTCCAAGCTGATCACGATCGAGGAAACCGCGACCGGCGCCGCGCTCGCCAAGCCGGAGAAGGGCAGCGTGACGCTGCAGCCGTCGGCACCGCCCACCCCGGCTCCCACCCGGCTCGGGCCCGACGACTACGTCGGCGACGTGGCCGAGCGCACCGGTTTCGGTGGCCTGGAGGCGGTCGACGAGATCACGATGCTCGCGGTTCCCGACCTGATGAGTGCCTACCAGCAGGGCGTCATCGACCTGGAGGGTGTGCAGGCCGTCCAACTGGCGATGATCGCGCACTGCGAGCTGATGGGCGACCGGATGGCCGTCCTCGACCCGCCGCCGGGGCTCAACCCGCAGCAGATCAAGGAATGGCGGGTGGACACCGCCGGCTACGACTCCAAGTACGCCGCCCTGTACTACCCGTGGATCAAGGTGTTCGACCCGCTCTCCGGCACGAACGCCCACGTGCCACCGAGCGGGCACCTGGCCGGGATCTGGGCCCGTAACGACGAGACCCGCGGCGTGCACAAGGCACCGGCGAACGAGGTGATCCGCGGTGCGGTCGCGCTGCAGACCCAGGTCACCAAGGCCGAGCAGGATCTGCTCAACCCGGTCGGGATCAACTGCCTGCGCGGCTTCCCCGGCCGGGGTCTGCGGGTGTGGGGGGCGCGGACGCTGTCCTCAGACGCGGCGTGGCGCTACCTCAACGTGCGTCGGCTGTTCAACTACCTGGAGGAATCCATCCTCGACGGGACGCAGTGGGTGGTGTTCGAGCCGAACGACGACGCGCTGTGGGCACGGATCCGGCGCACCATCGGTGCCTTCCTGGTCAACGAGTGGCGCAAGGGCGCGCTGTTCGGGCTCACGCCGGACGAGGCGTTCTACGTCAAGTGCGACCGCGAGACCAACCCCGCCGAGGGCATCGACGCCGGCCAGGTCGTCTGTGAGATCGGGGTCGCGCCGGTCAAGCCGGCCGAGTTCGTCATCTTCCGGCTGGCGCAGTTCTCCGGCGGCACCAGTCTCGTCAGCGAGTGACAGGCGAAAGGCGGTAGGCACCCATGGCACTCCCCGATCTCGACTCGTCGGTCGGCCACTCCTTCGGTCTCGACTTCGACGGCGTGACGATCAAGCAGATCAACGAGGTCAGCGGGCTCAAGATGGAGCAGGACGTCATCGAGCTCAAGGAGAACACCAACGACGGCAAGTACGTGATCAAGAAGCTGCCCGGGCGGCCGAAGGCGGGTGAGGTCACGCTGACCCGCGGTCTCACCGGTGACACCAGCTTCGAGAAGTGGATCAAAGACTCGCGGTTCGGCAAGATGCCGGACGCTCGCAAGGGCGGCGCGATCATCGTCTACGACTACGTGGGCTCGGCCATCAAGCGCTACAAGCTCACCAACGCCTGGCCGAAGAGCCTGGAGATCGGCACGCTCAAGGCCGGTGACACCAGCGTGCTGACCGAGAAGCTCGTCCTCACCTACGAGCAGATGGACGTCGAGTGATGCGACGTGCGTTGAGCGCTGTTGATCCCGTCGAGGCGCCGGGCGCCGAGCCGAGCGGCGAGCCGGAGCAGCGCGAGACGCTGTGCACGGAGTTTCCGTTCGAGCTGCCCCGCGGCTACGTCGACCGCTCGGGCACGGTGCACCGCTCCGGCGTGATGCGGCTGGCGACCGCCCGCGACGAGCTGATCCCCCTGCGCGACGACCGGGTGCGGGAGAACCCGGCGTTCCTCACCGTGGTGCTGCTGGGCCGGGTGATCACCCGGCTCGGCACCGTCACCGAGGTCCATGCCGGGATCATGGAAGACCTGTTCGCCTCGGACCTCGCGTTCCTGCAGGACTTCTACCGGCGGATCAACACCGAGGGGCACACCAGGGCGGCGGTGACCTGTCCGGCTTGCGCGCACCGGTTCACCGTCGACGTGGCCGGCGGTCGCCTGGGGGGATCGTGACGTACGCGGCCGACCGGCTCTACGAGGAGGTCGCGTACGTCGCCTACCACTTCCACTGGCGGCTGGAGGACATCCTCGACCTGGAGCACGCCGAGCGCCGACGGTACGTGGCGGAGATCGGACGGATCAACAACCGGATCAGCCAGGGGAGGTGATCGCGCGTGTGGCCGTGGCAGCAGGCGCGGCCCGAGACGCACCCCGCCTCGGGCGAGACAGCGGCCGGCTCAGCCGCCCACCCGGCCGAGTGGCCGGCGGTGCCGCCGATCCAGCGCACCCTCGGTGCGATGCGTCCGATCGCGTCCCGGGACGAGTTCGCCGCCTCGCTGCTGTCCTGGCGTGACCCGTCCTTCCTGGCCCCGCTCGGCCACCTGGTCTCCGACGAGGCGCCCTCCGGCGTCATCCATCGGCTGATCGAACCGGCGGGAGTGCCGGGAGTCCATCCGGCCAGCCCGCCACTGTCGTTCGCCGTGCGCGCGTCGCGGTCGGGGCGCGGCGGGCGTGTCGTGCAGCGGGTGTTCGCCAGGTTCTCGGCACGGGATCCTGACCCTGCGCAGGTACTCCCTGACGAGCGGCCGACCGAACTAACCGAATTAACTACCTTAAACGAACAAAACGTGCTACCCTCACCGGCGGCACCGATCGCACCAACTGCACTGACCGCACCAGAGCCACCACTACCGCAGGCCGGTCAGGCACCCCGGCCCCTCCCGGCCGTGCCGGTGCAGCGTGCGGCATCCCCCGTGGCGCCACTGACCGAGGCGCCCCCGCCCGCGCTGCCGATCCGCGAGCTCGCCGTGCGACCCGCGGACCTCGTCGAGCCGCTGGGCGTCGAGCTGCCGGTGGCGGAGACCTCCGGCAGGAACGAGGAGCCCACGCTCGGGGTGGGCTCGCCGTCGGCCGCGCCGGCACCGAGCGGAGCGGACGGCGGCCGGAGTGGGTCGGCCGACGCCGCCGGGCGCGATACCCTGGGCACGGCTCCTGTGACGGAGCTGCGCGGCCGACCTGCTCCGCTCCAGCTCAGCGTCGCGAGTCCAGTCGCTGCTCCTCCAACGCCAGGCACACGCCCCGTCACCCCGGTCCAGCGCGAGCTGGGATCGCCGCCCCCGTCGACGACCGGCCCGCTGCAGCGGCCTACCGGCGCGAACGTCGCGTTCACGCCGCGAGCAGGCGCGAACCTGGCGTTCACGCCAAACGTGCCGGAGGCGGCGGCGGGCACCGCGTCGGCGATCGACCCGTCGAGCGACACCGAGCCAGCCACGCCCGAGCCAGCCACGCTTGAGTCAGCGCAGCCTGAGGTGGCGCAGCCGGCCGAAAGCCCGTCGGTCGCGCCGCTCATCGGCCAGTCAGGGTCCGCCCAGGTGTCAGGTGAGACCGCCCCGACTATGCAACGCGCGACCGGCCAGGCCGCCGAGCCGTCGGGCCAGCCGGCCACCAGCCAGCCGGCCACCAGCCCCCCGACACTGCCGACCGCGCCGGGTGCCCCCCATCCGGTTGCCTCCCAGGTCCGGTACGCGGCCGGTGGCGTGGCCAGCTCGCGTCGGCTGGGGCTCGGCCCGCCGCTGAGCTCAGAGGCTCTCACCCTGCAACGCGGCTCTGCCCCGCCGGCCTCGCCGCCACCACCCTCGCCGCCGCCGGCTACCGCCCAACGGCTGGACCCCGTCCGGCACCCATCGCCGTCCCAGCAGCCGTCCATGACCAACGGGGAGAACCCGCCCGGGAACTCCGCACCAGCCGAGGACGAACCGGTCGCACCGCTGGTCGGGCAGTCAGCGCCGCCCACCACGCCACACCTCCTCCCCCCGCCCCACGGCGATCGCCCCACAGGTGCTCCGCTGCCCCCCAACTCCACAACCCCGCCGTCTCCACCAACCGGTGGGCACGTCGCCCAGCGCACCACCGGCTCCCGGGATGCCCTCGTCGCCGAGGACGGAGCTCCCCGGCGGGTATCGCCGAACACCCTCCTGGACGAGCCGCTGGCCGGCCCGTCGCTTCCGGGCGACCCCACCGCATCTCCCGCCGCCATCCAGGCCGCACCGCCCGCCGGCATTTCCGCCGCACCGCCCGCCGGCGCCCCGGCTGCGTCGACACTGGCGATGCCCGTGCTCCGGATCGCCGCGGCAGACACTGGCCCCCGCACCCCCGACAGCTCGGCTGCAGCACCACCGCGCATGCCGATCGTCGCCCGGCTGGTCGGTGACCGCACACCGCCGCTGCTCGCCGCGCCGAGGGAGGGGGGTAGCGCCAACGGGTCATCCCCCGGCGGCTCGTCGCACCGCGCTCCCGACGGCCAGGCGCCCGTGCAACGGCTCGATACCCAGCCGAAGCTGGCGAGTCAGGCCGACCCGCAGCGACTCCCGCCACCAGCCGTGCCAGCCGGGCCAGCCGAGCCGGTGATCCCGACCGCGCCGGTGATCCCGACCGCGCCGGTGGTGCAGGCCCTTCCGGCGCACCCGGCCCTTCCGGCGCACCCGGGCCCGCCGGTGCTCCAGGCCGTGTCGGCCGAACCCGGGATCCAGGCCGACAGCTCGGCCGCGCCGGATCCGCAGCCAAGCCTGCCCACGCCAAGCCCAGCCGCGCCGGCACCCGGGGCCACGGCGATACCCGGGACCGTGGGCGCCAACCCGGAGGAGCTGGTCAAGAAGATCTTCGACCCCTTGCTGCGCCGCATCAAGGCCGAGCTGTGGCTCGACCGGGAGCGCCGCGGCGTGCTCACCGACCTGCGCCACTGACCACCACCAGCGGATCCGAGGAGGAGCGCCATGGCGAGCGGCGACGACCCAGCCGTCAGCGTGTGTTTCGTCGTCAGCATCGACGACCAGAGCCTCGGCGCGTTCAACGGCTGTGAGGGGCTGGGGTGCGAGGTGGTGATTGAACAGCGCGAGGAGGGCGGCTACAACACCGCGGTCTGGCAGTTGCCCACTCGGCTGAAGTACTCCAACGTCAAGCTCACCCGGCCGGTCACCAAGGACACCGAGAAGGTGGCCAAGTGGTTCAGCAGTGTGGCCACCGGCGTCGGCCACAAGACCGGTTCGATCACCGCGATGACACTCGACGGCACCGTGGTCGCCCGCTGGGGGCTGCTCGACGTGGTCCCGGTGCGCTGGACCGGCCCCTCGCTCAACCCGGACTCGCCGAAAGTGGCGACCGAGACGGTGGAGATCGCCCACCACGGCTTCCTCTCACCCGGCGCCGGGAACTGAGGGGGCGGCACATGGCCTCGTCACCAACCGTCTTCCAGGCCGCGGGCGCCCCGGCCGGCCCGTCCTCGGGCGGCGCGCCACCGCAGCTCGTGCACGCCTTCCTGGAGATCCTCGACCCGCCCCCGAGCGGCACGGCGGATGGCCCGGGAACGCCGACCGGCAAGAAGATCGAGTTCCAGTTCAACCCGAAAGAGCTCACGGTCACCAAGACCGCGAGGTGGCAACGGAAGGCCGCCAAGAGTGCGAAGAAGGCCGGCATCCCGGAGTTCCAGGGCGCCGAGCCGGCGAAGCTGGCCCTGGAGATGTTCCTCGACGCGAGTCGGACGCTGGACGGCAGCGTCGTCAAGGCCGTCGAGGAGCTGTTCAACTGCTGCGTGCCCACCCAGCAGGGCCCGAAGGCCTCCCCGCCGTGGGTGCGGTTCCAGTGGGGTTCGGTCACCGGCTTCCCGGCCCACGTCGCGAGCGTCACCGCGAAGTACACCCTGTTCACCGCCGCCGGTCTGCCGGTCCGTGCCGTGTGCACGGTCCAGTTGGAGGAGATGGGCGGCGAGACGGCCGGCCAGAACCCCACCTCGGGCGCGCTCGCCGCCCACACGGTGCACACGGTCGTCGCCGGGGACTCGCTGGCCACCCTCGCCTACCAGGAGTACGGCGACCCGACGCTCTGGCGGGCGTTGGCCGCAGCCAACGACATTGACGACCCGATGCGGCTGCCGGTGGGCCGCGCGCTGCTGGTGCCCGCCCTCGAGGAGCTGGACAGTGCCTAACCGGGAGTTCACGAACTCGCTGATCGTCGAGGTGGGCGGCGCGCCGCTGAAACCCCAGACCTCGGTGCTGATGACCCACGCCTACGTCGACGAGAGCCGGCTGCTGCCGGACATGTTCGTGCTGCGGTTCCGTGACCCGGGCCGCAGCGTACTCGAACAGGCCGGGTTGAAGATCGGCTCCGAGGTGCGGCTGAAGGCACAGGCCGGTGACGAACCGAGCCCCGATCTGCTGCTCTCCGGCGAGGTCACCGCGCTGACCGTGGACATCGACAGCGCCGGCACGATCACCGAGGTGCGCGGCTACGACCACTCGCACCTGCTGTTCCGCGGCCGCGAGGTGGCGGCCTACGCGAACATGGGGGTCGGTGACATCGTGCGCAAGGTCGCCCAGCGGGCCGGCCTGCAGGTCGGCACGGTCGACGACTTCGGCGCCAACCCGGGGCCCGAGGGCCAGATCACCCAGGACAACCTCAGCGACTGGGAGTTCCTGCAGCACCTGGCCGACGCCACCGGGGCGGAGCTGAGCGTCGTCGACCGCAAACTGTCCTTCACGAAGCCCGCAGACTCCGACGACGCTCCCAGCGTGCAGGCGAAGGCCCGGCAGAACCCGCTGGTGCTCGAAGCTGGTCAGAACCTGGTGTCGGTGCGCGCCGGGGTGAGCTCGGCCGAGCAGGTCAAGCAGGTCGAGGTGCGGGGCTGGGATTACCTGGGCAAGCAGGTGGTCAGCGCGACGGCACCGGCGAGCACCACGAGCGCCGATTTGACCGAAGCCAACCCGCAGGGGCTGGCGAAGAGCTTCGGCGACGGCACCTTCCTGGCCACCGACGTGCCCTACCGGACCCACGGTGACGCGCAGGCCGCGGCGCGGGCGCTGGCCGCCCAGATCGCCGGTGCGTTCGCCGAGATCGAGGGGGTGGCCAAGGGCAACCCGAAGCTGCGTGCCGGTGCCTCGGTGGCGCTGACCGGTGTCGGCAAGCCGTTCGAGGGCAAGTACACGCTGTCCGGCACCCGGCACCTGTTCTCCGAGGAGGGCGGCTACACCACCGCGTTCACCGTGAGCGCTCGAGCGGAGCGGTCGCTGTACGGGCTGGCGAACGGCGGTCACAACGGCACCGCCCGCTCGGTCACCGGGCTGGTCCCGGCGCTGGTGACCGACGCCAAGGACCCGCACAAGCTCGGTCGGGTGAAGGTGAAGTTCCCCTGGCTGGCCGACGGCTACGCGACCAGTTGGGTCCGCACGATGCAGGTCGGCGCCGGAAAGAACCGTGGCGGCATGATCCTGCCCGAGGTGGGCGACGAGGTGCTGGTCGGGTTCGAACAGGGCCGCTTCGACAGCCCGTACGTTCTCGGCGGGCTCTACAACGGCCAGGACACCCCGGCCGCCAGCTCCTACGAGCTCGTCGACCCCAACAGCGGCGCGATCAACGGCCGGCGGCTGGTGTCCCGCACCGGACACCGGCTGGAGCTGGTGGAGAGCGCGGCCAAGCAGGACGCCGTACGGCTGGTCACCGGCGACGACAAGCACATGCTGGAGCTGGACAAGAAGGGCATGACGGTGACCGTGCACAGCGACGGCACCGTGGTCGTCGAGGGCCAGCGGGGCGTCACGGTCGACGCCGGCACGGGTCCGCTCGAGCTCAAGGGCAGCAACATCTCGATCAAGGCAACGACGGGCGTCACGGTCGAAGGCGCCACGGTGTCGGTCAGCGGCCAGGCCTCGACCGAGCTGAAGGCCGCCGGCAACGTCACCGTCCAGGGCGCCCTGGTCCGGATCAACTAGGTCGCCCCGGCCCGGATCAACTCCGGCTCGGATCAGCTGAGGAAGGCGGGCGAACGAGATGCCACCGGCGGCACGGGTCGGCGACCCCACCGGGCACCCGGGCACGATCGGGCCACCCGGGGTACCGACCGTACTGATCGGCGGGATGCCTGCGGCGACCGTCGGCACGCCGCACATCTGCGCGATGCCGCCGCCCGCGGGCCCGCATCCGGGTGCGCCGATCGCCCCGCCCGGCTGCCCCACGGTGCTCATCGGCGGGAGGCCGGCGGCGCGGATGGGTGACCTGTCCGCCTGCGGTGCCCCCATCGTGATGGGTGCGATGACCGTGCTGATCGGAGGGTGAGGCGATGACCGCCGACGCGCAGTTCCTCGGTGCCGGATGGGCATTCCCGCTGCGCACGGACGCCACCGGCAGCATCGCGCTGGTCACCGGCGAGCGTGAGGTCCAGGAGAGCATCCGGATCATCCTGGGCAGCGCCCCGGGTGAGCGCCCGATGCGCCCGGAGTTCGGCTGCGCGATCCACGACCTCGTCTTCGCCCCGGCCGATGCCACCACCGCCGGAGCGCTGGCCTACCAGGTTCGGTCGGCCCTGGACCGCTGGGAACCGCGCATCGACCTGACCGACGTGCAGGTCCGGTTCGACTCGGTGGACGCCGGCACGCTGCTCATCGACATCCACTACACCTTGCGGGACAGCAACGACCCGCGGAACCTCGTCTTCCCGTTCTACGTGATCCCCTCTCACGAAGTGGGAGGTGCGTGATGACCCAACCGGACACGGCGCGCGCCACCCCCCGAGCCACGGCGGGCCGGACCAGGACGGCCCACGTGACGACGGCGCTGCCCGCCCCGAACCTCGACGACCGCCGCTTCCAGGATCTCGTCGACGACGCGAAGCGGCTGGTGCAGCAACGGTGCCCGGAGTGGACCGACCACAATGTCTCCGACCCCGGCGTCACCTTGATCGAGACCTTCGCGTTCATGGTGGACCAGCTCCTCTACCGGCTCAACCGGGTGCCGGACCTGCACTACCTGCGCTTCCTGGACCTCATCGGGGTGCGCCTGTTCCCGCCGACGGCGGCCTGCGCGGACGTGACCTTCTGGCTCTCGGCGCCGCAGGCCCAACCTGTCATCGTCCCCGCCGACACCCCGGTCGCCACCCCCCGCACCGAGACCGGGGACGCGGTCGTCTTCACCACGGCGCGCGAGCTGGTGATCGTGCCCTGCGAGCTGGCGCGGGTGCTCACCGCCGGTCATGGCGCGGAGCCGATCGACCGCATCGACCGGCTCGCGCTCGACGAGGGCTTCCCGGCCTTCGACAACCCGCCCGCGCCCGGTGACAGCCTCCTGCTCGGGCTGTCCGATCCGGTGCCGCGCTGCGCCGTGCTGCTCCGGCTGGACTGCGAGGTCGAGGGTGTCGGCGTCGACCCTCGTGACCCGCCGCTGGTCTGGGAGGCGTGGGACGGCGGCGGCTGGGTGGCCTGCGAGGTGGACGGCGATGAGACGGGCGGGCTCAACCGGCCCGGCGACGTCGTGCTGCACCTACCGGCGAGCCACACCGCGTCCGTCGTCCATCAGCAGCGGGCCGGCTGGCTGCGCTGCCGAGTGACCCCCCCGGCCGCCGGTCAACCGTTCTACAGCGCTCCACCGCAGGTGCGAGGCGCCGCGGCCAGCACGATCGGCGGGACGATCGACGCCCTGCACGCCGAGACGATCCGGGGGGAGGTCATCGGACTGTCCGAAGGTGTGCCGGGTCAGCGCTTCCCGCTGCAGCACCGCCCGGTCGTCCCCGAGGACCAGCCACTTCGCCTCGAAGCCGCCGGCGGCGAGGGCTGGGAGGAATGGCGCGAGGTGGAGCACTTCGCCGATTCCGGCCCTTCCGACCGGCACTTCGTGATAGACCACATGAACGGGGAGGTGGCGCTCGGCCCGGCGGTCCGGGAGCCGGACGGCACCCTGCGTCAGTACGGCGCGGTGCCTCCCAAGGGCGTGCCGCTGCGGCTTCCGGCCTACCGCACCGGGGGTGGGCAACGCGGCAACGTGGCCCGCGGTCTGCTCCAGGTGCAGCGCGACCCGGTGCCGTTCGTGACGAAGGTGGAGAACCGGCACCCGGCAGCCGGCGGGGTGGAAGGCGAGAGCGTGGCGAACGCGACGCGGCGCGGCCCGTTGCTGCTGCGCACCCGGGATCGCGCGGTCACCGCCGAGGACTACGAGTTCCTTGCCCGCCAGGCAGCCCCGAACGTGGCCAGGGTCCGCTGCGTACCTGCCGGCGCCGCCGACGTCGCGGCCGGCGGCGTGCGCGTGCTGGTCGTACCCGCGGTCTCCGACGACGGAACCGGCCGGCTGCGCTTCGAGGAACTGCTGCCGGCGGAAGAGACGCTGGCCACGATCAGCCGCCAGCTCGACGAGCGACGCTGCGTGGGAGCCCGGGTGATGGTCGAACCGCCCTACTACCAGGGGGTGACCGTGGTGGCCAACGTGCTGGCCAGGGAGAGGTCCTCGGTCGAGCGGCTTCACGAACGGGCGACCCAGGCCCTCTACCGCTACCTCAACCCCGTCACGGGAGGACCGGACGGCACCGGCTGGCCGTTCGGCCGGCCGGTGCAGGCGGGCGAGGTGTTCGCCGTGCTGCAGCGGCTGCCCGGGGTCGACATGGTCGAGGACGTCCGGTTGTTCGGTGCCGACCCGACCACCGGCGAACGCGGCCAGGCGGTGAGTCGCCTCGACCTCGCTCCACACGCACTGGTCTTCTCCTACGGACACCAGATCCGCGTCACGCCTGCCTAGGGAGGTCTCGTGCGGGGGCTCATCCCGGGCCTGGACAGCCCGCATCCCGTCGGGATGCGGCTGCCTGCCCTGTATGCGGACGACGACTTCACCCAACGGTTCGTCGCCAGCTTCGACGAGGCGCTCGCGCCGATCTTCGCCGCGCTGGACTGCTTACCGGCCTACCTCGATCCCCGGCTCGCGCCTGCCGACTTCCTCGACTGGTTGGCCGGCTGGGTCGGGCTCGTCCTGGACGAGAGCGCCTCGCTGCAGCGGCGGCGCGAGCTGGTCACGACAGCCGTCGAGCTCTACCGCTGGCGCGGCACCCGCTGGGGGCTCGCCGAACACGTCCGGCTGCTCACCGGCGGCCAGGTCGAGATCACCGAGAGCGGCGCGGCAGCCGCCTCGTCCCGCCCGCAGGCCCCGTTGCCGGGCTCGGACACCCCGGCAGTGCTGGTCCGGGTCGTGCTGCCGGACCCGTCCACTGTGGACCACAAGCGGCTCGACGCCCTGGTCGCCACGGCCAAACCGGCGCACCTGCCGCACGTCGTCGAGGTGGTCACCGGGTAGGTGTGCCGGGTTTCCGGCTCACCCGTCGCGCTCACCCGCTCACCCGGCTCGTCGGGCCCCTGTCGTTCCGATCCTGGTGCAGCAGCGGGGACCGGGCCAACACCACGGTGCCGGCTCCGATGAGGGCGGTGCCGAGCACGGTCCCCGCCAGCCACCACCCGCCTCGGGCATGCTGGGAGAAGATCGTGAGCCCCCACGTCACCGCGACCAGCGGGTTGGCCAGCGTCATCCCCGGCTGGGACGCCACGAGGCTGCCGGCCTGCAGCGCGTTCTGCAGCAGGAAGAACGACAGCGGACCGATGACGACCACGGCCCAGGTCTGCCACGCCGTGGCCACCCCGAGCAGGCCGTGCCGGTAGGCGGCTCCGACGCCGGCGACGAGCACCGCGGTGAGCCCGAAGCCGACGCCGGTGGCGATCCCGAGCAATGCTGCCCGGCGCGGCCCGCGGGCCCGGTGGCCGACCACCACCAGCACCCCCGCCACGGCGAGCGCCAAGCCGACCCCGACCAGCCAGGCCGCCAGCGGTGCCATAGCCGGGCCACCGCCGGTGGGCGCGAGCGTGAGGATGAAGGCGGCGAGCCCCACCGCCATCATGCCGATGGCCGTCCATTCCCGGCGGTGGATCGGGGTGTGGAACACCACCGCGGCCAGCAGCAGCGTGAACGGCAGCTCGGCGACGAGCAGCGGCTGGACGACGGCGACGTCGCCGAGGGCGAGCGCCGTGGCCTGCACGAGGAAGCCGAGCAGGACGGCGCCGATCCCGACGAGCCACACCGGGCGGACCAGCAGGTCGAACAGCAACCGCAACGAGAAGGCGTCCCGGTCCGGCGCTTCGCGGCCGGCTCTGCGTTGCAGCACCGAGGCGGACGCGTTGAGCGCCGCCGCGAGCAGCGCCAACCCGTTTGCGAGCACTCCTGTGGTTACCCCCGGCTCCCCGCGGCATGCGCCGAGCGGCCCACAGTCTCGGACAACCGTGCCTCCGGGACAACCCGGGGGTGGGGCGGTTTCGCACAGCCGCGACCCCGGCGACATCCTGACCACGTGATGGCGAAGCGTTCGCTCCGGGTCGACCAGCCGCAGGATCTGCCGGTGTCGGCCCGCACGGAAGTGGTCGTGTCCGTCCTCATCGGCCTCGTGGTGGCCGTACCCCTGGCCGTGCTCTCGTCGGTGCCCATCGGGCTGCTCGCGGGGTGGGACACCGCGGCGGCCATCTACATGACGTGGGTCTGGCTGACCATCTGGGACAAGGACGCGGAGGAGACAGCCGAGCGCGCCAACCGTACGGATCCCCGGCGCGCCCTCACCGACCTCCTGCTCCTGACGGCCGCGGTGGCGAGCCTGGTGGCCGTAGCCTTCGTGCTCCTGCACGCCGGGCAGAGCCACGGCCTCGGGGAACTGGTGCGGGTCGGGCTGGGCCTGGCCTCCGTGATCCTCTCCTGGGCCATGGTGCACACCGTCTACACCCTGCGCTATGCGCTCCTGTACTACGACGGCACCGATGGTGGAGTGAACTTCAACGAGGACACGCCCCCCGGCTACAGCGACTTCGCCTACCTCGCCTTCACCATCGGCATGACCTTCCAGGTCTCGGACACCTCGCTGCAGGCCAGGGACATGCGCAGGGCGGCGTTGCGTCACGCCCTGCTGTCCTACCTGTTCGGCGTCGGGATCCTGGCCACGGCGATCAATCTCGTCGCCAGCCTCAGCAGCCGGTGACCAGGCGAGGAGGTGGGCCGTGACCGACCATGTGCCGGTGACCGAACAGAAACTGCCGGCTCTCGTGGTCCGGTTGCGGGAGCGGTTCCGCCGGGACGTGCGGGACCGGCTCGAGGCGAAGGCCGGCGGCCCGGCACGGCTGCGGGTGATCGTGCTGCTCGCCGGCGTGCTCGGACTGAGCACCGCCGACACGGCCACCGTCGGCGCGATCGCCGGCGAACTGGAACGCTCGCTGCACCTGACCAACACCGACATCGGTCTGCTGGTCACGGTCTCGACCGCGATCGGCGCGATCGCGACCCTGCCGGTGGGTGTGCTCACCGACCGGGCGAACCGCACCCGGCTGCTCTGGATCAGCATCCTGACGTGGTGCGCTGCGATGATCCTCAACGGTTTGTCGACGTCGTTCGTGATGCTGCTGCTGACCCGGCTCGCGCTCGGCGCGGTGGTGGCCACCGCCACGCCGGTGGTGGCCTCGCTGACCGGCGACTTGTTCCCGCCGGCCGAACGCGGCCGCATCTACGGCTACATCCTCACCGGCGAATTGGTCGGCACCGGGCTGGGGTTCCTCGTCTCCGGCGACCTCGCCGGGCTGCTGTCGTGGCGGGTGGGATTCTGGTGGCTCGCGGTGCCCGGGCTGGTCCTGGCCGCTTCGATCTGGCGGTACCTGCCCGAGCCGGCGCGCGGCGGGGCGAGCCGGCTCGACCCGGGCGACACCCGTATCCACCCGGCAACCGAGGTGGGTGACCAGCCGGCCGAGGACGCCGCCGGTGAGCGGACCCGGGACGAGGGCGAGGTCGAGCGGGAGGTCGAGGAGGAGGGCATCACCCCGCACGAGCGGCTGGTGCTGCACGACGACCCGGCCGGCCGGCCGCTGTGGTGGGCGGTCCGCTACGTGCTGTCCATCCGCACCAACCTCGTCCTGATCACCGCATCCGCGCTGGGCTACTTCTTCCTGCAAGGGCTGGAGACCTTCGCCGTGGTGTTCCTGCGTGGCCGGTTCGGGCTCAGCCAGTCCGCCGGCAGTACCCTGCTCGTCGTCCTCGGCCTCGGCGCGATCGTCGGGGTCCTCGTCGCCGGCCGGGTCGGGGACCGCCTCATCGGCCGTCGCCGCGTCATCGGCCGGCCGCTCGTCGCGGGGACCGCGTTCGTCATCGCCGCCGTGCTGTTCGTGCCTGCGCTGCTGGTCCCCACCCTGCTCCTCGCGGCGCCGCTGTTCTTCCTGGCCGCCGCCGGGCTGGGCGGGTCGAACCCACCCCTGGACGCCGCTCGGCTCGACATCATGCACTCCCGGCTGTGGGGGCGGGCCGAGAGCGTGCGCACCGCGTTGCGCACCGGTCTGCAGGCGATCGCACCCCTGTTGTTCGGCTTCGTCTCCGCCCACTTCGGGGGCCAGGGCGGTGGGCTCGGCCAGCCCAGCGGGGCGCAGCCGCACGGCGCGATCGGCCTCGACCACACCTTCCTGGTCATGCTGATCCCGCTCGTCGTCGCCGGCCTCCTGCTCCTGGTTCGCGCCCGCCTGACCTACCCGCGCGACGTCGCCACCGCGGTCGCCTCCGAACGCTCGACCCGGTGCCACGGCGGCGGCCGTTGAGTTTGTCGGAGCCATCGGCGTGGTAGTCGGAATCCGGGGGACGGCGTCCGGGGGGCGGCCGAGAGTGTATGATCATGCTGGTGCCGCTGTTGAGTGTTGCGCTCGCGGTCTTGGGTGCGTTGGCGAACGCCACCTCCTCGGTGCTGCAGCGCAAAGCCGACCGCGACGAACCGGAAGACCGCTCGGGCCTGGCGATGATGTGGGACCTGGCGCACAAGCCGACCTGGGTCGGGGGCATCCTCGCGATCATCGCCGGGTTTCTTCTGCAGGCCGGGGCGCTTGCCACCGGACCGATCGCCCTCGTGCAACCGATCCTGGTCCTGGAGCTGCCGTTGACGTTGCTGCTGGCCGGGTTGGTGTTCCGCAGCCGGCTGCACCCCCGGGAATGGACCGCCGTCGCCGGGATGGGCGCCGGGCTCGGTCTGATGCTCTTCGCACTGCAACCCTCCGGCGGCAGCCCTCAGGCCGCCTCCGCGATCCGATGGATCGCCGGGGTGGTGACCGTCCTCGCGGTCGCCGGCTTGTTCGTCAGGCTCGGCTACCGGGTCCACCACACCCGCCGCGCCGCTTACCTGGGGATCGCCACCGGCATCGGTTTCGGGTTCACCGCCACCCTGATCGCCGGCATTACGGCGGCCTACGCCACCACCGGCATCGGTGGGGTGTTCACCACGTGGCAGACCTACCTGCTGATCGTGCTGGGGCCGGCGTTCTTCTTCCTGCTGCAGAAGACCATGCAGGCCGGACGCCTGGTCGCCTCCCAGCCCGCACTGACACTGGCCGACCCCGTGGTCGCCGCCGCGTTCGGCCTGGCCGTGTTCGGCGAACACGTGCGCACCGGAGGCTGGTTGACCGCCGCGTTGCTCGGCGCCGCACTGGTCGCCGCCGGCACCTTGCTGCTGGTGCGCTCCCCCCTCCTCCGCGACTCCTCCGACGAGCGGCAGGATGGCAAGCGGCAGGTCAGCGAGCGGCAGGCCGGCAAGCCAGCACCGGTGTCGAGGGACCACTGTTCGTGGCGGGGCATGGGTGTCCCGCTGACCGGCCGGGACGTGACCAGGGACCGGGGGCGGCGGTGAGCCGGTCCCACGCGTCAGGTTTCCGCACGTCTCACACGAGGTAGTCGCTGCGGGCGGTCGAGCGGGTGGGCCGGCACTCCCGGTAGGGCTGCGATGACAGGTAGGGCTGCGATGACGAGGAAAACGGTGGCGATGAACCTGTTGACCCGACCGACCACGACCACGATCCCACCCGTGCCCACCCCCCGGGCAGCCGGGAAGGCCGTCCGGCGCAGCGCGCGGTCCGGTGCCCGGCACGGCGACTGGGTGGGCCGTGCCGAGCACCGGGTCGACCGGTGGCTGTCCAACGTCGAGCACGGCCGCTTCGAGCGTTCGCTGTCGGGGCTGACCGCCCTCGCGGCCGCGGTGACCACTGCCGAGATCTACCTCGAGCACTACCGGGCGAGCTTCGGCAACAAGTGGATGTGGAGCCCGGTGCTGGTCACCCCGCCGGTGGTGGTCGCCGGGATCGGCGGGGTGTTCTCCCGGCGTTGGGCGAAGACGTGGCTGCCGGTCACCGCGGCGGTCTACACCGCCAACGGGCTGCTGGGCGAGTACTTTCACGCCCGTGGGGTCGCCCGCAGGCCGGGCGGCTGGCAGATGGCGTCCTACAACGTGCCGATGGGGCCACCGATCGCGGCGCCCGGGCTGATGCTCGTCGTCGGCGGCATGGGCCTGCTGGCCGCGCTGCTGCGCCGCGAGGAGTAGGCATGAGGGTCGCCCCCGCCGCTGGCGAGGCGCCCCTGCCCTATTGCGGCGAGCTCATCCCGCGCTCAACCGGACGCCCCAGCGGGCTCTGGCCGCCTGCCCCGGCGCCAGGCGCCAGACTCCCTCCCCGGTCTGAAAGGCGTTCGGCGGGCAGGTCATCGGCTCGGCACCGAGCCCCCGGCGGCGTCGGTGCGGGCTCAGCGTGTCGCCGGTGAAGAGCTCGACGATCGGGTAACTGCCGTCCACCCACAGCTCGGCGCACCGCCCGTCCGGCCCTCCCAGCCGCACCCAGGCCCGCCCCGCCTCGTCGCGGCGCAGGTCGGTGAAAGCGAAATCGATCCGCTGGTCATCAAGGCTGCGCCCGTCGGCGAAGTCGAAGCGGCTGCCGGGCACCGGCTCGGTCCCAATCGGGAGCTGCCGCTGCGGGTCGGTGACGATACGGGTGCCGGCGGCGAAGGTCAGCACGGCATCGTCGATCACGCCGCTGCCCGGTGACAGGTACGGGTGTTGCCCGCTGCCGTACGGGCAGCTCCGCTCGCCCCGGTTGGTCGCCGTGGTCGTCACCGTCAGGCCGTCGTCAGCGAGGAGGTAGTCCACCTCCACGTCGAGCAGGAACGGGTAGCCGGTCAGCGGATGCAGTCGGGTCGCCATGGTGACCCGGCTCGCCTCTTGGCGCACCGGAACCCAGGAACGCCAGCGCAGCAGACCGTGGATCGCTGTGCCCTTCTCCGGTTCGGTGATCGCCACCTGGTGGTCGACACCGGCGAACTGGTACCGGCCGTCGGCCAGCCGATTGGGCCAGGGAACCAGCGGCGCGCCGTGCGCACCGTCGCACATCGCCTCCCGCGGGTAGGGGTCGAGGACCGCCCGCTCGCCCACCCGGTACTCCCGCACCCCGCCGCCGACCTCGACCACGACGGCGGCCTGCTCACCGTGGCGGATCTCGTACTGCCGTCCTGACGGGGGGATGCTCACGCGGCCTCACATCTGCATCCGCTCAGCTCCGGGAGTGGCCGACGGTGCCCGGTCACCGTGGGTGGTACCGAGAGGTATTCCCGATCGGACCCGGTCTAGTCTCCGGCCCTGTCCTCGGGGGCTCACCGCCGGCCGCGCTCGCCCCGGGGGTCGCCGACCGGGCCGGGGTGGTTGGCGTGGCGCCGCTTCCGGTTCCGGGTGAGGCTGGTGTCGTGGGTCCGCCGTTTCCAGCCACCGTCGTTCGACCTCGCGTTGCCGCTCAACCATCGGCTGCGGGGCGAGCGGATCACGAGGACCGAGATGACCCTGGCGCTGGCACTGGTGGTCGACCTGGCGGGGTTCCTCGTGACGGCGACGTTCGGCGTCACGCCGAGCAACCAACCGGCCGACCGCGGGCCGGCCGTGGCCGCCGGCGTGCTCGCTGTCACGGCCACGCTCCTCAAGGCGTGCACCAACCTGCTGCCGCACGGACCGGTGGCGCTGCTGGTGAGCTGGCAGCCATACGCGCTGCTGGTCAGCGGTGCCGCCGGCCTGCTGCTCAACCAGCTTTCGTTCCAGGCCGGCCCGCTGGCGGCGAGCCTGCCGGCGATCACTGTCGTCGACCCCCTCGTCGCCGTGCTGCTCGGTGTCACCGTCTACGACGAGGATCTGCGCCACATCCCGCTCGCGATCGCCGGCGAGGTGGTCTTCCTTGGGTTGTTCGCTCTCGCCGCGGCAGCCCTCACCCGTCAAGAGCAGAAACGGGCGCCCGCGGCGTGAGCAGCGGTGCCAGGACTCAGGAGGACGGACATGGACAACAGCTTCCCTGGACCACAGGTGCAACCCGGCGACCCCAGGTTCCCGGCGGTCACCCGCGGCTTCAATCAACGCTGGACCGCCGACCCGGCCTATGTGCAGCTATGCAGCAGCCCGGACGACGTGGTGGCCGCAGTGAGTTCAGCGGTGCGCCAGGGGCGGCGCCTGACGACGCGCAGCGGTGGTCACTGCTATGAGAACTTCGTTTACGGCAACACTGGTGGCGTCATCATCGATCTGTCCCCGATGAATGGCGTGTATGTCGACCCGCAGACCGGGTGGCTCGTCGTCGACGCGGGTGCGACTCTCTTCGACGTCTACCTCCGGATGTACAAACGGTACGGTGTCACGATACCGGGCGGCTCTTGCTACTCGGTGGGCGCGGGCGGGCACATCACCGGCGGGGGTTACGGGCTGCTGTCCCGCCGGCATGGGCTGACGGTTGACTACTTGAGCGCCGTCGAGGTGGTCCACGTCGACGACAACGGGATCACCCGGCGCGACCGGTTCAGCGCCGAGGCGGCTGATAGTGCCGAGTCGCTGATGCTGTGGGGGAACCAGGGCGGCGGCGGCGGCAACTTCGGCGTCGTGACGAAGTTCTTCTTCGCTGACCCCCCCGCCGCGCCCTCACAGGCATGGCTGGTCAGCGAGGGCTGGAACTGGGAGGGCTTCGACGTTGACTCGTTCACCGGGTTCTTGCAGAACTATGGCCGCTTCTTCGTTGACCACAAGGATCCGGGTGACCCCTCCGACGGCCTGTTCGCCCTGCTGCACCTCACCTGCGCGCCGGCGCCCCAGATCGCGTTGACCATCCAACTGGTGGGCGACGACCCGGACCCACTGCATGTCTTCCGCGAGACGGTGCGCCCAGCCGGCATCCGTCCGGAACCGGTCCTCAGGCCCGTCGGCTATCATGGTGTCCCGACGCCGAGCCTTGACGTCCAGATCATGCCCTGGTTGTTCGCGACCCAGACCTTGAACGGCTCCGGAAACCCTCGCCGAGCCAAGTACAAGTCGGCGTACATGATCGGTAACTTCACCACCGAAGAGTGCCATACGATCTGGCGCGAGCTGCGTGAATCGAAGTTCCAGAACGCTCAGGCGCTGCTCCAGGTCGATTCTTACGGCGGTCAGGTGAATGCGGTCGACCCGGCCGCCACGGCCATCCCGCAACGTTCGTCAGCCATGAAGCTCCAATACCAGACGTACTGGGAACACGAGGCTGACGACCAGGCGAACCTCAACTGGATCCGCGGGTTCTACACCGCCATGTACGGCGACGCGGGACCGCTCCCCGACGGTCGCCTCGACGGTTGCTATGTCAACTACCCCGACGTGGACCTCGCCGACTGGCGGACACTCTACTACAAGGACAACTACCCCGATCTTCAAGAGGTGAAAGCGAGGTGGGATCCGCGCAACGTCTTCAACCACTTGCAGTCGATCACAATGCCGCCCGTTTAGCCTAGAAGTTGATCCCGAGGGTTTTGGGGATCATGTAGAGGGCGAAGCCGATGACGAGCAGGCACAACAACCAGGTGGTGTGCCTGTACCAGCCGCGCATTCGCCACCGTGCCGGGAGTGCCTTGGCTTCCAGGGCGAGCAGGAAGCCGAGCACGATCGGGAGCAGCAGGGCGTTCATGACCTCGACGTCGACGGCCAGGCTGACCAGGTCGAGACTGGAAAGCACGAGGGCGGCGCCGAGGATGTGGGCCAGTGCGTAGGTGAGATAGAACGCAGCGGTCCTGCGGCTGGGGCGTTCGTTGAGGGTGTGCTTCCAGGCGAAGACCTCGGCCAGTCCCCACGCCGCGGCCAGGGAGGACACGATCGCGGCGACCAGCGCTGCGCCCAGGATGCCCAAGCCGAAGAGGACCTTGCCGCCGAGGTGGCCCAGCACGGGGGTCAGTGCATCGGCGATCTGGCCGACCGTGTTGAGGGTCGCATCGGGATGGATGCGGCCAACGGTGGCAGCGAGGGCCACCACAACCATGATCATGATGAGCTGGGTCAGCACGGCTCCGACGGCGGTGTCGTGGCGGGCTCGGCGGATGTTGGGCGCCGACAGCCGTTTGTCGATCACCGCACCTTGCTGATAAAAGATCATCCATGGCATGATCACCGCGCCGACGTTGGCCGCGAGCAGGAACAGATAGGAGCTGTTTCCCAGCGGGAGCGAGGTCAGGCCCCGGCCCAGCGCGTGGAAACTGGGGTGAGCGAGCAGCATCGCGGGCAGGAAGGCCAACTCAGCCAGGCCGAGGGCGATTCCGATGCGTTCCACTCGTGTGTAGCTGCCGGTGACGGCCAAGCCGAGGAGGAAGATGGTCGCGGTGGGGATGCTCACCCACCGCGAGATGCCGAACAGCTCACTGATCCCGGCGACCCCGGCGAACTCCGTGATCAGGGCGCCGATCGCGGACAGGAACAGGGTTCCCGCCGAGAGCAGCGCCCAGCCGCGTCCGAACCGTGTGCGGATCAAGGCGCCGTGACCCTGCCCGGTGATGGCGCCCAGGCGCACGGTCATCTCCTGCACGACGTACAGAATCGGGACCAGGATGAGCTGGGGCAGGATCATCGTGTAACCCCACCGGGTGCCCGACTGGGCCGCGGTGATCAGCGAGCCGGCGTCCGTGTCGGCGAGCATGACGATCAGGCCGGGGCCCCAGACGGCGAGGAACCCCAGGCCGAGGCAGCGCCGGCGCCACGACAGCCGGGCACCTGCGGCAGCGACCGTCGTCGCGTCGGTGGGCACGTCGCTCGCCACGTGCTGATTGACGACCTTCTCCTCATCCGGATCAGGTGGTGAGGTCGGGGTGGTGATGGCGTTGCTCTCCTCGGCCCACACGCTTTGCTCCCCGGGGAAGACACGGCACGATCTGTAGACGGCACGATCTGTAGGAGGCGCGCGTACCCCGGCCAGCGCGGCGGCGTGCCCTCAGCACCCTAGCAGCGTTAGGTTAGCTTCACCTAAGGTTAAGGGAGCCTAATCTGCATGGCGACGAGGGCGGCTTCGAGAGCAGTGCCTGTGTCGGCCTGACCCTCCGCGCTCGCAGCCGTGACGCTCGTGGCCGCCTGTGGGGATGGCGACCCGGCGACCGGGCAGCGCCGGGCCCCACCGGACCGAGGAGATCGGCCCACGCCAGCGTCGGTGCTGGTCATGGCTCGTTCGGGGGTGTGGTGGCAGGTCTAGGATTCGAACCTAGGTAGGCGATGCCGACGGATTTACAGTCCGCTCCCTTTGGCCACTCGGGCAACCTGCCAGGTGCGGGCGGTGGCGCCGACCGCGGACTGCAGGATACCGAGCGGTCGGGGAAGCGGCGCAAGCGGATCGCGCGCATCGGGAGGAGGCCGTGCGGTGGCCAACCCGTCGTTCGACGTGGTGAGCAGAGTGGACCGGCAGGAGGTCGACAACGCGCTCAACCAGGCTGCCAAGGAGGTGGCCCAGCGCTTCGACTTCCGTGGCACCGGCACGAGCGTGTCGTGGGCCGGCGAGGCGGCCGTGAACATCCAGGCCGAGACCGAGGAACGCTGCCGCGCTGCCGTCGAGGTGTTCAAGGAGAAGCTCGTCAAGCGCGGCGTCTCGCTCAAGGCCTTCGACGTGGGCGACCCGGCGCCGTCGGGCAAGGTGCACCGGGTCACCGGCACCCTGGTACAGGGCATCTCCACCGAGAAGAGCCGCCAGATCGCCAAGGTGGTGCGCGACGAGGGCCCCAGGGCCGTGCAGACCCAGGTCCAGGGCGACCAGTTGCGCGTGACCGGCAAGAAGAAGGACGAGCTACAGGCCGTGATCGCCCTGCTCAAGGGCAAGGACTTCGGCATCCCGCTCCAGTTCGTCAACTACCGCTGATCCGGCGGCTCCCGACCGCGCTGACCAGCGGCAACGCTCGATCGACCAGCTCCCCCGGTGCGCCACCTCCCCGCCGACCTCGCCGCGGCGCTGCGGCGGGCCCGCCACGCCCGCGGCTGGTCGCTCACCGACGCGGCAGCGGCCACCGGCGTCAGCCGGTCCATGATCTCCGATCTCGAGCGCGGCGTGCGGGTGCCGTCGGTGGCGCTCGCCGAGGATCTGATCTCCGGCTACGAGCTGCGTGGCGAGGTCGTCGGCTGGCTGCTCGACGCCGCCACGCCCTACGCCGGCAGGTCCAGCCCGTACCGCACCGGCGACACCCCGGCCGACCCGGCTCGGTACGGATCCCCCCGACCGCGTAAACGACCGGCTGTACGGCCCTCTAACAAGATCGACCGGCGTGGCTGATGTGACCAACCACCGGCGTGGCTGGTGCGACCGGGTCCGGCGCCCACCAGACGAGCCGCCGGGACGATCACGGCGCCGACCGACCCATCGATCGAACCGACCCATGGATCGAGAGCCGATCGCGGGCCGCTGTGAGATCATCCCCGCCGTGGACCGGACCGACGTCGAGCAGACCGCGGCAGCGCTGCGGGCGCTGCTCGCCGACGCCGAGGAGGGGGAGCTGCCCTGCTCGCCCGCGACGCGGAACCGGATCGAGGGCGCCGCGCTGGCGCTGGAGCAGCTCACTGCGGCCCGGTCTGGCGGGCGCCCTGCCAACGATCCTTGACGCGACACCCCAGCTCGATCTTGGCGCGGTTCGGCGACCTGCGCTTTCCCGGTCCGGCAACCCGTGTCGGAAATCTACGTCCCGCCGGTAACGCCGTCAGACGTTTACGCGACACTAGGGTGTGACCAACATCGGCTACGCCCGCGTGTCCACCCGCGACCAACACCCGGAAGCCCAGCTCGACGCGCTCAACGGCGCCGGCTGCGAACGAATCTTCACCGACAAGGCATCCGGCAAGCTCGCCCGGCGCCCGCAACTCGACGCCGCCCTCGCCTACCTCCGCGCCGGGGACGTCCTGGTCGTCACGAAGCTGGACCGGCTGGGCCGCAGCATGCGCAACCTCATCGACCTGGCCGACCGGCTACACAGCCTCGGCGTGGACCTGCGGGTGCTGCACCAGTCGATCGACACGGCCACCCCGGGCGGGCGCATGTTCTTCACGATCCTGGGTGCCATCGCCGAGTTCGAGCACGACCTGATCTCCGAGCGCACCCGCGACGGGCTGGACGCGGCCCGCGCCCGCGGCCGGCGGGGCGGCCGGCCCGCCAAGCTCACCCCCGCCAAGCTCGCCACCGCGCGGGCGCTCTACGACCAGCGCCAGCACACCGTCGCGCAGATCGCCGAGATCGTCGGCGTCACCCGCTCGACGATCTACCGCCACCTGGGCGAGCAGGCATCGACCACCCGCGTCCCATAACCGACTGTAACTCTAAGTGTCCGGAAAACGCACCCGGAAGGCTGGTCTACCGTGGCGGGGACGGCAACCGGGGATCGGGAGGGGTGCGCCGTGGCGAACGGGAGCGAGCCGGTCGAGCTGGACGACCCGGTGACCATCGGCCGGCGGGTGAGGCGCATCCGGCGCGCCCGCGGCAAGAGCCTGGAGGTCGTCGCCGGGCTCGCCAAGATCAGTACCTCGCAACTGTCGCGGCTGGAGACCGGCGA
>JAVKSM010000002.1:0-63176 GCA_039583705.1 Pseudonocardiaceae bacterium
CGGATCCATCGCCGGGCTTGTCGATGGGAGCGTTTGATCCGCAACTGGGTGCGGCGGCGCGAGCGGCGCACCTGTCAGCGGAGTTGTCGGTCGAACGTCCGGAACGGATCGCCCCACCAACAGGCCCACCGCCGTAGCGGATCCCACAACCGCTGGACTCAGTCACCGGCCCGCTGCCAGAATCCGGACCACGGTAAGCGCCGCTTCGGGGACGCCGTCGTCGCGCAACCAGCGGCAGTAGACGAACGCGCAGTGACTGTTGTCCGCCCGCAGGTAGACATGAGCCTGGTCGTCACGGCAGTGCGGGTGGTTGATCTCCAACATGCCCTCGAAGCCGCCCTCGATACCACTGCCCCGCACCGGCCAGGCATCTCCGGCCGCCTCCCGGTTCACCCGCACGTAGACCGGGTCAATGCCGTAGCTTCCAGGCGGGTGAATGACCTGCACACCCCGCTGCCCGTCAGACTGCCGCGCTTTCACCACTCACCGCCCGACCCTCAGCTTCGTGGACCACGGCGAGGCCGGAGGCGTACGAGGGATTGGCCCCCCGGCCCCGCCGTGAAGCTCACATCTGCCGTCTGGTGCAAGTCGGGTTGCTTGCTTCTCGTTACCAGTCGCCACATGCCTCAGTTTCGGACGGTTCCCGGCCAGCCGAAATGTCCTGCCGTAGAACCTGCGCTGCCGTTGCGTCGCACCAGCGTTGCACTGGCGTAGTACCTGTAAGCGATTGGCTCCCACTATCGCGAGTGAGTGCTACGCACCCCGCCAAGGCTTATTCGCTGGTGGCGGCGGGAGCGTTTTCGTGTGAGTGCCGTTGTCGCCAGACAGTGCAGCGTCGAACATAATCGGCGAGATGATGCTGGGAAAAATACTGGGGATCCCACGATCCGGCCGAAACTGCCGGGCTGTCAAAGCAAACGTAGGCGAGCGCTCGGTGACCACCAACGAGGTTCAGTTGGCGCAGTTCGTAGAGGTCAGCTTCGAAGGCGTCGATGACGTTCCAATCATCCCGGGTGAGGCCGGTGATGAGGAGACCTGCGGCTGATTCATCAGTTGCAATCAGCAGCCCTGGGTAAACCACATGAGGCAGGGCAACGATGCGCCAGCCGTCCGCGTGCGCGGCAGTGGTGGTGGGAACGCGTCCTAGGAGGGCATGCAGGACTTCAGGAAAGAGAAGGGTGCCGTAGACGAACAGCGGGATCTCGTTGAGGTCCTCCGATAGCCGGTCCAGCCGGCCAGAGGGCTTCGAGGTCGCTGGGTGTGAGCGGGTCGCGGTATGCGGCACGGAGTGCCTCCTGGGCGCTGACCGTAGTACCGCGGTCAGCGAGCGCGACGAACCAGTCCAGCCCTGCGGGGTAGGACCACAGGTAGGAGCGGAGCAAGGGGTTGGTTCCTCGGTCGGTCAGGAGGTCGGCGATCCGATCATCGCTCCAGTAGGGTACACGGGCATGTGCGTGCGTGGCGCACTCGTCGACCGTTGCGCCTGAGTTGATCGCCAGGTGGAGTTCGGCGAGGACGAGCTGGACGTAGTGGTCGAGGCGTACCCTCGCGACGAGGGCGCGGTCGCCTGCTGCGGCGAAAAGGGGTAGGGCCTGGGCAAGGCCTTCGAGCAGAACCTGGTGCGGTGCGTGGACTGACAGCAGACGGAGCCAGGGGACGTCATCGGTTGCACACCGGGCGGCCAGGCTGGCGCTCTGCAGTGCGTGACCGAGGACTTCGTGTAGTGCGAACTGCCGGGCACGTACGTTGGTGAAGTGTGCGTGTCGAAGGTTGAGCCGCAGCCGGGCGCGCGAGCCCGCGCCATCCAACCAGTAGGACCAGTAGGCGTCGACGTTCGTTGACTCGACGGACAATTCGTATTCAGCAGTCGAGGCGGTAATTTTACGGACGGTTGGTTCAAATTCTACCACAGCCTGTCGGATCATATCAGGTACGATATCTGGATCTAATCGTCCCTCGACTTCCTCCAGATCGGCCTCGGCCTGGGGGCCCCACCCGATGCCAAGTTCGCCAAGATTTCGCTGCGCGAGGGCGCCAACGTTGCTGACGTACTCGGGCGCCCAGCCGTTCGCCGGGCAGCCTTGGGTTTCCTGGATGTAGTGATCGAGAGGCCAGCGTTCCCCCATAAGCGCGCGAAGATACGCCATGTGGGCAGCGGTGGTCGCGGCGATCCAGTCATCGCCTTCCTCGCTCGACAGCCGACACAGATCAGAGAGTTCACCGAGGACGCTCAAGCGGCTTGATGCTGGAGTGATCTCCGCAGTCTGGAGGTGACAATCGTAATCGATGATCGGAGAGGCACCACGATTGGTCTCGTGTAGGTTCCACGCCCGAAGGATGGTTTCGACGCGGTCACGCACCCTCACGGCGAACTTCCCACCGAAGGGTCATCGCCTGGTTTGGCATAAGATAGTCACGGATGAGCGTGATGACCACAGCGTCGCCGTCGTAGTCCCAGATCAGGTCTTCGGTTGCTGAATTTTCCGCGCCGTCTGGATGCTCCTCCGTTGCGGTGCAGTTGATCAACTGCTGTACGCCATAGTGTCGAAGGTTGATCGCCAGGTGCCTGGTGTATCGCGGCAGTGATTGACGCCAGTAGTGATCATTAAGAAACTGTCCGCCCTTGCAGGTGTAAGCGACAGTTGCCGACTCTCCCGGCTGGACAGCGGGTGAGATCTGGCAACCGAACTTGGCAAGGTGAGCTGTGTCGTGGACACGCAGAATGCTGAGATGCCGTTGACTCCCACTGGTCGGCTCGATGACAATCGGGCCGTCCGTGTTTTCGAACCACACTTCCCGAGCCAGCCGCGTAAGTGGCCGGGCGCTCATGTTGAAGAGATCATGTCGATACGTTACGCTCGCCCAACCATCCGGCGCGATGTCGATTTCTACCCGTAGGTGCAATTCGACGATGTTACCGACCAGGCCGGATAGTTGCTGAGCTTCTTCTGGTGACAACCCCAAAGGCCTCTCGATTACGGACATCTGCGCTAGCCGCTGTTCCGCCTGCAGAGAGGTCGACACGATAGAGGCGCCGTTTCCTACCCGCTTCACTATTCGTGTTTGAGCGTATTCATTACTACTAGTAGTTTCGGTCTCACTTCCGCCCGTTACCAGGACTTCAAACCTGTCCTGCGCTTCCCGGCTCGCCTTCTCTAAAGCTGTGTCAAGGATCGCTTGCGTCTCGGGACGTGGCTGGATATTGCGTCCACCCGCCTCCCATTTGGAAACCGCGCGAGGACTAATCCCGAGGCGTGCGGCAAAGTCCCGGACGCTCGCCCGTAATGCTGTGCGCAACGCCCGAGCCTCATAACCGGACCATGTTTGAACTGCCCTGACCACCCCTGTGGTTCCTTCCTCGATCTGGAGGCGACAGTCTACGGCATCGAACTGACTGATCCGGGGAGACGGTTGGTCGGGATCACTCCCACAGAGGAGATGGGCGGCCCGGCGAGTCGCTGTGGTCGAGGTCCGCGGCGCATGCGTACCGCGCTTGGCGGGCGCGGCGCGGGCGAGCAGCGCCACCAGGTGCGCCAGCGCCACCAGCGTGGCCGGCGGGACTGCAGCCAGATGGCGATCAGCCACCCGGCTACGGCAGGCAGTAGGCTGACCCGGGCGTGACCGGTGACGTTCGCACCATGTGCGCACCTGCGAGGCCCCTGAGAAAGGTCATCTTCTCGCAGGTCTACTTGCGGGCAGCGGGCGTGGACACCACCAGCCGGCGGGGGCGGCTACCCGATGAGGTGCGGGGTAGCTGGTGACGTCCATTCGCCGGGAAGTGGGCGCCAACCGCCGGGTGATCTCCCTCTACGTCAATACGCTGGTCGATGCCGGCCTAGTAGGCGTGGACCGGATCTGCGAAGCCCCGGCCCGAGGAAGGCTGGCCCGGGACCTCCCCGGCGCCGCGGCCCTTCCCGTGTACCTGGTCGTCCGCGCCCGCAGCCGTCGTGACCGATCCCACCCGGACGCCCCCGTCAGGCACGGCTGGGCGCCGATGCGGACCGGGAGCGGCTCCGGGTCACCTTCGGCCGGGCCGCCGAGCTGTACCAACGGGCCCGCCCGACCACCCGGACTACCTGTTCGAGGAGCTGATCGCCGCGGCCGGCCTGCGACCCGGCCAGCATCTCCCGGAGATCGGCTGTGCCACCGGCAAGGCAACCCTCCCGCTGGCTCAGCGTGGGTTTCGGATCACCTGCGGCGAGCTCGGCCCCGAGCTCGCCGCTGCCGCCCGGCGCAACCTCGCCGACCTCGACGTGGAGGTGATCGAGGGACGCTTCGAGGACTGGGCTTCCGAGGCGCACTTCCGACCTGGGGTTCGCCGCTACCGCCTGGCACTGGGTCGACCCGGCAATGCGATACCGCAAGGCATGGAAGCACAAGCGCTGAAAGGTTTGCATTGTGTGGGGCTGGGGCACTAGCTGGGAGAATGGACCATACCGAGATCATTGAGCCCACCCGAGGGGTCCGTGCCATGCGGGAAGCCCAAGCCGCGTGGGGTGCGTAAGGGCCAGTAGGCAACGGCGAGCAGGATCAGCAGCGGCCCGCTGTTGGGATCGGTGCTTTGCCCGGTGAGGATCCCGCCGAAGTTCTCACCGATCACCCAGTACGCGGCGCCGACCAGCATGGCCAGCACCAGGGTGGCGCGGCTTAGCGGTGGGGGCGCGAACACGCCGAGCGCGATGATCCCCAGAACGACCGCCGAGCCCACCGCGAACGTCTGGCCTGCACCCGCCAGCCCGCTGGCGACGGTGTGGTCCAGGCTGGCCAGCCCGCTCGGTTCGCCCGGGGCGAGCCCGGCGATGGCGTCGTGGGGACCGTCAGCGGCCCGGTTGGCCGGCTGCACGGCGAAGTAGGCCAGGCTGCCCCAGAGCAGCAACCACAGCAGTCGGGCCGCGGTGTCGCCGAGCGGGTTGGTCGCGACCACCGAACCCTGACCTGGAAGGTGCTGCTGTTCGTGGTGGGCGGGGGGCCACAGCAGCACCGCGGCTAACGCATAGAGAACGACCGCACCAGGGGCGCCGGTGAGCGGGTTCGCGCCACCTGTCAACATGGCGCCGAATCCTTCCCCCAACCACCACACCCCCAGCGACCACACCACAGACGCGACCAAGGCTAGTTTGACGGTGCGCCGCCACAATAACCCCACCGCCAGGAGCAACTGCACGGTGGCGAACACCGCATTGGTGACCACAGTATGATCGACGACCAGCCCCACCGACCAGGTGATCGATTCAGCGACTGGCGTCGGGTTATCCTGCGCCGTGGAAGCCAAAGTCTGAGTGGCGAAGGCGCTGGAGAACATGTAAGGCTGATACTGCAACGCGGCGTCGAGCAGCCATATCACCCCGAGGGTGAGCTGCAACCCTCGCCGAAGGCCACTCACCATCGCCCGCCCTCCCGGTCAGCCTACACTCCCGGGTCCCCGCCTCACCGCGACCCCAGCCGTTCATTAGTTCGGATCGCGTGGGTGGCTGGTTCCCGCCGCCGCGACGTTTGCGTCGGGTGGTCGTCGCCTCGGTCGGCCCCACCCGGTGCCGGTGAGCCCCGAGTGCCGGGCGGGCGAGGGCACCGGGAAGCCCCTTGATTGCTGTGGTCGTGGGATCCAGGCGGGAAGGCTGGCTCCGGACAGCCACGTGTCGTATTCAACTTCACGATCACGCCTGGGAGGATCGTCGCAATGACATCCTCGCCGACCCCGAGCGCTGCCAGCTCGACCTGACGGTCCTCAACGACCGACACGCCAAGCCGGCTATGGGCGTGAGGCCCCCCAAACGGGCGAGCGGCGGATGGATGGGCAAGGCTCGGTACGCGTGCCGGGTTGGAGGGAGGAGCGGTGCGAATCGACGTGGCACAGGCGCGGTCGGCGCTACAGGGCGCCGCGCGCCGGACGTCCGACCTGCTCGGCTCACTGGACGACGGCGACCTGCCGGTGAAGGGTCTGACCTGGACGGTAGGGGAGGTCGGCGCCCACCTCGTGGTCGCGCTGCAGGCGTTCACCGAGGCCGTCACGGGTTCCTTCGACGCGGTGTCGCCCCACATCTCCGACACCGTGGCCTTCCCCGACCGGCTCTCGCGGGTCACCGCCGGCACGCTCGCGCTGGTACCCGAGCGCCACACTGGCACGCTGGCCGGGCTGGTGCGCCAGGCGGGCACCAGGCCTTCCTGGCGGCGACCGCGGGGCAGTCGCCCGACGAACCTGTCCTTACTCCCTGGTACGCGCCCCACACGCTTCACTCCCTGGTACGCCCCACAGGCTTCGCTGAGCCTCGCGACGGCCACCTGTCTGCTGGTCGGGGAGCAGGTCGTCCACGGCTACGACATTGGGCGGACGGCCAGAGCACGGCGCCGCTCGACCGGGGTGGCGTCATCCGCGGCCGACCACCACGGCGCCCAGCGACGGGGCGGCCGACGACGCGGCGACCAGCGACGCGGCCGACGACGCGACGGCCAACAACGTGACCGTGGACGAGAACCCGGCAACCCGCGTGGCCCGCACCCGGCCCGGGGTGGCCCGACCGCGTGCGGGAAGGCGACGATGAGGGTCCCCACCCGCTCGACAAGAGATGAAGGAGGTCACGTATGGCCGGTGGCAGCGGCGGCAACGCGGCGGACCTGTTGGTGATCTTCGGCATCACTGGGGATCTGGCCCGCAAGATGACGTTCCGCTCACTGTACCGGCTGGAGCGTCGCAAGCTTCTCGACTGTCCGGTCTTGGGCGTGGCCGTTGACGACCTGTCCGTCGACCAGTTGGCCGAGCATGCCCGCAAGGCGATCGGCGACTCTGGTGAGAAGGTCGAGGACGAGGTCTTCGACCGCTTGGCACGGCGGTTGGCCTACGTACCGGGTGATGTCATGGACGACGCGCTCTACCGCCGGCTCGCCGAGCGGATCGGTCGTCGTCACCGGCCGCTGTACTACCTGGAGATGCCCCCGTCGCTGTTCGGCCCGATCGTCGGACACCTCGGCGACGCCGGACTTGTCGAGCACGCACGCGTCGCCGTCGAGAAGCCGTTCGGACATGACCTCAGCTCGGCGCGCGAGCTGGACACCCGGTTGCACAACGTGCTGCGGGAGGACCAGATCCTGCGCGTGGACCACTTCCTGGGCAAGGAACCCGTCATCGAGCTGGAATACCTGCGGTTCGCCAACCTGGCGCTCGCGGAGGTGTGGGACCGCAAGAGCGTGTCCTGCGTCCAGATCACGATGGCCGAAGACTTCGGCGTCGAGGATCGCGGCGGGTTCTACGATGCGGTCGGTGCGTTGCGTGACGTCGTCCAGAACCACCTGCTGCAGGTGCTCGGACTGGTCGCGATGGAGCCACCGGCCGGCGCCGGCGCCGATGAGCTGCGGGACAAGAAGGCCGAGGTGTTCCGGGCGATGCCAGCGGCCGACCCGCGGCACTGCGTGCGGGGCCAGTACGACGGTTACACCGACGTGCCCGGGGTCGCGAACTCCTCGACCACCGAGACGTTCGTCGCGCTGCGCCTGGAAATCGACAACTGGCGCTGGGCCGGAGTCCCGATCTTCCTGCGGGCCGGCAAGGCGCTGCCGGAACGGGTCACCGAGATCCGGCTGTTCCTGCGCCGGACGCCACGGCTGGCCTTCCTGCCCACACCGACACAGGTCGAACCCAACCAGATCGTGCTGCGGATCGACCCCGACCCGGGCCTGCGGTTGCAGATAGCCGCGAAGTCCGCTGACTCGTGGCGGACCGTGCACCTGGACACCTCGTTCACCCAGGAACTCGGCGAACCCTTGGAACCGTACGAGCGGCTCCTGTATAGCGGGCTCATCGGCGACCACCAACTCTTCGCCCGTGAGGACAGCGTCGAGGAAACCTGGCGCATCGTACAGCCGCTGCTCGACCACCCGTCGGAGATCCAGCCGTATCAGCGCGGATCGTGGGGGCCGAGCGCGGCGGAGTCACTGGTCCGGGGCCATCACCGCTGGCAGCGCCCCTGGCTGGGCGACCGACGTTGACGCGACCGACATGGACATGGAGGGACGGAGATGGAGTTCGACGTCGTGGTCGAGATCCCCAAGGGGCACCGCAACAAGTACGAGGTGGATCACGAGACCGGCCGGATCCGGTTGGACCGCACGTTGTTCACCGCGACGTCCTACCCGGCCGATTACGGCTTCATCGAGGACACCCTCGGTCAGGACGGCGACCCATTGGACGCGATCGTGCTGGTGGACGAGCCCACCTTCCCCGGCTGCGTCATCCGGTGTCGCCCGATCGGCATGCTGTGCATGGTCGACGAACACGGCCAGGACGACAAGGTGCTGTGCGTCCCGGCCGGCGATACGCGCAAGGAGCATCTGCGCGACGTGTTTGACGTCGCCGAGTTCGACCGACTGGAAATCCAGCACTTCTTCGAGGTCTACAAGGCCCTCGAACCGGGCAAGGGCGTCAAGGGCGGCACGGCGTGGGTGGGCCGTGGGCAGGCGGAGGCGGAGATCGAGGACGCCCGCCGCCGTCTCGCCGAGCACCCGTGAGGTGTCAGCGGAACCGCGCCGCCTTCATCTGGGCCTCACTCGCGAGCTTGTGCACCCGCTCGTCGTGGCCGATCTGGCGGAACACGTCCGCGAGCGAGGCGAAGTGGCCGAAGTCGTCAGCGAATGTGGACTCGAAAGAAGTGTGCTCCCAGTCGGGATGCTCGGCGACCACGGTCATGTACTCGTGCTCGGCGTGGTCCTCGAAGTCCGCATTGAGACGGTACGACCAGCGGGGGCGCACCACGAAGAGCAACCATGACAACTGATAATAAACGAACGCGATCGTCTGCGGCAGCCAGAAGAACTTGATCCGTGGCTGCGGCTGACCAGACCGGGCGATCAGCTCTTCGATGACGAACAAGTGGTACATCTCGTTGTCCTGCTGCGCGCGGGACTCGGCGACCCGGTCGTGTATGCGGCGCGCCATGTCGGTGCGCGAGTGTACGTGGGTGATCGCGATGAAGGCGATCTGCTCCCACGCCTGGTAGGGAACCCGGGCGACCAGTTCGAGGACCTTGAACTTGCTCAGCGTGCGAGGCTTGCCGTATACCACGTCAAGCAGGGCGAACAGGATCCGGGCGGCGATCCCGTACCGTCGGCGGGGCGACTGCAGGGTCTGGGTCTGTGCCCGCCGGAGCTCGTCGTGCGTCAGTCGCTGCGGCTGCCCGGGCAGGGCCGCGCTCGTCGTCTCCCCCACGGTCATGTCCGCGGTCCTTCCACCTCGCCCTGACCCTGATGGCCCGATGGTAGTCAGCGGATCCGCGGCTGACGTACCCGGTCACCCACGCCGACCTCGCCCCGGCACCGGCCCGGCGCTCCCCCGCCGCGTCGGCTCGCCACCCGCCTCGTAGACTGCACTCACGGCGATGGGACTCGCCGAAACCGCGGGCCACCCGGACCGCTGATGGTCTCTACCGCACAACCAGCCGGACGGCTGGACGACGGTAGAGGAGGACCCCGGGACCCATGTTGCCCGTCTCCTTCGTGCAGGCGCTGCAGGTACTCACCGTGCTCGTCGCGGCGCCGGGCATCAACGGCGTGGTCTCCCGGGTCCAGGCCCGGCTGCAGGGCCGGCGTGGGACGCGCCTGCTACAGCCCTACTACGACATCGGCAAGTGGTTCCGCAAGGAGGCGCTGGCCCCGGTCGGCGCGAGCTGGGTGTTCCTCGCGGCGCCGCTGGTCGCGATGACCTGCTATCTCACGGTGCCGCTGCTCATTCCGGTGCTGACGACGTTCCCGCTGCCCCTGGCGTACCTGGGTGACATCCTCGGCGGCGGGTTCATCCTGGCCCTGGCCAGCTTCGTCGTCGCGGTCGCCGCCGCCGGCACCGGTTCCCCTTACGCGCAGCTCGGGGCCAGCCGGGCCAAGACGTTCAGCGCGATCACCGAGCCGGTGGTGCTGTTCGTCGTGTTCACGGTCGCGATCGTGACCGGCACCGACCTGCCCTACGCGCTGGCCAGGACGGTGCGCGCATCCGCCGACCAGATCGTCCGCCCGGCCCACCTGCTCGCCGCGGCCGCGCTGTTCCTCGTCATCCTCTACGAGACCGGCCGGATCCCGGTGGAAACCCACACCGGCAGCAACGAGTTCGGGATGATCGAGGAGGCCCGTCCGTTCGAGCACTCCGGCCCCTACCTGGCGCTGCTGCGCTGGGGCTCGGCGATGAAGCAGCTCATCCTTTTCGTGATCTTCATCAACGTCTTCGTCGCGCCGTGGGGGCTGGCCTCGGACGCCAGCGTGCTCGCCGTGGGGCTGGCGATCCTGGCCCTGGTCGGCAAGTCCGCGCTGCTCGGCGTCGGCATCGCGGTGATCGACGACTCGTTCGCGAAGCTCCGCCTCTTCAAGATCACAGAGTTCGTGGCGGCAGCGTTCATGCTCGCCGTGCTCGCGGTGTTCACGCTCTACTTCGGAGGAGGCTGAATGGGCCATCTCGCGCAGGGCATCGCCGAGCCCCCCGGCAGCTACGCCGGACTGACCACCGTGCTGGCCGTGCTCATGCTGGTCATCGAGTTCGGCATGCTACAGGCCACATTGCTGCGCGCCCAGGTCAGGCTGTATGCCGCCCAGTCGGTGGTGATCTCCGTCCTGGCGGTGGTGGTGGCTGCCACCCGCCACGTGCCGGGGTTGTACGGGTTGGCGGCGTTCTCGGTGGCGCTCAAGGTGGTCGCCGTGCCGCTGGTCATGCTGCGGCTGCTGCGTCGCACCAACCAGGAGATCGCCGGCAGCCGGGCGCTCGGCGTGGCGAGCATGGTGCTGCTCGCGGTGGCGGTCGCCGCCTTCGGGTTCTTCGCCAGCGCCCGGTTCCGCCTGGCCAGCCCGGTGCTGCCGGCCACCGCGCTGGCGGTGGCCGTGGCGATCGTCCTGGTGTCGTTCGTCCTCATGATCATGCGAAGGGACGTCGTCTCCCAGGCGGTCGGGTTCTTCGTTCTGGAGAACGGTGTCTCGCTGGCGAGCCTGGTCGTGGCCGCCAGCCTGCCGCTGATCCTCGAGGTCGCGTTCCTGTTCGACCTGCTGGTGGCCGTCGTGGTGTTCGGCGTGCTGATCCGCCTGCACCACCTCCGGTCCGAGACGCTGTCCACGTCGCAGCTCACCGAGTTGCGGGGGTGACGCCGATGACCGTCGTCCTCGTGCTGCTCGCGCTGCTCCCGCTGGTGGCCGCGGCCCTCTCGCTGGTTCCGGGACGGGCGGTGGCGCCCGCGGTCAGCGTCGGGGTTGGCCTCGCCTGCCTCGGCCTCGCCCTCACGCTGGTTCCCGCGGCGGCGCGGGGCCCGGTCGGGATCGGGTTCCTGCGGGTCGACGCGATCTCGGTGGTCTTCCTCCTCGGCACGGCTTTCCTCTACGCCGCCACCGCCGTCTACTCCGTCGGCTACCTGCGCGGTGAGCGGGAGCGGGAGGGTTGGGTGCGTTACTCCCGGTGGTTCTGGACCGGGCTCGACCTGTTCGCCTGGGCCATGCTGTGTGCCCCGCTGATGGACGGCCTGGCGCTGCTGTGGATCGCCGTGGAGATCACCACCGTGGTCTCCGCACTGCTCGTCGCCCTGGACGGCACCCGGCGCAGCGCCGAGGCGGCGTGGAAGTACGTGCTCATCGCGTCGTCTGGGCTGGGCATCGCCCTGCTCGCCACGATCGTCATGTACCACGCGGGCGCCTCGGTGCTCGGGGCGTCCTACGACCTGTCCTTCCCGCCCCTTCTCAGCGCCGGGTCGGCCCTGCCACATCCCGCGGTGGAGTTGGCGTTCGTACTCGCGGTGGTCGGGTTCGGCACCAAGGTCGGGCTGTTCCCGGTGCACACCTGGCTGCCCGACGCGCACTCCGAGGCGCCGACCCCGGTCTCCGCGCTGCTGTCCGGCTCGCTGCTCGCGGTGAGCTTCTACGCCGTGCTGCGTTACTACCAGGTCGCGGTCGCCACGCTGGGCGGCAGCTTCCCCCGGGTCGTGCTGCTCGTCTTCGGCATGCTCTCGCTGCTGCTCGCCGCGGTGTACCTGGTCGAGCAGCGCAACCTCAAGCGGCTGCTGGCCTACTCCAGTGTCGAGCACATGGGCATCCTGGCGATCGGGGTGTCGTTCGGCGCGCCGCTCGCCTTCGCCGGGGTGCTGCTGCACGTGCTGTCCCACGCCGCGGCCAAGGGCAACGCGTTCTTCGGTGCCGGCGTGCTGGTACGGGCTTGCGGCAGCAAACAGATCGGACGGATCCGAGGTGGCTTCGACCGGCTGCCCTGGACCGCGCCGCTGTTCCTCTTCACGATCCTCGCGCTGTCCGCGATGCCGCCCTTCGGACTGTTCCGCAGCGAGTTCCAGATCGTCGCCGGTGGCCTGGGCTCGGCCCACGACGCTCCGGCGGCGGCCATGGTCGCCTTGGTCACGCTGGCCTTCCTCGGATTGTCACTGGCCACCACGCGGATGCTGTTCCTCCCCGGCGCGGATTCGCCGGGAGCCGCGGCTGCGCCGCGGGGCGAGCCGAGCGCGTGGATGGTGGCGCCGATGCTCGTCGGGATCCTCGCGCTGCTGGTGCTGGGCTTGCACCCGCCGGACGCGCTCACCGACCTCCTCACCCGTGGTGCCGCCGAGCTGGGAGGGGCGCGGTGAGCCTGTCGACGGCGCAGCGCCCGGCCCGGGACGCGGTCGGGGCACTGCAGGCCAACCTGTGCGCCCGGCTCGCCGAGGGCCAGCGGTTCGCCGGACTGCTCGGGCGCGGTGATCCCGCCTCCGGGACCGTGCTCACCGCGCTCGTGGCACACGGCGGCGAGCTCACCCCGCTGCGCGCCGCCCTGCCTGCCGGGGTCACCCGGTACCCCGCCCTGACGCCGAGCGTCCCGGCGGCGTTCTGGTACGAGCGGGCGATCCACGACCTGGTCGGCCTGGTGCCCGAGGGGCACCCTCGGCTGGACCCGCTCGTGCTGCCGCACCGCGACGACGAAGGCCCGCTGCCCCACCCGGGCGCTGCCGGTCAGCCCGCGCGGATCGACCCCGACGAGCGGGCGCTCTCGACGCACGTGTCCGGCCCGGGCGTGTTCACCATCCCGCACGGCCCGGTGCGCTCGGGGGTGTTCGAGTCCGTCGAGTACCTGGTGGAGACCGCGGGTGAGGACATCCTCCACCTGCGGATCCGCCCGCACGCCAAGCACCGCGGGGTGCAGAAGCGGTTCGAGGGCATGACCGTGCAGGACGGGGTGCTGCTGGCGGAACGGGTCGAGGGGATCGCCTCGGTGGCCCACGCGCTGGCCTTCGCGCACGCCGTCGAGACCATCGCGGACGTGGCTGTGCCGCCCGCCGCCGAGCTGCTGCGGGTGCTGCACGCCGAGTTGGAGCGGGTCGCCAACCACCTCGACGTCCTCGCCAAGCTCACCGACGCCGCCGGGCTGGCCGTGGCCACCGCGCGGTTCACGCTGCACAAGGAACGCGCCCTGCGGTTCGCCGGTGCGCTGTGCGGCAGCCGGTTCGGGCGCGGCGTCGTCGTGCCCGGTGGCGTGAGCGCGGCCCCCCGGCTGTCCGGCGACGACATCGGTGCCGGGCTGGAGCGGTTGCGGCGCGCGGTCGACGGCGACGTGCGCGCGCTGCTGGGCACCTCGTCGTTCCTTGACCGCGTCCGCGGCACCGGGCCGCTCGCTGTCGAGCTCGCCCGCAGCCACGGCGCGCTCGGCCCGGTAGGCCGCGCCTCCGGGTGCGTCGAGGACTGCCGGGTCACGCGTCCCTACGACGGCTACCGCCAGCTCGCGGCGCCACCGGTCCCGGCCCGCGAGGCGGGCGACGCGCAGGCCCGGACGCAGGTCCGCATCGAGGAGATCGGGGCGTCGTTCCGCCTCACCCACCAGGCGCTCGCCCGGCTGCCCACCTGCGACGAGGCCCGCCTGCAGGTCGCGGTGCCAGCGGTGGCGGGGCAGGCGCTCGGCTGGGCGGAGGCACCGCAGGGCGAGGTGCTCTACCTGCTACAGGTCGACGGCGAGGGTCGGATCCGCTACTGCGCGCCGCGGTCGGCGTCCTTCCACAACCTGGTGCTGTTCCCGTCGACGTTCGTCGGTGACATCCTCACCGACTTCCCCTTCATCGAGGCCAGTTTCGGGCTGTCCGTCGCGGGGGTGGTGATGTAGATGCCGGAGACCAGCTCGCCGGAGACCGAGCCGCGGGAGGCCAGCTTGCCGGAGGCCAGGTCGCTGTGGGCCGGGTTGCCGTGGGCGCTGCGGGGGCTGCGCGAGGGGGTGGTCACGACCCGCTACCCCCGCCGGCCGGACCCCTACGCCGAGACCTTCCCGGCCGCGGTGGCGCCGCTCGCGGATGCGCCCGTCGAGTCGGTCCGGGATGGGTCCTTCTGCCCGACCGGCGCGATCCGGGGCGGCGACGGCGCGATCCGGGTGGACACCGGGCGCTGCATCCTCTGTGGCCGGTGCGTGCGGGAGCGGCCGGACCTCTTTGGCTGGGTTCCCGGCAGCGCGACGGCGCGGCTGCACCGGCAGGCGCTGGTCGTCCCCCAGCTCCCGGAGACCGACGAGGCCGTCGAGCGGGTCCGCGCAGCGCTGGCGGCCCGCACCCGGATGCTGCGCCGGTCCGTGCACATCAGACACGTCGACGCCGGCTCGGACGGCTCGGAGGAGTGGGAGGTGCTCGCCCTGCTCAACCCGGTCTACGACGTGCACCGCCTCGGGATCTTCTTCACCGCCAGCCCCCGGCACGCCGACGTCCTGCTCGTCACGGGGGCGGGCTCGCACGGCATGGCCGAGCCATTGGGTCGGACGATCGAGGCCATCCCGCGGCCGTACCTCGTCGTCGCTGCCGGAACCGATGCGGTCAGTGGTGGCCTCCTCGCCCCGGGCTACGCGGTCGCCGGCGGCATCGGCGAGCACCTCGACGTCGACGTGTGGGTGCCAGGCTCGCCGCCGTCCCCATTCAGCTTGCTGCACGCGCTGCTGCTCGCTGTCGGACGGATCAGACCAGGAGGCCGGTAGATGCCCGCGTCGCTGCTCGCCGCGTCCCTGCTGGGGCTGGCCGCCGCCGGGCTGCTCGACCTGGTGGCCGGCGTTCGCAGCGCCGTGCTCCGCCCGGTGCCCTACCTCGTGGCCGCAGCCGCGTCGGTGCTGCTGGTCGTCGTCGGGGCCGCGGGCGTCGCCGGCGGCCGCCCCCGGCTCGGGCTGGGCTCCGCCCTCGGATCGGGGCTGCTCGGCTTCGGCGCCACCGGCCTGTCCGTCGACCCGCTCTCCGGGCTCTTCCTGCTGATCAGCTTCGGGGTGGCTGTCCCGGTGTGCCTGGTGTGCGCCGGTTGGGCCGCCCGACCGGGCCGGGTCCGGTACCGGGGACTGGCCGCGGAGCACTGCCTGGTGCTCGCCTCGGTCGCCGTGATCACCACCGCGGACGACGTCTTCCTGTTCCTGCTGGCGTGGGAGCTGCTCACGGTTGCCTTCTACCTACTGGTCGGCTTCGAGCGGTCCAAGGCCGGCCGGGCCGACGCGGCGGTCACCACGCTCGCCCTGAGCAAGGTGAGCGGTGCGGCGCTGCTGCTCGGCTTCCTGTTGCTCGCCACCCGCGCCGGGGGTTTCACCTTCGCAGACCTCACCGCTCTGCCCAGGTCGGGGCTGCGGGACGCGGCGTTCGCACTGCTCGTCGGCGGGTTCGCGGTCAAGGTGGGGCTGGTGCCACTGCACGTCTGGATGCCCCGCGGTTACCGGGCCGCCCCCGGGCCGCTGCGAGCGGTGATGGCCGGGGTCGCGGTCAACGTCGGCTTCTACGGGATGTGGCGCACCCCGCAACTGCTGCAGGTGCCGCCGGGGTGGCTCGCGGTGGCGGTGCTGCTGCTCGGCGGCTTCACCGCCCTGCTGGGGATCGCCCACGCCACGGTGCAGACCGACCTGGCCGAGAGCGTCGCCTACTCCAGCGTCGAGAACGGCGGCCTGATCGCCGTCGGGTACGGCATCGCCCTCGTGGGGGCGGCCACCGGCCGCCCGGCGCTGCTCGCCGTCGGGCTGCTCGCGGCCACCCTGCAGGCCGTGGCGCACGCCCTGGCGAAGTCGCTGCTGTTCTGCGCCACCTCCGGGATCGAGGACGCCACCGGCACCACCGAGCTGGAGGCGCTCCGCGGCGTCGGACACCGCCTGCCGGTCAGCGGGACCGGCCTGGCCTTCGGTGCGCTCACCCTCGCGGGGCTGCCGCTGACCGCGGGGTTCGTCTCGGAGTGGTTCCTGCTCGAGGCGCTCATGCAGCAGTTCCGGGTGGGTCGGCTGGTCTACGCGCTGCCGATGGCGCTCGCCGGTGCCCTGGTCGCGGTCACCGCCGGGTTCGCAGCGGTCGCCTTCGTGCGGATCGTGGGTCTCGTCGTGCTCGGGCCCCGCAGCCCGGGCGAGGCGCGCCGTACCCGGGACATCGGTGGGCTGGGCGGCAGTGGCCTGGCGCTGCTCGGGTTCGGCTGCCTGGGACTCGCGGCGGTCGCTCCGCTCTGGATCCGCGTGCTGGCCGCCGGGCTCGACCCGGTGGTCAGGCGGGAGGTGACGGTCAGGTCGCTGAAGTCGCAGTGGGTGCTGCAGCCGGTCTATGCGGAGTTCTCGGCCCTCTCACCGTCCTGGCTCGCCGTCGCGATGCCCGTCCTGCTGCTCGGCGTGATCGCACTGTGCGTCGTCCTCGGTCGCGGGCGGATGTTCGCTGTCCGCCGGGTGCCGGCCTGGCGCTCGGCGACCGGCGGGGTGGCCGGGGAGAACCAGTACACCCCTTTCGGGTTCGCCAACCCCACTCGCAAGGTGCTGGCGAACCTGCTGCTCACCCGCTCCGAGCTCAGGGTTTTGGAGCGGGAGAGCGGCTCCCCGGCCCACCTCGGCTACACCGCCGACGTGGTCGAAGTCGTCGAGCGGTTCCTGTTCCGCCCACTCGGCCGGCCGCTGCTCGCCCTCGTCCGCGCCGCGAAGCGGTTGCAGAGCGGCCGGCTGGATGCCTACCTCGGCTACCTGCTGCTGGCCGTGCTGGCCGTGCTCGCGGTCGTCGCCGGACTGGCCTGAGAGCACCGCTTCCAGCGAGTGGGGTCGACGCGGCGCGGGAGATCGCGCAGGATCTCAGACCGTGGATGCCGTCGACCGTTTCACCGCGCTCGTCACAGGACGCCGCCGTGCTCTTGAGCTGGACCGGGCCTGCCTGGCCATCGCCGCCGGGGCACACCGGGACGTCGACGCGGATCACTGGTGCCGCGAGCTGGACCGGCTCGCGCGCGGTGTGGACTCGCTGGAAGGCCTGGTGCACCGGCTCTTCGTCGAGGAGGGCTTCACGGGGGACAGGGAGGGCTACTACGACCCCCGCAACTCGCTGCTGCCCGACGTGCTCTCCCGCCGGCTCGGCATCCCGATCACCCTGTCGGTGGTGTGCCTGGAGGTCGGTCGGCGGGCCGGCGTTGCGCTGGAGGGCGTCGGGATGCCCGGCCACTTCCTCGTCCGCCCGGTCGGCACCCGCCATCACCTCGACGCGTTCGACGGCGGCCGGATGCTCGACCTCGCCGACTGCGAAGCCCTGTTCCGGGCGAGCACCCGCGCCGGCCCCCGCACCCCGTTCCGGCCCGAGCTGCTGGCCACCACGCCGACCCCGGCGATCCTGGCCCGGGTACTGCAGAACCTGCGGGAGGTCTACCGCCGGCTGCGCCGCAACGCCGACCTGGAGTGGGTGCTGCGGATGCGGCTCGTCCTGCCCGGCGCCGGCCCAGCCGAGCTGCTCGAGCTGGGCAGGGCGATGGGTGAGCAGGGCCGCTGGCTCGAAGGCGCGCGCTTCCTGCACTCCCACGCCCCGCAGTGGCCAGCGCACGCTGAGACGCTCCAGACCGCGGCGCGCGCGCTGCAGGCCCACCTGAACTGACCGGGGTTGCCGACCGCCCGGCATGACGACCGAAGGGAACTCCTGGCCGCGGGCTGGCCCAGGTAGGCGTACGTGTGGGCGAACAGCAGCCAGGTGCCGGCCTCCTCCTCGCGCTTGGCGATGTCAACCTCAAGGGGACCTACTGTGAGGGTTTGCACGGTACCCACCAGGGGTCCGGGGTGATGCGGTTAGTTTGGTGGTGCGGGCCGTTTCGCGGCGGACGCGGAGGGCGGTGAGGAGCAGTCCGGCGGCGAGTGCCGCGCCGACCCCTTCACCGGCTCGGATGCGAAGGTCGAGCAGCGGTTCGCAGCCGAGCGCTTCGAGGACGAGGGGGTGGGCGGCTTCACGGCTGCGTTGTCCGGCGATGAGGCAGTGTTGGGCGGCGGGTTCGAGGAGGATGGCGGTCAGAGCGGCGACAGACACGGCGAGTCCATCGAGGACGACGGGCGTGCGCGCAGCGGCGGCGCCGAGCGTCACGCCGGCGAGAACAGCGAGTTCTGGGCCGCCGGCCGCGGCGAGAGCGGCGAGCGGGTCGATGGGGCGGGTCGTTGCGCGGCGAGTGCGGGCGAGTGCGCCGGTGATCACTTCCCGCTTGCGCTGGAGGATGGCGGAGTCGGCGCCGGCGCCGAGCCCGACGACGGCGTCGGCGTCGAGGTCGAGAAGCAGCGCGGCGAGGGTTGCGGCGACCGTGGTGTTGCCGATGCCGATTTCTCCGAGCGCGACAAGACCGGTGCCGCCGCTGGCGCTGCCGAGGACGCGTCCGAGCTTGAGGAGAGCGGTGACGTCGCCGGCGGTCATGGCGGGGCTGGTCAGAAGGTCGCCCCGCGGCCCGGTCGGGCGTGCCGCGACGGCACCGGGCACGGGTTCGTTGACGCCGGCGTCGACGACGAGAACGTCGAGGCCCGCTGCTCGCGCCGCGCGCGCGCCGAGTGCGGAGTCGGCGACCGCGGCGCGGGTGACGTCGGCGGTGACGTGCGAGGAGTAGGCGGATACCCCGTGGACTGTGACCGGATGGTCAGCGGCGGCGATGACGAGCACACCGCCGGGGCAGTCGCGGTGCCCGAGCGCGATGACACGGTCGACGGCCCGGTCGAGCACGCCGAGGGATCCAAGTGCGGTGAGCAACGTATCGGCGTCGTCGCGGACGGCGACGACATCGGCGGGGGTGGGGGCGCGCAGCCGCGACGACGGCGCGGCCGGTGCCTGTGCGTTGGGCCATCGGTCGGTGAGGACGACGTCGTGGAGGGGGAGCCGGCGCGACCAGCCGGCACGTTGCAGGCCGGGCTCGGGTGGGCGTTCGTCCGGCCAGCCCAGGCAGAGCCAGCCGAGAGTCACGACGCCGTCGGGGAGCCCGAGCAGCGCGGCGAGATCCTCGGGGCGAAACAGCGTGACCCAGCCGACGCCAAGACCTTCTGCTCGCGCGGCCAGCCACAAGTTCTGTATCGCTGTGGCGCAGCTCCACAGGTCGGCGCCGGGAAACGTCGCGCGGCCGAGGACGCCGGTGGCGGGGGCGCGGCGGTCGCAGAGCACGACGACGCCCAGCGGCGCTTCGCGGACCCCTTCCAGCTGAAGATCGAGCAGGCGCCGGGCGGCGTCGGGTTCGAGCAGCGACGCCTGACGAAGCCGTTCACGGTCGGTGAGAACCGCCGCCTCGTCGCGGATCGCTGGGTCGCGGACGACGACGAACCGCCAGGGCTGGCTGTGTCCGACTGAGGGCGCGGCGTGCGCCGCCCGGAGCACCCGCTCGAGCATGTCGTCAGGGACGGGATCCGGGCGGTAACGGCGAATGTCGCGGCGGGCGTAGATAACCGCGTGCAGGGCGTCGCGGACCTCGATCGGCATCGCCCACTCGCGCGGTCCCGCCGCCCGCTGGGCCGCCGATGTGCAGTCACCCACCAGCGACACCGGACGGGGCCAAACCATGCGCTCGCCGAGTTCGCCCACGCCATGCAGGATCTCACGTCGTGCGCAGTGGGTTCCCCGACGCCTGCTGCGGCTCGCGGTCGGGCGCGCTGCTGTATCGCGTCCACCTATGTCGCCGGCAGCCAGGCGCTCCCCGAGGACCGAGGAGCACCAGCCGCTCACGGGCGCAGCCGGCGCAGGGTGCGGTAGGTCGGTTCCAGGGCGTCGTAGAGGCTCGCGAAGACCGGCAGCAGTTCGGTGTAGACGGCCGCGGCCTCCGGGTCGGGCGTCAGGACGTCGTCCACCCGCACCAGGTCCGCGACGTGGTCCAAGCCGTCCACGAGACCCAGCGCCGCCATTCCCAGCAGCGCCGCTCCGAACCCGGAGCCTTCATAGCTGCGCGGGAACCCCACCGGTACGCCCAGCACGTCGGTGAGCATCTGACGCCAGAGCGGGCTGCGCGCGAACCCGCCGGTCGCCCGCACCTCCCGCACGTCGTTTCCGGCCTCCCGCATGGACTCCGCCACCAGCGCCAACTGCTGGCACACCCCCTCCAACGCCGCCCGCACCAGGTGTTCCCGGCGATGCTCCCGCCGCAGGCCCACGTAGGCGCCTCGCGGCAGGGCGCTCCAGTGCGGGGCCCGCTCGGAGAGCAGGTAGGGCAGCATGACCAGCCCGGCGCTGCCCGGTGGGGTCGTCGCGGCGAGCCGCAGCAGCGCGTCCACGTCGCCGCCGAGGTCGGGGGCGAGCGCGTCGCCCACCCAGTCCACGACCACGCCGCCGTTGTTCACCGCCCCTCCGATGACCCAGCGGCCCGCGGTGAGCGCGTAGCAGAACACCCGCCCGAGCGGGTCCACGCCCGGCCGCTCGACGGTCAGCCGGAGCGCCCCGCTGGTACCGATCGAGCACACCGCCACCCCTGGCCGGATCGCGCCGACACCGAGGTTGGCCAGCGGCCCGTCACCGGCACCGACGACAAGCGGTGTGCCTGCCGGCAGGCCGAGGGCATCCGCGCTCGGCGCGGTCAGCCCGGCCAGCACGTGCTCAGCGGGCACCAGCGGCGGCAACAGCTCGCGGTCGATGCCGGCGAGCCCCATCGCGACGCCGTCCCAGTCCAGGGTGGACATCGCGAGCAGCCCGGTCCCGGAGGCCAGCGAGTGGTCGGTGACGAGCCGCCCGGTCAGCCGGGACACCACGTACTCCTTGATGCCGCACCACGTCCGCGCGCTGGCGAAGGTCCGTGGCTCGGTCTCTCGCAGCCACACCAGCTTGGGCAACGGGGCCATGGGGTGCAGCGGGGTGCCGGTGCGGCGGTGCAGCTCGAGACCGCCGGGCGCGGCGCGCAGCCGTTCGGCGACGGCGGCCGCCCTCGTGTCCGCCCAGGTGATCGACGGGGTGAGTGGGCTGCCCGCCGCGTCGAGGGCGAGCAGGCTGTGCATCGCGGAGCTGACCGACAGCCCGGCCACCGTCGCGCCGGCGGCCCGGACCGCCGCCGCGGCCCGTCCGACGGTGGCGAGTACCGCCCGCAGGATCAGCTCCGGGTCCTGTACGGCGGCGCCGGGCTCCGGCTCGTCGAGCGGGTAGCCGACCTCGCCGAACGTCTGGGAGCGGCGGCCCACGTCCACGGCGACGACCTTGGTGGCGGTGGTTCCGATGTCGACGCCGAGCACGACCTCCTCACGCACCGCGCGTGTCCTCACCGCCATGCCGTGATCCTCCCTCAACGAGCCGGATCCGGCCGGACGCGTCGAGCAGGCAGGCGGCGAGGCCTGACCTGACAGCCCGCTTGGTCCTCACCACTAGGCTCCTCACGGAGGCGTCAGGGCGCCTGGTGGCCCCCGCGGTCTTCAAAACCGACGTGGTCGAGTACCTCGGCCAGGCGGGTTCGATTCCCGTCCGCCTCCGCCAACCCTCTCACCTGCAGCTTTGTCCCCGTCACGCGCTGCATCCTCGCCGAGGTCGGCGCCGCGCTGCCCGGATTGATCCGCGACATGCATACCCCGATCAACGCCGGGCGGGACGTGGGCGAGCTGCTGGACCTGGCGGTCCTGCTGCACAAAGGTCTCACGGCGGGGTGGCTGCGCCTTGCGGGCGCCCGGCAACCTGCCGCGGCGGGATGCTCGACCCGCTGGGCCGACTTGAGCGCCCATCAGCGCAGGACGATCCGGCCGTCGCCGGCCCTGACCCGGCCGACGACCGCGGCGGGCGGTCCGAGCTGCTCGACGGCGTGGGCCGCGGCCTGTGGGGCGGCGCCGAACAGCAGGCCACCGGAGGTCTGCGCGTCGGCGAGCAGCAGCACGGTGGTCTCGTCGGCGACACCCACGTCGAGCACGTCGCGCACGTGGTCGAGGTTGCGGTGGCTGCCCCCGGGCACCCGGTCGGCCTTGGCCAGCTCGACCACACCGGGCAGCAGCGGCACCGCGGCCACGTCCAACTCGACGTCGACGCCGGAGGCCTGCGCCATCCGTCCGAGGTGGCCGAGCAGCCCGAACCCGGTGACGTCGGTGGCGCCGGTGGCACCCGCCGCGAGCGCGGCCGCCGCGGCCGCGGCGTTGGGGGTGAGCATCGAGGCCACCGCGCCCGCCACGACCTCTGGTGGCGCCACGCCGACCTTGATCGCGGTCGACGCCACCCCGGTGCCCAGCGCCTTGGTGAGCACCAGGGCGTCGCCGTCGCGCAGGCCGGTGTTGGTCAGCAGCCGGTCCGGGTGCACCTCCCCGACCACGGCCAGCCCGTACTTCGGCTCCGCGTCGTCGACGGTGTGCCCGCCCACGACTGCGAACCCGCACGCCGCCCCGGCCTCGGCGCCGCCGGCGAGCACCTCTGCGAGCAACGCGGTCGACAGCTCGGCGGCGTTCCACATGACGAGGTTGAGCGCAAACAGCGGTCGACCGCCCATCGCGTAGACGTCGGAGACGGAGTTCGTCGCGGCGATCCGGCCCCAGGTGCGGGCGTCGTCGACGATCGGGGTGATGAAGTCGGCGGTGGCGACCAGCGCGCGGGCGTCGTCCAGCCGCCACACCGCCGCGTCGTCACCGGTGTCGGTGCCGACCAGCAGGTCCGGCGCGGTGACCGGGCTCAGCGAGCGCAGGACCTGCGCCAGCTCGCCGGGGGCGAGCTTGCAGGCTCAACCCGCCCCGTGACTGAACTCGGTGAGCCGGCGCTGTTGTGAGGTCACCAGCGAACAGTAGCGGGCCAGCGAACAGTAGCGGGCCAGCGAGCGGGCCTGCGGTTAGGCTCGGCATGTGATCGACGCTCGCCGACGGGTGCCGCGCACCGACGCGGTGCTCGCCGAGCCGCGGGTCGTGGCGGCCACCCGGCGGCTCGGGCGGGACTGGGTCAAGCAGGCCGTCCTCAACGCCCAGCAGCGGGCACGGGACGGCCTGATCGCTCCGGAGCAGGTCGTCGACGAGGTCGTCGCGGCGCTGCCGGAGATCCCGTCGAGCCTGCGCCGGGTGCTCAACGCAACCGGGGTCCTGCTGCACACCAACCTCGGCCGCGCCCCACTCTCCTCGACAGCGGTGGACGCCCTGGTCGCGGCCGCCGGGACCACCGACGTCGAGCTCGACCTCGACACCGGCGAGCGCGGCCGCCGGGGAAGCGGGGCGCTGGCCGCGCTGGCCGCAGCGGTGCCCGCCGCCGGCGGCGTGCATGTGACGAACAACGGCGCCGCCGCGCTGGTGCTCGCCGCCACGGCGCTGGCCACCGGCCGGGAGATCGTGATTGCCCGCGGCGAGCTGGTGGAGATCGGCGACGGGTTCCGCATCCCCGACCTGCTGGTGAGCACCGGCGCCCGGCTGCGGGAGGTCGGCACCACCAACCGGGTGCACCGTGACGACTACGCGGCCGCGATCGGCCCGGACACCGGCTTCGTGCTCAAGGTGCACCCGTCGAACTTCGTCGTCACCGGCTTCACCTCCGCGGTGCCGGTGGCGGCGCTGGCCGACCTCGGCGTCCCGGTGGTGGCCGACATCGGCTCCGGGCTGCTCGCGCCGCACCCGCTGCTGCCCACCGAGCCGGACGCCGCCTCGACGCTGTCCGCCGGCGCGAACCTGGTCACCGCGTCCGGCGACAAGCTGCTCGGCGGCCCGCAGGCCGGACTCGTACTCGGCGACGCGGAGCTCGTGACACGGCTGCGGCGCCATCCGCTGGCCCGCGCGCTGCGGGTGGACAAGCTCACCCTCGCCGCGCTGGAGGCGACCCTGCGCGGCCCGGCCACACCCACCGCCGCGGCGCTGGCCGTCGACCCGAAAGCGCTGCGCGAGCGCGTCACACGCCTGGCCGAATGGCTGGCCGCCTCCGGGGTGGACGCCGTCGCGGTAGCCAGCACGGCAACCGTCGGCGGCGGCGGGGCACCCGGGGTCAGCCTGCCCAGCGCGGCGCTCAGCCTGCCGGAGCACTTCGCCGCCGCGCTGCGCCACGGTCGACCGGCTGTGCTCGGCCGGCTCGAGCGCAACCGCTGCCTGCTCGACCTGCGGGCGCTGCCCCCACGCCTCGACGACGAGTTGGTCGTCGCCGTCATGCAGGCAGCCGCCCCGGGGACCAGAACGTGCACGTGATCGCCACCGCGGGGCACGTCGACCACGGAAAGTCGACACTGGTGCGTGCGCTGACCGGGATGGAGCCCGACCGCTGGGCCGAGGAACGCCAGCGCGGCATGACGATCGACCTCGGCTTCGCCTGGACGACGCTGGACGGGGGCGAGCAGGTCGCGTTCGTCGACGTGCCGGGCCACGAGCGGTTCGTGACCAACATGCTCGCCGGCGTCGGCCCGGTGCCGGCGGTGTTGCTCGTCGTCGCCGCCGACGAGGGCTGGATGCCGCAGTCGACCGAGCACCTCGACGCGCTGCACGCCCTCGGCGTGCGCCACGGACTGCTGGTGGTCACCCGCAGTGACCTCATGGACCCGGAGCTGGCCCGCGACGAGGCGCTGGAGCACCTCGGCGGTTCGTCGCTGGGTCGGCTGCCGGCGGTGTGTGTCTCGGGGGCGACCGGCGCCGGGCTCGACGACCTGCGCACCGAACTGGCTGCGCTGCTGACCCGGCTGCCGCCGCCGGACGTCGCCGGCGACGTGCGACTGTGGGTGGACCGGGCGTTCACGGTGCGCGGCGCCGGCACGGTCGTCACCGGCACGCTGCCGACCGGGACCGTCGCGGTCGGCGACGAGCTCACGCTGGCGCCATCCGGGCGGTCGGTGACCGTCCGGTCCGTGCAGGCACTGGGAGCCCCCGCCGACGCCGTCAGCGCGGTCGCGCGGGTGGCACTCAACCTGCGTGGCCTGCCGTTGGAGGCGGTGCACCGCGGCCACGCCCTGACGACACCGGGGCGGTGGCTCTCCGTGCGCAGCGTGGACGCCCGGCTGCACGGCGATGCCGCGGCCGAGCTGCCCGAGCAGATCACCCTGCACGTCGGCGCCGCGGCGGTCACCGCGCTGGTCCGTCCGCTGGGGACGGATACCGTGCGGCTGACCCTGCGGTCCCCGCTGCCGCTGCGGATCGGTGACCGCGGCGTGTTGCGCGACCCGGGCGCGCGGCGGGTCGCGGCCGGTCTCACCGTGCTCGACGTCCGCCCGCCCGCGCTGCGGCGGCGCGGGGCAGCGCACGCCCGCGCCGCCGAGCTGTCCACGATGGACGGTGTACCGGACGGGCGGGCGGAGCTGTGTCGGCGCAGGACGGTGCGGCCCGAGGAGCTGCGCGCCATGGGCGCCGCGGTCCCCTTCGACGCGCCGGGCGCGGCTGGCTGGCTCATCGACCCGGATCACGCGGCGGCGCTCGCGGCGCGGCTCTCGGCGGCCGTCGTCGAGCAGGCGCGCACCTCCCCGTTGGAGCCGGGGCTGCCCACCGAGGCCGCGCGGCGCCTCCTCGGGCTGCCCGACGCCCGATTGCTGGACGTGCTGCTGGCCGCCCCCGCAACGGCAGCGCTTCGGCTGCGCAACGGGCGGGTGGTGCCGGCGACGGCCGGCACCGAGCTGCCCGGCGAGCTGCGCGCCGCAGTGGACACGGTGCTCGCCGAGCTGCGCGACGCCCCGTTCGAGGCGCCGGAGATGGCACACCTCGCCGAGCTGGGACTGGGACCCAGGCAGCTTGCGACGGCGGTGCGCGCCGGAGAACTGGTCAAGGTCGGCGACGGGGTTTACCTGGCTCCGGGGGCGGAGGATGCGGCGGTGGCGGTGCTGCGCGGGCTGCCAGCCGGGTTCACGCCCTCACAGGCCCGCCAAGCGCTGGGAACCAGCAGGCGGGTGGCGGTACCACTGCTGGAGCTGTTGGCCAGGCGGGGCCGGACCCGCCGCCTCGAGGACGGCCGCCACCAGTTGCGTTGAGCAAGCTAGCCGCTGTCGGTGAGCTCGCGCCGCAACTGGGAGAGGGTGCGGGCCAGCAGCCGGGAGACGTGCATCTGCGACACCCCGACCCGGTCCGCGATCTGGGTCTGCGTCATGCCCCCGAAGAAGCGCAGCATGACGATCGTGCGCTCCCGCTGCGGGAGCTTCTGCAGCGCGGGCTGCAGCGTCTCCCGGTACTCCACCTGTTCGAGCTCCAGATCGGCCGCTCCGATGACGTCAGCGAGCCGGCCGCTGGAAGGGTCGTCGACGAGCATGTCGTCCAGCGAGGTACTGCGGTAGGCGTTGGCGGCTTCCAGCGCCTCGAGCACCTCGTCGCGGCTGCGCTGCAGGTGCTCGGCCAGCTCACCTGGCGTCGGGGCCCGGCCCAGCCGCTGGGACAGCTCGGGCACGGCCGTGCCGATCGCCAGCCGGAGATCCTTGAGCCGGCGCGGGACGCGGGTGGCCCAGGCCTTGTCCCGGAAGTAGCGACGCACCTCCCCTGTGATGGTCGGCACAGCATAGGAGAGGAAGTCGCTGCCGCGGCCGGGCTCGAAGCGGTCGATGGCATGGATCAGCCCCACCGTCGCGACCTGTTCGAGGTCCTCGACGGGCTCCCCGCGGTGGGCGAAGCGGCGGGCGATGTGTCGGGCGAGTGGGAGGTGCCCCTTGACCAACTGGTCCCGCAGCGTCTCACGGCGCGGGCCGTCGGCCCTGAGGCTGGCGAACTCGGCGAGCATCGGCGCCAGGTAGTCGTAGCCGGCGTCGGAGTCGGTCGAGGGCGACCGCTCGCTGCTCGGCTCGACGGTTCGTCCGCTGTGCTCGGTCACCCGGTGTTCCGGTCCTTGCGCAGCCGGATGCCGATCCACGGCTTGCTGCCATCCTGCTCGCTGATGACCTCGGCCGAGTCGGCCAGCGTCGCGAGCACCCGCCAGCCGAAGGTGTCCTGCCGGATCGCCGTCGGTGCGCTGACGGCCACCGTCGCCGTAGCGACGATGTGGTCAGGACCCAACCCGAAGCCGCAGCACAGCACGGCGTCCGGCGCGGCCACGGCGACCAGCGCCGAGCACGCCTCGTCCACCGCCATCCGCAGGTCAGACACCGCGTCGAGGTCGAAGTCGGCGCGCGCCGCCAGGTCGGCGGCCACCACGCGGACGGCGGAGATCAGCGACGGGCTGGCACGTACCCGCACCTCGACGGAGTCGGTTGCGCTGCTCACGTCATGCGTGACGTCCATGGTCGTTGCTCTCCTACGTCAGTGCTCCTGCTTCCGGTGCCCGCGCTTGGTCGACAACGCTACTGCGGCCCGGCGCCGATCGGACGGGGACGTCGAGGTTTGGCGACGACGCTCGGGCGGGGACGTCGAGGTTTGGACCGCACCGCCCCCGGTCACCCCATTTCGACGCGCGCCGGATCCCTGGCGGGGAGGTCAGGGTGCTCGCATGTGGCACCACGACGGGCGGCTCGGTACCAGCCGACCGCGAGCCGCGGGGAGGAGCTCGACTCGTGCACATCGTCGTGCCCGCCCGGCCGGCCCAGCTCGCGTCGCTGCGCGCCGAGCTGCGCGCCTGGCTGCGCCAGGTCGAGGAGACTTCAGCCGAGGCGGAGCTCGCTGTGCTCATTGCGGTCAACGAGGCGGCCTCCAACGTGATCGAGCACGCCTACCGCGGTCAGCCGCAGGGCGTCATCGATGTCGAACTGACGGCCACGGACGACGCGATCCGGGTCGAGGTCGTCGACCACGGCCGGTGGCGGCCACCGGCAGCGGATCCGGGTAGCCGCGGTCGCGGTCTGCTGCTCATGCAGGGGTGCACCGACATATCCCTGAGCCGCGGCACCGACGGCACCCGGGTCGTCCTGCGCGTCCCCCGGGCCGCCTGACCCCGCACCCGGGGCGCCCGATCACTCCGGCTGCAATGCCCCTGCCACGTCCGGGTAGATGTCGAACAGTTCGGTGAGCCCCGTCGCCTCCAGCGGACGGCTGACCGGGCGCGACGCGCACGCCAGCCGCAACGACGTGCCGCGGCGCTGAGCGTCCTCGAGCGCCTCCACCAGAAGCGCCAGCCCACTGGAACCCAGGAACTCCACCGCGAGCAGGTCGAGCACGACCACGGCCGGCTGCCGGTCGAGCTCCTCACCCAGCCGGGTGCGCAGGGCGGGGGTGGTGAGCATATCCAACTCGCCCCGCAACCGGACCACGACGCGCTCGGAATCCAGTCGCTCCACCTCGATGTCGACGACCTGGTCCGTCGTCAGGTCGCCCTCGGTCACGAGCGCGGCGTCCCGATCGGCTCCGGTGGCATCAGCCATACTCTCGGTCCCATCCACGTGATGCCGTTGTTGCTCCACCCCGCTGCCAACCCTACCCGCGCGCCGCGCCCGACGGTGACGTACGGGGCCTGCGGCACACCCGGTCTGCGACCAGGAACCTGACTGGGCGACCCGATCCTGGAAGAAACGGCGTCGGTGCCGGATCGGGACGATCTCTCCGGCGGCAGGTTTGGTCGGCTCGACTGCGGGCTATCCCGCGCCGAGCAGGCGGTAATTGATGAGGAGCGCATGATGGCCGACGTCCGGCGGTTGCCAGGCCCGATCCTTGATGCGTGGGACTGGCAGGTGCGCGCCGCCTGTCGCGGTATGGACTCCAGCTTCTTCTTCCACCCTGATGGCGAGCGCGGCCCGCGTCGCGAGCAGCGCGCCACCCGCGCCAAGGCGATCTGCGAACGCTGCCCGGTGATCGAACCCTGCCGCGCCCATGCGCTGGCGACCAGAGAGCCCTACGGCGTGTGGGGGGGCCTCACCGAGGACGAACGCCGCGTGCTCCTTCGCAAGCACCTCTCGGAACTGGCCGGCTGAGGCCCACGCCTTCACTCCCGCCGCTCGACGCCCGACTGCTGCTCCGGCGCCACGCCTTGGGCGAGCGCCGGGTCGTCGTCGGCCGGCGGCTCCGGCTCGTTCCACTCTTCGCGCTGCGGCGGGCGTCCCGAGCGCACCATGCTCTCGGTTCCCTGCTTGAGCGCATCGTCCTCACGGGCCCCGTGCTTGTTGCTGCCGCGTTCCATGGTTGCCACCTACCCACCAGCGGCCTCCCCGACACTCCCCCGCGCCCGGCAAGAGATTCTTGTGTCGCTGGGTGAACAGTCGGTATCGTCGGGATGCCGACGTTCGTCCGGCCACTCTGCCGAGCCGTCGTGCCGCCGCAGACCTGAGGAGCCGCCGATGTCCGGCCTCCCCGACCAGGACTTTGACCCGACCCTGACCAGCGGCACGGATCCCGCCCCGGAAGATCTCATCAGGGTGAGCGTGACCCGTCCATGGGCCGGCACCGCGGTCGTGCACGTGGCCGGCGAGGTGGACATGTTCACCGGCCCGCTGCTCCGGCGCCGCATCGGCGACGAACTCGCGGTGGAACCCGAGCACCTCGTACTGGATCTGTCCGAGGTGGTGTTCCTCGGTTCCAACGGACTGTCGATCCTCGTGGACACCAGCCAGGTGGCGGCGGCGACCGGGACCAACGTGTGGCTCGTGGCCACCTCGACGGCCGTGACCCGCCCGCTGACGTGCACCGGGGTGTCCGAGCTGTTCCCGCACCACGCGACGGTCACCGACGCGCTGGCCGCCGCTGCGCTCGCCGGCCGCCAGGGCTCGCCTTAGTGTCCCGCTCGGAAGCCGACCCGCTTGACGATCCCCTTGCCGGGATCGAGGTGCTGAAGGTGGTGAACCTCGTCCTCGGCCATCGGCGTCTCTGTCTGGTTGACGAGGTCCACCTGGAAGATCGGACAGTCAGGTGCGAGGTCCGCCAGCGAACGGATCTCCTGCGGGCTGATCGTGTCCTTGTCCCAGGAGTAGATGGTGTTCTCGACGGTGACCTCGTAGCTCGAGGGTCCGCTTGTCATTTCTCTGGTGTCCCTTCCGTTGGTCCGGGCCATCCTGGGTCGTCCTGGTGGCCGGGTGGTTACCATGGAGTTGACAACATGCCTGTGAAAGGGGCCTTGGACATGGGTCAGGAGCACCAGGATGCACCACCCGCCGATGGGGTGTCGGGTGAGGACAGGTGGGCTCCCCTGGCCTCGCGCGGCGACTGGAGCGAGGAGGCGCACACCAGGATCGACATCCACGAATGCACCACCGCCCGGTGTATGAACGTCGATGTGAACGTCGGCTTCCAGGGGCTCGCAGCAGGCTCTCCGCTGTCGCCGGCCGCTGCGGTAGGCGAGGATCTCCGCGCCGCGTGGCGGGCCAAGCTCGACGGCGAGGGCAAGGTGGGCTCGGGGACCACAAGCCTGCGGGACCTCGTCGCCAGGTCACAGGGCCCCGGGCCCCAGCCGCAGGGCGGCCCGCCCGACTGATCGGGCGGTTCAGCTCGCCTCCCGCCAGGCGCCGCCAAGCTCGTCCGATGCCGCCGCAGGGGGACGGCGGCGGGTTCCGGCCACGCCGGTGAGCACGTCGCCCACACAGCGGTAGGGAGCCAGCGGCAGCCCTGCGAGTTCCGTCTTCGTCGTCGCGTCGGCGCCGTACGTCTCGGCCCACGTCACGATCTGCCACTTCTGCGCCGGGTAGCGGAGTCCCTCCAGCACCTGCCGCAACCGGGTCTCGTCTGCACTGGCCATATCACGCTCCTCGGTGTTGGCGCTGAGTGCCCTGCGCCCTACCTGCTGAAACGGCGCGGCAGGAAGGAGCGTCCGGTCCCGTGCCGGTCGCCGGGCAACGGGTCGCCACGCAACCGGTCGGCTCAGGGGTGGGTGGCGAGGCGGACGGAGCACTCCAGCAACAACGCGTGGACGAAGGCCTGCGGCAGATTGCCCCGCAACTGGCGCTGCACGACGTCGTACTCCTCGGCATAGAGTCCCGACGGTCCGCACGCCGCGCGCCCCCGCTCATACCAGCCCCGGGCCTGCACGTCCCGGCCCTGCTGCTTCGCCGCGAGCGCGGCGAGATAGCCGCAGAGCAGGAAGGCTCCCTCCGCTTCGCTCAGCGGACGAGGGTCTTGCCGGAACCGGTAGACATAGTCGTCCCGGACCAGGTCGGCGAGGACCGCGGCGAGGGTCGCCACGCTCCGCGGGTCGTCCGTCGGCACGGCACCCCGGATCGCTGGCAGCAACAGCGCAGCGTCGACCTTGTCGTCCTCCGGCGAGCGCTGCCAGCGCCCGGAGGGGTGAAGGCAGTCGGCGGCGGTGTCCGCGACGATGGCGTCGGCCAGGCTGCTCCACGCCGCGGCCTGCGTCGTGGTCGCCCCCCAACGCGCCACGGCCCGCAGTCCAGCCGCGCAGGTGAGCCGGGAGTGGGCCCACCGCCGGTTGTCGATCTCCCACAGGCCGGCGTCCGGCTCCCGCCAGCGCTGCTCGACGGCGGCCACCGCGGTCTCGACGGCCTTCCAGTGCTCGGACTCCAGCCGGTCGCGGCTGGCGGCCGCCGCGAAGAGCAGCAGCGCCTCGCCGAACGAGTCGAGCTGGAACTGCTCGTTGACCCAGTTGCCCACCCGGTCAGCACCGCCCGGGTAGCCCGACAGGTGCGTCAGCCGGCGCTCGTCGGGCACCCGGGCGCCGTCGACGCGGTAGGCAGGGGCGAGCCGCGGGCCGTCGGCCAGCAGCCGTTGCGCGACGAAGCGGACCGCGTCATCCAGCAGCGGGTGCGCGCCGTCGGCGGCGACGGCCTGGCCGGCATAACACTGGTCGCGGATCCACACGTAGCGGTAGTCGTAGTTGCGCCCGGCCTCCGCCCGCTCCGGCAGGGACGTGGTCGCCGCCGCGACCATCCCCCCGCCCGAGCTGGTGAGACCGCGCAGCACCGCATAGGCGTGCCGCGCGTCCCGGCGCCCGATCACCTCACCCAGCCCGGGGACCGCGTCCGACCATGCCTGCTCGGTGGCCTGCCAGGCGATCTCGGGCTGCACGCGGTCGCCCAGCGGCTCCTCCGAAAGCTCCAGGACGAGGTCGTGGTGAGTGCCGGGTGCCAGGTGGAGGTCAAGGGACAGTCCCGCGTCCCCCGACGGCTCCGCGCGCTCGCCGCCTGACCACCGCAGCCGCACCGACCCCGCCCGCGCGCTCCAGACGCCCTCGTCGTCCCGGTGCAGCTCCCGCATCCGCTGCTTGCCGAAACCGGCGCGAAGGTCCAGCACCACGCGGACCCTGGCCGGTCCGTCGGTGGCGATCACCCGGCGCAGCAGCACCGCGGTGCCCGGCGCCCCGGGAAAGGCCATGGCCTCCCGGCACTCGGTCGTCGCGTCGGTGGTCACCCACCGGGACCGCCAGATGAGGCTGCCGTCCTCGTAGTGCCCGCCCCACACGTACCGTCCTACGGGACTGACGGCGTAGACCCCGGCGCCCCCGATGAGGGTGCTGAAGACCGCGTCGGAGTCCCACCGGGGGACGCACAGCCACACCACGTCCCCGTGAGGGCCGATGACCGCGCCGCGCTCGCCGTCGGCCAGCACCGCGTACTCTCGCAGCACGGTCGGGGGGAACTCCAGCGGCACCGTCACGTCCGACCCCTACCCGGCGTCCGGTCCGCTCATGCCGGTCCGTTTCGCCTCATGCCGGTCCGTTTCGCCCCGGCGTGCGCCGGGAAGGACGCACGCATGGTGAACTGGAACGGCGAGGCCGTGGTGGTGACCGGAGCCAGCGGGGGTATCGGGCGGGCCGTGGCACGGGAGTTCGGCCGGCGGGGCGCGAGCGTGGCGCTGCTGGCCCGTGGCGAGGCCGGGCTCGCCGCGGCCGCCACGGAGATCGAAGACAGCGGCGGCAAGGCCCTCGTGGTGCCCACGGACACCGCCGACCACGCCGCCGTGGACGCCGCGGGGGAGCGCGCCGAACGGGAGCTGGGCCCGATCCGGGCGTGGGTGAACGTCGCTTTCACGTCGGTGTTCGCCCGTTTCGCCGACATCGAGCCCGACGAGTACGAGCGCGTCACCCAGGTCAACTACCTCGGCTTCGTCAACGGCACCCGGACGGCACTGCGCCACATGCTGCCGCGCGACTCCGGAGTGGTGGTGCAGGTCGGCTCCGCGCTGGCCTACCGCGGGATCCCGCTGCAGACCGCCTACTGCGGCTCCAAGCACGCCATCCAGGGCTTCCACGAGTCGCTGCGCTGTGAGCTGTTGCACGACGGCAGCAACGTCCGGGTGACGATGGTCCAGATGCCGGCGGTGAACACCCCGCAGTTCTCCTGGGTGCGCAACAAACTGCCGCGCAAGGCGCAGCCGGTGCCGCCGATCTACCAGCCCGAGGTCGCCGCCGGCGCCGTGCTCCACGCCGCCGAGCACCCGGCGCGGCGGGAATACTGGGTCGGCGCCAGCACCGCCACCACCCTCATCGCCAACGCCGTCGCGCCCGGCATCCTCGACCGCTACCTGGCCAGGACCGGGTTCTCCTCGCAGCAGACCGACGAGCCCAACCCACCGGACGCCCTGGAAAACCTTTATGCGGCCGCCGATGCCGGCCGGGACTTCGGCGCCCACGGCCGCTTCGACGAGCGGGCCGTTCCCCGGTCGCTACAACTGTGGGTCTCCCAGCGGCACGGGCTGCTCGGCGTGCTGGCCGGTGGTGCCGCCACCGCGGCGGCTGGCCTGGTGCTCTGGCGCCGCCGCTGAGGGTCTCTAAGAAGATCGTCTCGGGTGACCCGGACCATCCGCCACCGGAGGCGGAGCGCGTGTAGCCAGAGCGGCCGGAGGGTAGATATCCGACATGACAGAGGTGAGCAAGGACACGGATCTACACGAGCTGTCCACCGGTGAGCTGGTGAATCGGCTCACCGAGCAGGTCACGCACCTGGTCCGCGACGAGCTGCGGCTGGCACAAGCCGAGGTGAAGGAGAAGGGCAAGCGGGTCGGGCTGGGCGCCGGGCTCGCGAGCGTCGGCGGGATCCTGTCGGTCTTCGGCGTGGCCGCGCTGGTGACCGCGGCGATCGCGGCGTGGGCGATAATTGTGCCGGTGTGGGCCGGTGCCCTTATAGTCGCCGGCGTGCTCCTGGTGGTCGCCGGAATCTTCGCGTTGGCCGGGGTGGGCGAGGTGAAGCGCGCCAAGCCGCCCGCACCGGAACAGGCGATCGAGAGCACCAAACGCGATATCCAGGCCGTCAAGGAGAGTATGCAACGATGAGCCACTCCATCGGGCCGAGCGGGGCGGACCCCGACGACCCGGCCGCGCTCCGCGGCGACATCGAGGGCGTCCGCGCCGATCTGGCGGAGACCGTCAACGCCCTTGCCTACAAGGCTGACCTCAAGGCCCGGAGCCGGGAGAAGGCGAAGGAGGTCAGGGCCCAGGCCAGCGAATGGGCCGAGGAGCTCAGGGCGCAGGCCGCCCCGACCGCCCAGCAGCTCGCCGGGGTCGCCCAGGACAAGGCCCAGCAGGCCCTGCGGGTCGCCAAGGAGAACCCCGGGCAGGCCAGGGTGGTCGGGGCCGCGTTCGCCGTGCTGACCCTGCTGGTGTTGCGGGGGCGGCGCAGGCGTCGGCGGGAGGACAGGCGTCGGCGGGAGGTCAGCTGGTGAAACTGCTCTACAAACCACTGAGCCTGCTGACCAGCGTGCTCGGCGGGGTGCTCGCAGGCGCAGTCTTCAAGCGGGTCTGGAAGGCGGTGGCCGGCGAGGCGGAGCCCCCCGAGGCGACCTCCCCGGACTACGGCATGCGCCAGATCATGGTCGCGGCCGCGCTGCAGGGCGCGATCTTCGGCGGCGTCAAGGCAGCGGTGGACCGCGCGGGCGTCAAGGGCTTCCAGAAGCTCACCGGAACCCATCCTCGCGGTTGAGGAGCTCAGGGGGTGATGGCGGGTGGGCGGATCGGCACCGGCGCGGTCGAGGCGGCCGCGTGGTGGCTGGTGCTCGTCGCCGGCTACCTGTTGCTGATCTCGACGGTGACGGTGGTCGAGTTCGCCGTCGGCGCGTTCATCTCGGCACTGGCCGGGGTTGCTGCGGTGGTGGCCCGCCGTGCCAGCGGTTCCCGCTTCGCGGTGGGCACCACACTGCGGCTGCTCGCCTACGTGCCCGCCTCGGTGCTCGCCGACACCGTGCTGCTCGTGCGCGTGCTGGTCGCTGAGCTGGGTCGCCGTGGCACGCCGGCGGGACGGATGCGCACCGTTCCGCTCGCCTCCCCCGGCGAGACGGCCGCGGAGAACACCTGGACGGCGGTCGCCGCCGGCACGATGAGCATGGCGCCGGGGACTTACGCGCTCGACACCCACCGCGGCTCGCTGCTCGTCCACGCGCTGCGCGACGAGCCGGACCGGCTGGAGCGGGCGGTACGCCCGTGACCCCCTGGCTGGCCTTCGCGGCCGCGCTGCTGCTCGTCGGGCTGGCACCTGCCGTGGTGGCCGCGGGCCGACGCGGCACGATGGACCGGCTCGCCGGGCTGGCGCTGGCCGGCACGGTGGCCCCCCTGGTGCTGCTGGAGCTCTCCGCCGGCTACCGGCGCACCTCCTATCTCGACACGGCTCTCGTGCTCGCGGCGCTGTCTCTCACCGGGTCCCTGGTGTTCGCCCGGCTGGTGGCCCGCCGGTGACCACGATCGCGGAGATCGTCCTGCTGGTCGCGGGGACCATGGCGGTCGCGCTGGCCGGCCTCGGCCTGCTCGTCGCCCGTACCACGGCACTGCGGCTGCACTTCCTCGCCCCGGCCTCGTCGCTGGGCGTGCCGCTGGTGGTGGCCGCCCTGGCCGTCGACGAGGGGTGGGGGCGCACCGCCGGCAAGGTGGTGCTCATCGGCGTGCTCCTGCTGGGCAGCGGGGCCGTCACGGTCTCGGCGCTGGGGCGGGCCACCGCGCAGCGCAGCGGCCTGGTCGAGACGGACTCCCCGGAGTGACCGCGCTGCTCGTCGTGGCGCTGCTGCTCGTCGCGCTGGCCGGCACGCTCGTCGTGCTCGCGCCGGGACCCAGCCGCCAGGCCGTCACGCTCTCGGTGTTCGGGCTGGCGCTGACGGTGCTCTTCGTCGTGCTGCAGGCACCGGACGTGGCGCTGTCCCAACTGGGCGTGGGCACCGTCGTGGTGCCCCTGATGATCATGCTGACCGTGCAGAAGACCCGGAGGGGCCGGTGAGCCGCCGGGCGAGGCTCGCGATGTTCGCCGTGGTGGCCGCCGCGCTCGGCGCCGCACTGGTGCTCGCGCTGCTCGGGCTGCCCCGCTTCGGCTCGGCCTTCCACCCCTATGGTGACCGCGCCGTGGCAGTGGCCGTCGGCCCGCAGCAGACCGCGAACGTGGTGGGGTCGGTGACCTTCGACCAGCGCGGCGTGGACACCCTCGGTGAGGAGTTCATCCTCTTCGGCTCGGTGATCGGCGCGCTGGTGCTGCTGCGGCCCGCACCGGAGGAACGCGAGGTCGGCGTCCGGGGCGCTGGCCGGGTGATGAGCAGCACCGGGTTGGCCGGCTACCTGCTGCTTCCCATCAGCCTCCTGGTCGGCGGCTACATCGTCGCTCACGGCGCCGTCAGCCCCGGCGGCGGCTTCCAGGGCGGGGTGATCCTGGCGAGCGGGTGGCACCTGCTCTACGTCGCCGGGCGGTACGCGGCCCTGCGCCGACTGGTGCCCAACAAGCCGCTCGAGCTCGCCGAGGCGGTCGGCGGGGCGGCCTTCGCCGCGATCGGGGTGGCCGGGATCGGGGTGGCCGGCGTGTTCCTGGTCAACCTCCTGCCCAAGGGCAGCCTGGGCTCGCTGCTCTCCGCCGGCACCGTGCCGGTGCTCAACGGCGCGGTTGGGGTGGAGGTCACCAGCGGCGTCGTGCTGCTGCTCGCCTCGTTCCTCGACCAGGCGGTGGTGCTGCGAAGCATCGAGGAGGCGGACGAGTGACGCTGCTGCCCTACCTCGTCGCCGGCTGGCTGTTCCTCGCCGGCTGCTACGGCCTGGTCACCAGCCGCAACCTCGTCCACGCCGTGGGATGCCTGACCATCGCGCAGTCCTCGACCTATGTGCTGCTGCTGGCGGTCGGCTACCGCTCCGGTGCCACGGCGCCGGTGTTCGGCGACCTTCCGGTCGGCGCGCCGGTCGTTGACCCGGTCGTGCAGGCGCTCACGCTCACCGACATCGTCGTGTCCGCCACCGTCACTGCCCTGCTGCTCGCGCTGACCCTCCAGATCCACAAGCGCCACGGCACTGTGGACCCGGACGAGCTGCGCGCGCTGCGGAACTAGGGCTCGTCGGTGGAGTCGCTCCCGCTGCTGTGCGTGGCGGTGCCGCTGCTGGTCGCCGCCGGGCTGGCCGCCGTGGGCCGCTGGCTGCCCCGCCCGGTCGTCGACGTCGTGTCGCTGCTGAGCTGCCTGGGCGTGCTCGGACTGGGCGTCACGCTGCTGGTGGCCACCGGCAGCCGTCGGGTCGTGAGCTGGGTCGCCGGCTACACCCCCCACGGCGGCGCCAGCGTCGGCGTCGTCTTCGTCGTCGACCGGGTCGGCGCCGGGCTCGCGGTGCTCGTCGCCGCGCTCATGACCGGCGCGCTGCTCTACACCTGGCGCTACTTCAGCGAGGTCGAGAGCAAGTTCCACGTGCTCATGCTGCTGTTCCTCGCGGGCATGGCCGGCTTCGCGCTGACCGGCGACCTGTTCGACGCGTTCGTCTTCTTCGAGCTCATGGGGGCGGTGGCCTACGCGCTCACCGGCTACAAGATCGAGGAGGCGCAGCCGCTCCAGGGCGCCCTCAACTTCGCGGTCGTCAACTCCCTCGGCGCCTACTGCACGCTGCTGGGTATCGGGCTGCTCTACGGCCGCACCGGCGAACTCGGCTTCGCCCAGATCCACCAGGCGCTCGCCGGCCACGGGCCGCCGGACGCCCTGGTCGTCGTCGGCGCGGCGCTCGTGCTCACCGGCTTCCTCGTCAAAGCGGCAGCGGTGCCGTTCCACTTCTGGCTGGCCGACGCGCACGCGGTGGCCCCCTCCCCGGTGTGCGTGCTGTTCTCCGGCGTCATGGTCGAGCTCGGGCTCTACGGCGTGGCCCGCACCTGGTCGGCGGCGCTGTCAGCGGCGCTGCCGGCCGAGCGGCTGCGCCCGGCGCTGCTCGTCGGCGGCGTGGTCACCGCCCTGGTCGCGTCGGTGATGTGCCTGGCACAGACCCATCTCAAACGGCTGCTGGCGTTCTCCACCATGGCCCATATGGGGCTGTTCCTCGTCGCCCTCGGGGCGCTGGAGCCGGCGTCGGTGGGCGGCCTCCTCGTGTACGTCCTGGGGCATGCCGGGGTCAAGGGCGCGCTGTTCCTCTGCGCCGGCCTGCTGCTCAACCATCACGGCAGCCTCGACGCCGAGGAGCTCTACGGGCGCGGGCGGGAGATGCCGGTGACCCGGGTGTGTTTCCTCGTCGGTGCGCTGGCGCTGGCCGGGCTGCCGCCGTCGGGGACCTGGCTGGGCAAGACCCTGTCCGAGGACGGCCTGTCGCACGCGGGCTACGGCTGGGCTCCGGCGCTGTTCGTCGCGACCTCGGCGCTGACCGGGGCCGCGGTGCTGCGGGTGGGGCTGCAGATCTTCCTCGGCGTCGGTGAGCGTCCCGGCAGCGCCGAGGACACCCGAGGCCGGCACGAGGACTCCGAGACCGGGGCGCTGCTGTCCCGGCTGCCCGCCACGATGGTCGGCCCGGCCGTCACGCTGCTCGGGGTGGGCGTGGCGCTGGGGATGGTGCCGGGGCTGGGCAGGGTCGCGGAGCAGGCCGCGCAGACCCTGCTGGACGGCGGCGGGTACGCGGCGGCGACGCTGCACGGCGCCGTCGGCGTGCACGCACCGGCCTCCGACGTCACGGGCTTCACGGCCTCCGGGGTCGTGCTCGGCCTGGTGTCGGTGGCGTTGGCGCTGGCTGTTGCGGCGGCCCAGCTGTATTCCCGCCGCCTGCCGGCGCCGGTGCGGGCGGTGGGCGTAGCGCTGCGGCCACCGCTGCGGATACTGCGCGCCACCCACTCCGGCCACCTGGGGGACTACGTGGTGTGGCTGCTCCTCGGGGTCACGCTCCTGGCCGGTGCCATCGCCGTGAGCTGACGGCCGCGCCGCCGCGCCGCCGCTGCTGGACTCAGGCCTCGCGGACCACGTCTCGGGGTTCCTTGTCGGTACGCATGCCTCGAAACCGGGGGTGGCGCAGCCGGCCGTCGCCAGTCCACTCGGTGAAGCCGACCTGCGCGACCAGCTCCGGGTCCACCCAGTGCGCGCCGGGCTCAGCGACCCGCTCGGCGAAGGGGCTGCGCGGCCGCTCCAACCCGTCCATCCGCGACCGCAGCGACCGCAACACGCGGTCGTTGTAGCCGGTACCCACCTTGCCGGCATAAAGCAGCCGGCCGCCGTCGTAGTAGCCGACGAGCAGCGCCCCGAAGCCGACCCGGGAACCGGCGGGGTCGGTGAAGCCGCCGACGACGAACTCCTGGTCCCGCACGCACTTGAGCTTGCGCCAGTCCGGGGAGCGGCGGTGCTGGTATGCCGAGTCGGCCCGCTTGGCGATCAGGCCCTCCCAGCCGCGCGCGCAGGCCAGCTCCAGGAAGCGCCGGCCGTCGCCGGTGCGGTGCGCGGAGTACCGAACCGGGTCGCTGAAACCGAACGTCGCTCGCAGCAGCCGCTTGCGGGTGCGCAACGGCAGCCGGGTGAGGTCGACCTCGCCGAGCACCAGCAGGTCGAAAAGGTACAGGTACACCGCTACCGCGCTGCGCCGGGCCCGCGCCGGGTCGGTGAGGTGGATCCGGGCCTGCAGCGTGGCGAAGCTGGTCTGCGTGCCGTCGAAGGCGACGACCTCGCCGTCGGCGACGAACCGGGCCGGCCCGTGCACCGCCAGCGCCTCGACCAGCTCCGGGTAAGCCGCGTCCATGCGCTTGCGGTTGCGCGACCACAGCGCCGGCTCGCCCCGGTCGCGGCTGCCGATCGCGCGCACCCCGTCGAGTTTGCGCTCGTAGATCCACGCGTCGTCGGAGAAGGGTTCGGCGGTGAGCGTGGCGAGCATGGGCACGCGATAGCCGATGTCCGGTGCGCGGCGCAGCAAAGCCTGTTCGGCCTGCGTCAGGGCCAGCCGGTCCACCTGGCCGACGTTAGTGTCGCCAGGGTTGGCCGGCCGCGCGGACGACACCGACACTGACTTTCCTGCAAGGGACTTGCAACGAGTATAGTGATGCATCTACTGTCACCCGGGAGCGCCGTCCGCCCGGGATGGCCGTGACGCAGCGAGGAAGCCGTGGCCCCCGGAGCTGTCGCCGTTCCCCTTTCCCGGTTGCGCCGGGTCCGTTCCGCGCTCACTCCGGGAGAGTGGGCGGGCATCTTCGGCATGACCGGGCTCATCGTGCTGCTCAACGTGATCGGGTGGGGGGTGCTGACGGCGTTCGTGGTGCCGGCCCACTACGACCTGGGCACCTCCGGGGTGTTCGGGATCGGGCTGGGCGTCACCGCGTTCACCTTCGGGATGCGTCATGCCTTCGACGCCGACCACATCGCCGCGATCGACAACACCACCCGCAAGCTCATGGCCGAGGGGAAACGCCCGCTGTCGGTCGGGTTCTGGTTCTCCCTGGGCCACTCGACGATCGTGTTCGGGCTGTGCCTGCTGCTGGCGCTGGGCATCCGGGCACTCGCCGGGCAGGTGCAGGACGGCTCCTCGACCCTGCACCAGGCCACCGGGTTGATCGGCACCATGGTGTCGGGGGTGTTCCTCTACCTGCTCGGGGTCATCAACCTGGTGATCCTCATCGGGATCGTCAAGGTGTTCCGCGGGATGCGCCACGGTCGCTTCGACGAGGCCGGGCTGGAGAACCACCTCAACAACCGGGGGTTCATGAACCGCCTGCTCAAAGGCGCCACCAAGGCGGTGCGCAAGCCCTGGCACATCTACCCGGTCGGGGTGCTGTTCGGCCTGGGGTTCGACACCGCCACCGAGGTCGGGCTGCTCGTGCTCGCCGCTGGTGCCGCCGCCTTCGCGCTGCCCTGGTACGCGATACTCGTGCTGCCGGTGCTCTTCGCCGCCGGGATGAGCATGTTCGACACCGCCGACGGCTGCTTCATGAACTTCGCCTACGGCTGGGCCTTCGCCAAGCCCGTCCGCAAGATCTACTACAACATCACCGTCACCGCGCTGTCAGTCGCGGTCGCCCTCGTCGTCGGCACCATCGAGCTGACCTCCATCCTGACCGACAAGCTGGGCATCGACTCGGGCCCACTGGCCTGGATCGGCAACCTCGACCTCAACGACGTCGGTTTCGGCATCGTCGGTCTGTTCGTCGTCACCTGGATCCTCGCGCTGGCGGTATGGCGGTTGGGCCGCATCGAGGACAAGTGGTCGGTCCACCTCAGCCCCACCCCGCCGGCGACCGCTCCGGACTGAGCACCGTCCTGCGCGGCCCGCCGCCAGGGCATAGCGTCGGGGTCATGGGCGCAGCGCAGCAGGGACAGAAGGCGGCCGAGCAGGTTGACCGGGAGGTGTCCACGCAAGAGGAACGGGAGGACCTCGTGCGGGGACTGGACGAGGACAGCCCCGACACCGCCGACGCCAAGCGCACGGTGCAGGCCACGACCGACGCCGACCGCGACATCGAGGAGATGACCGGGTAGCCGCTGCCGCCGCCGGTACCGCCAGCCCTGGACGCGCCTGCGCCCGGACTGCCGCCACCGCGGAAGGGCCGCCACCGCGGAAGGGCCGCCACCGCGGAAGGGCCGCCACCGCGGAAGGGCCTCAGCCCCGGAAAGGCCTCAGCCCCGAACCGCCGCCACCAGGCTCACGACCGCCAGCACGGTCATCGCCGCCGCCGCCGCCCGCACCACCCACTGGATCGGCAGCAGCCGCGCCACCCGCTCGCCGCCGAACGCCGCCAGCGCGCCGACCGTCCACAACGCCAGCACACTGCCGACGCCGACCGACAGCGGGGCGTGGTAGGCGGCGGCCAGGGTGGCCGTCACGATCTGGGTGAGGTCACCGAATTCCGCGATCAGCACGACCCCGAAGCTGGTCAGCGCCACCCGCGCGGGCGAGCGACTCGGCGCGCCCTCGACCCGCTCGTCGTGCCCGGCGACCCCGTGGCAGCCCCCCAGCAGCAGCGCCGCGCCGAGCAGGAACAGACCCGCCACCACGCCCTCCAGGGTCCGGTGCGGCAGCAGTGTGAGCAGGCTGCCGGCGGCCACGGCGAGCACGACGTGCACGACGAACGCGGCGCCCGCACCGGCAAGCACCCAGATCGGGCGGTACCGGGTGCCGAGCACGAGGCTGGCCAGGGCGGTCTTGTCGGGCAGTTCGGCCGGAAAGACGATCACGAAGGCGGTGAGGGCGACGGCGAGGTCCACGGCTGCGGTGTCCTGTCATTCGGGCTGCCGCACCGCAGACGCTTCGGCACGGCAGCGGCAAGCTGCGGCCGAAGGTCTCGCTCAGCACCTCCAGGTGCTCCGGGAGCCGGGCCCGGGGGGCCAGCATGTCGACGTCCCGGCGAGGGAGCTACTCCCCTTCGCTTCTCCCGAGCCTACGACCCGTGCCGCCGTACTGCCCAGGTCCCCCCCTCACCCGAGGACGGCGGACAGCGCGAGCTCGAGGAGGGCGGCCTCGACGTCGCTGCGCCGCCGTTCCCGCTCCGGTGGCAGTGGATCGGTCCAGGAGCGGCCGGCGGCGAGGTCGTCCCACACGTAGAGCAACGATGCGGCGTGCATCCCGACCCAGGACGCGGCCGCCAGCGTCGCCGCGCTCTCCATGTCCACGGCGAGCAACCCGTCGGCGCGCCACCGGGCCACCAGCGAGGCGGGCTGGCGCAGCAGCACCTCGGTCGTCACGGTCGGTCCCCGCCGTACCGCCAGTCCCCGAGCGGCGGCGGCGGCGGCCAACGCGTCGACCAGCGCCGCGTCGGGGCGTACCCACCGACCTGCGCCGTAGTGCGCCGACGCGCCCTCCTCGCAGCGCACCTCCTCGGCGAGCACGAGGTCCCCGGGCGCCGACCCGGGCGCCACCGCCCCGCACGAACCGATCTGGACCACGACCGGGCAGCCGAGCTGGCCCAACACGTGCACCGGTTCAACGGTCCGCGCCGCGCCGTACACACAGGCGTAGCCCACGGCGGTGCCCCGCCAACGGCCCCACCACCAGTCCGGGGCGGCGAGCTCGCGAACGTCGCTGAGCAGGGCCAGTCGCTGGCGTTCCCGGTCCCGGCGCCACCACGACCCTTCGACGACGAGCAGCCGCGGGACCTCCTCCGGGGCGAGTCCCACGATCCGAGCCCAGTCCTGGTCCACCGAGGCAGGTTAGAGGCACGATCCGGAACGGCAGGCCGCGACGAACACCTCGTCACGCAGCCCACCCGCCCCCGTCCCGCCGTGAGGATCCTGGGAGGACAGATGGCCGCCGCCCTCACCGACGCCGTCGACGCCCCACCGCCACCGGCCGCGCCCGCTCCGCGCCACGTCGCCATCCTGGGGGCCGGGCCGATCGGCTTGGACGCCGCGTTGGCCTGCGTCGAGGCCGGATGGCCGTTCACGGTCTACGAGGCGGCCACGACCGTCGCCGGCAACGTCCGAGCCTGGGGCCACGTGCGGCTGTTCACCCCGTGGTCGATGAACGTCTCGGACCGGATGCGGTCGCACCTGTCGGCCGCCGGGGTCGCGGTGCCCGCGGCCGGCGGCGGCTACCCCACCGGCGCCGAGGTCGCCGAGCGGTTGCTCGAGCCGCTGGGCGCACTGCCGACGCTGGCGCCCCACATCCGCACCGCGACCGAGGTGCTGGGCATCGCCCGCCGCGGCCTGCTCAAGCACGAGGAGATCGCCACCGCGGTACGCGGCGAGCATCCGTTCCGGTTGCTGCTGGCCGGGCCGGACGGCAGCGAGCGGGTCGAGTACGCCGACCTGGTGCTGGACTGCACGGGCAGCTACGGGCGGGGCAACACCCTCGGCGACGGCGGCATTCCGGCACCGGGCGAGCAACGGCTGGCCGACCGGATCACGCGGCGGATCCCGGATCTGGTCGCCGACCGGGCCGGGTGGAGCGGACGCACCGTACTGCTCGTCGGTGCCGGGAAGTCGGCCCAGACCGCTGCCCGCGACCTCGCCGACCTGGCGCGGGCCGAGTCGGCCACCCGGGTGGTGTGGGCGGTCCGAGCCTCGGAGCCGGACTGGGGCGAAGTGCCCGACGACCCGCTGCCGCAGCGCCAGGAGCTGGTCGACGTCGCCGAGCGGCTGCGCTCCGGCGAGGTGCGGGGCGTGGAGGTCCGCACCGGGGTGGTGGTCGACGCGCTGCGCGCCGAGGGGGACGGCGTGGCGGTGACGCTGCGCACCGACGCGGGTGACGCCGAGGAGATCGCTGTCGACCGGGTGCTCGCGCTGACCGGGTTCCTCGGTGACACCTCGCTGTACCGCCAGCTCCAGGTCCACGAGTGCTACGCCACCGCGGCCCCGATGAACCTGTCCGCCGCGCTGCTGGCCGCGGCCGGCGACGGCCCGGCGGACTGCCTGACCCAGGAGCCGCACGGCGTGGACGCGCTGCGGGTGCCCGAGCCGAACTTCTTCGTGCTCGGCATGAAGTCCTACGGCCGCAACCCCACCTTCCTGCTCCGGGTCGGCTACGAGCAGGTGGACGAGATCGCCGCCGCCTACTCTCCGGGTCCGCGTCAGACGGCGCAGTTGTAGACCAGGGGCAGTGAGCCGTCACGCTGGCGCAGCCGCAGGAACAACTCCACCGCGCGCCGCTTGGCCTCGGCCATGCCGATCTCCGGAGAACCGAGCAGCATGTCAGGGCTCGTGCCGACGTCGGCGCCCGCGGGGTGCCAGTGCCAGCCGTCGGTCGTTGCGGTCAGCTCCGGAACCGTGTTGTCCTCGTCGATGACGATGCCGTCATCGGAGTTCCCGCGCTTGACCAGCGGCCGCACCGCGAAGTCGCGGCCCTGGACACCGTGCGCGACCAGCAGCTCGCGCAGCGGCTCGACCTGGGCGGAATTGGCGGGAGTCTCGGTCATCCCGACCCGCACCGGCAGCCCCAGCGAGAGGGCTGTCGACAGCCCGTCCATCGCCCGGGCCCACGACCCCGCGCCACGGTTGGCGTCGTGGAAACGGGCCTGCGCGCCGTCCAGCGACGTCTGCAGCACCAGCCGCGGGCGGCCCGCCAGGCGCCACAACTGCTGGCGGCGCCAGCCCTGGTACAGCATGCCGTTGGTCAGGCACACGGTGTCGATGCGCTCGGTGCAGTAGAGCAGCATCTCGACGATGTCCGGTTCGAGGAACGGCTCGCCGCCGGTGACGTAGAGCTCCGTGAAACCCTCGCCGACGGCCTCGTCGACCAGCTCGGTGAACCGTGCCGACCCCATCCGGCGGCGCCGCGCCTGCGGCGAGGAGGCGACCGAGCAGTACGTGCAGGCCAGGTTGCAGTGGAAGTTCGTGTAGAGCCACAGTCGCGACGGGAACTGCGCCGAGCCGAACAGCGGCAGCACCGGCAGCCCGTCGTCGGGCACCTCCGGAGCGTCCGCCCAGCTCGCCTCGGCGCCCGCGAAGGCGGGCACGGCGGTCTTGTAGAGCTGGTACCGGCCCCGGGAGCGCTCCGCCGGCGGCACGATCTCCAGGCAGGTGGTCCACCAGCCGGTTTCGACGGTCTGGACGAACGCCTCCGGCAGCCCGGCAGCCCGCATCGAGGCGGCGTGCGCGCGCCAGTCGTAGTCCAGCTTCACCAGCTCCGCCGACGCCCGCCCTTCGGCGCAGTCCAGCAGCGCGTACCAGACGTGGCGGCCGCCGTCGTTGGCCGGACGTCCGATCACGCCGACGTTGACGACGAGGGTCTCCCGGCCGTCAGCCCCGGTCTCAGCTCCGGGGTCGTCCGCACCCTGGTCCCCGCCGAAGCGCCGGATCCATGGTATGCCGGAGTGGGTGCAGCAGATGACGTCCGCTCCCGAGGCGGCGATCCGCAGCCGGTGCTGCTCGTCGGGCAGCGACTCCCACCAGAAGTCGTTGAGCGCCAGCGGGGAGCCGTGCACCAGGTGGAGGTCCACGCCGTCGACGCGCTCGCGTCGCTCGGTGGCCAGCGTCGTCATCCAGTGGGCGAACTCCGCGCTGGTGTGGCGGAAGGTGTAGTCGTAGGCGACCGCCGCGAAAGCGTTGTCGTCGGCGTCCGCGTAGCCGCAGCCGCAGTCCGCCTGGCGCCTGCCGATCGCGACGTCATAGTTCCCGGCGATGCACTCGACGCCGGCGTCGAGCAGGATCGGCCACAGCGCGTCGGGGTCGGCACCGAAGCCCCCGAGGTCACCGAGGAACACCAGCCGGTCGGCTCCCCTGGCCCGGGCGTCGGCGACGAACGCGCGCAGCGCGTAGGGGTTGGAGTACGTGCCGCCGCACAGGGCCAGCCGGGTCATCGGCGTCCTCCTCAGGTATCGGTTGAACCTACGTTCGGTCCGGCCGACCTGTCCGGGTCGGCGTCGGACGTCACGATCAGCTCGCCCGGGCTCGGGCGCCGGCGCCGACGCGGCTGACCAGGCGCTGGGATGGTCACGGCCGGCCGGTATGTCGAACACAGGCTTCCCCCGTCCGCCGAGCCCACCCGCCAGGGTGTCGTCGCGCCCGCCCGGGCCTGCCGTACCGTCGCTGGATGGAACGCTGCTCGACGCTGTCGGCAGCCCTCGGCGAGCCGCTGGCCGGCACCGCACCCCAGGCCGTGCGGTGGTTGTGCGTGGAGCACGACGGCCCGTGGGGTCGCGACGTCGAAGAGACCGACCCGACCCTCGCCGAGCTGGGCCGCCGGGCCGCGGCGACCAACACCCGGCTCGAGCTGATGCGGCGGCCCGGCCGTCTCCCATCACCCGGCCGTCTCCCATCCCCCGGCCGCTTCCCAGAACCCGGCCGTCTCTCCGCACCCGGCCGCCGACGCGCCGCGTTGCTCGCCGACACCCGGCCTGGTTCGAGCCGGCTGCACCTGCTGGAGATCGCCGGACTCGACGAGCTGCTCGACCTCGACCTCGACCTCACCGCCGCGCTGCCGGGCACCCGACTGGACGAGCCGCAGTTGCTGGTCTGCGGTCACAGCCGGCGCGACCAGTGCTGCGCGATCGCCGGTCGTGCGCTGGGTGCGGCACTGCCCGGTGCCTGGCAGTGCAGCCACCTCGGCGGCCACCGCTTCGCCCCCACCGCGGTGGTGCTGCCGACCGGCTACCTCTACGGCCGGCTCGACGCCGCAACCGCCGCCGCAGCGTTGACCGCCGCCACGGTCGGAGACGTGGTGACCGAGCGTTGCCGGGGCCGCTCCACGTGGGATCCGGTCGGGCAGGTCGCCGAGCTGGCCGTGCGTGCGTTCTCTGGGGAGCGCGGCGCCGACGCGCTGACCGTCCCCACTCCGGAGGTGCCCGGAACGAAGGGGTCCGGCGCGAGCCAGCCCGGCACGAACCGACCCGCGCCGGATGGATTCTGGGTGCAGGTCGACGCCCGCGACGGCCGGAGCTGGCGGGTGCGCATCGAGGCCGCGCCGCTGCCCGGTGTGCGCCCGAGCAGCTGCGGCGCCGAGGCAACCCCGGCCAGCCCGCTGGTGGCGGCCGGGGTGACCCCGCTGCACCGGCCGGCTACCGCTGGCCGCCCTCCACGGTGACCGTCACTGGGCGCTGACGATCACATAGAACCGCGCGCCGAACGGGTCGGCGAGCTGTGCCCAGCGCCCGTAGGGCGCGTCCTGCGGCTCGGACACCACCGAGCCGCCCAGCTCCCGGGCCCGCGCGGCCGTGGCGTCTGCGTCCGTCACATCGAAGTACACCCGCCAGTGCGAGGGTGCGTCCGCGCCCTCGCACTGGCCACCCACGGAGTTGCCGTCGACCTTCATGACGGTGTAGCCGAATCCCTGTCCCTCCCCCACCTGGTCGTAGGTGTAGCCGAAAACGGTGGCGTAGAACTCGTTGGACCGCGGCCGGTCCGGCGTGGACAGCTCGTTCCACGCCATCGTGCCGGGCTCGTTGACGAGCTGGGCGCCGGTGTGCTCACCCGCCTGCCAGACGCCGAAAGTCGCCCCCGTCGGATCGAGCGCGAAGCACATCCGACCCTGCGTGCCGACGTCCGTCGGCTCCATGAGCAGGGTGGCGCCGGCGTCTACGGCGGCCTTCGCCGTCGCGTCCGCGTCGTCAGTGGCGAAGTAGGTGTTCCAGGTCGGCGACGCCTCGCCCCCCTGCGCCGGGCTCACCGCGGCAACCCTCTTCCCGCGCAGGTAGGCGATGGAGTAGGAGCCATACTCCGGCTCGCCCTTCTCGATCTCCCAGCCGAACAGCTCCCGGTAGAACCGGACGCCGCCGTCGATGTCCGGGCAGGTGACGTCCGCCCAGGACGGCGTGCCCGGCGCGTACCCGCTCTTCTCGACCATCGCTGCCTCCTCCTCGTGGTCAGGCGAGCAGCATCGCACGCCGGTCCGACACAAATGGCGAAGGCGGTCGCCCGCACGACTCGGGTGAAAAAGTTGCCCGCCCGCACGACCCGGGTGAAAAGTTGCCCGCCTGACCCGGGTGGAACAGAAGGTGGTTGCCCGCCTGACCCGGGTGAACAACGGTCGCCGCCCGAGGTGGACCACCTTCCCGCGCCTGCCGGCGGATAGCGTTGACGGACGTGCAGGTACCCGCGCTGTTCGCCCCCGCCGCCGAAATCGTCGACCACCCTGCGGTGCGCACCGCCTCCCGCCTCGCCGACGATCTGATCGCCCCGCACGCGGCGGAGTCCGACGACCCGGCCCTCGGCGTCGACCCGGCCCGGCTTCGTGCCCTCGCCGACGCCGGGCTGGCGTCGGTCAAGGTGCCCGCCGCCGACGGTGGCCTGGGTGGCAGCGACCGGGTCGACGCCGAGGTCGTCGAACTGCTCGCCGGGGCCGACGCCGCCACCTGGTTCGTCCTCACCCAACACCGGCTGCCCCAGAACCTGTGCCGCGCTCCCGCTGCCGGGCTGCCCGACGGCGCCGCCACCGCCGGGCCCGCTGGGCGCCGGTACCGCGACCCGCTGTGCCGGGCGAGCGGGCTGGCCGGTATCGCGATCGCGCACGTCCGCCGCCCCGGGTCGCCCGCGGTAGCCGCCGAGCCCGACGGCCACGGCGGCTACCGGCTCTCCGGCCGCGCCGACTGGTGCACCGGGTGGGGCCTGATCGACCTGCTGCTGGTCGCCGCGCGCACCCCGGACGAGCGCTTCGTCTTCGGGTTGCTGCCCGCCCGCGAGCAGCCCGGGCTGCGGGCCAGCGGGCCGCTGCCGCTCTCGGTCATGGGCGGGACCCGGACCGTCTCGCTGACCCTGGACGGGCTCGCGCTGGCGGCCGAGGACCTGCTGCTCACCGTCGACATCGCGGCCTGGCAGCGGGTCGACCTGGCCCGGACCGCCAACGCCACGCCGGCGTCGCTCGGCCTGCTGCGCAGGGTGCTGACCGAGCTGGAACGGCTCGGCGCGGCGCGGCGGCTCCCGGAGGCCGTCGACCTCGCGCTCGCGCTGGCACAACCGGCCGTCAAGCTGCGCGCCGAGGCCTACGCCCTGCTCTGCGAGGTGCCGCCCACCGAGCGGGTTGCGGAGCGGGCGGCGCTGCGCGCCGAGCTGTCCGAGCTGACGGTACGGGCCGTGGCCGGGCTGGTCGCCGCCCGGGCAGGCTCGGCGATGCTGACCACGAGTCCGGAGCAGCGCTGGGCGAGGGAAGCCGCGTTCTTCCTGGTCCAGGCGCAGACGGGCGATGTCCGGGCCGCCCAGTTGCGGGCACTGCGAGGATGAGCCGGTGCGGGTGCTGCAGGCGGACTGGAATCACTGGCCGGACCACGGTGCGCCCGCCGAGGCCGACCCGGCCTGCTGGGAGGCATGCGCCCGGCTCGGGGTCGGCGGTGTCGAGGTCGGGATCTACGAGGCGGCCGTGGAGCTGTCAGCCGCCCGGGAGCGCGCCCGCGACGTGCTGGCCGCCGAGCACCCGGTCGAGGTGGCCGCATTGCTGTTGTCGCTGCCGGCCGCGCGCTGGCCCGCGGGGGCGCTGTCCGGTGGACAGACCGACCGGCTGGTGCTCGAGGTGACGGCGTGCGCAGCGGTCACCGCACGTCGGGGCCTTGCCGTCCTCGGGCTGTGGCCGGGGGCCGACCCTGCGCTTGCGCCCTGGGAGGAGTGCGTGGCGGCCCTGGCCCGCTGCCGCGACGCGGCAGCGGCGCACGCCGTCCGGCTGGCCGTGGAGTACAAGCCCGGCACGGTGGTCGGTGACGTCGACGCGGCGCTGCGGCTGGCTCGGGCGGTGCCGGGCACGGGGGTGCTGCTGGACACCGGGCACGCCTGGGCCGCCGGGGAGGACCCCGCCGAGTGCGTGCACCGGCTCGCCGGGCAGGACGTGCTGTGGCAGGTCCACCTCGGTGACGCGGCGGACGGGGCGGCCGACGACGACCTGCCGCTCGGCCGGATCCACGACCCGGCGCCGCTGGTCGCCGCGCTGGAGGAGGTGGGCTACCCGGGCACGGCCACCTTCGACCTCTACGGCGCGGTCTGCTCCGGGGCGTGGTCGGGAGAGGAGGCGCTGGCACAGTCGCTGGCCGCCCTGCGTTCGGCGGCACGGGGTGACGAGTGAGGGCACTGGTCGCCCGGGGGCCCGGCGCGTTCGCCGTCGAGGAGGTGCCCGAGCCGGTAGTGGCACCGGGTGGGCGGCTGGTACACGTCGAGGCCGCCGGGGTGTGCGCCGCGGACCGCAAGCTGTACACCGGTCAGCACCCGTGGGGCGAGCTTGAGTGGCCGGTCGTCCCGGGTCACGAGCTGCTCGGCGTCGATGACGCCACCAGCGAGCGGATCACCTGCGAGGTCAAGGTCCCCTGTGGACGGTGTCGGTGCTGTGCGAGCGGCAGGGGGAACCTGTGCCCCACCGGCCCACACCTGGGATCCGGCATCCCCGGCGCGTTCGCGGAGCGTCTGGCGCTGCCGCCGGACGCCCTGGTGCACCGGGTGCCGGCCGCGCTCGCGACGACGGCCGCGGTGCTCGCCGAGCCGATGGCCTGCGCGCTGCACGCGGTGCGCCGCGCCGGGGTACGGGCCGGGGACGCGGTGACAGTGATCGGGTTGGGCTCGGTCGGAGCCCTGGCCGTGCACGCCGCCCGGGCGGCCGGCGCCGAGGTCGCCGCCGTGGTCCGCAGCCAGGCCAAGGCGACGCTGGCACGCCGCCTCGGTGCGAGCGTCGACGTCGGGGACGCCCCCCGTGTGGTGATCGAGTGCTCGGGGTCGGCGGCCGGCGCGGCCGCGGCGTTGCGGCTCGTCGCTCCCGGCGGGAGCGTCTGCTACTTCGGTGTCTATCCGCCGACGGTGGCACTGGACCTCAACCAGGTGGCCGAGTTCAAGGAGCTGACGGTGGTCGGCGGGCACCTTGCGCCCGGCTGCTTCCCCGAGGCGGTCGAACTCCTGTCCACCGTCGACGCTGACGCCGTGGTGACCGCGCGGCGCCCGCTGGCGCAGTTCCGGGTCGCCCTGGAACCGTCCGTTGCTCCCCGTGTCAAGGAGGTTCTGGTGCCGTGAGCTACCCCAGCGGAGACCTGCGCGACCAGCTTGCGCACGTCGGCGCGGACGCCGTGCGCGCTGGGCTCGTCGTCGGCTCCGGCGGAAACCTCTCGGCCCGCCACCCCGGCGCGGACGCCTGCTGGGTGACCGCGTCGGGCACCTGGCTGGACCGCCTGGAGCGCCCGGGGTTCTCCCTGGTGCGGATCCCGGACGGTGCCGTGCTCGACGGGCACCCGAACCCGTCGAGCGAGTGGCGGCTGCACACCGAGACCTATCTTGCCCGCGCCGACGTCAACGCGATCGTCCACCTGCACCCGCAGACGTCGGTGCTGCTCGCCGCGCTCGGCCACCAGGTCAAGTTGATCACTACCGACCACGCCTACTACGTGCGGGCGGTGGCGGTGGCGCCGTTCGCCGAGCCCGGCACCGAGAAGCTGGCCAGGGAGGCCGCCGACGCGGTGGCCGGCGGGGTCGACGCGCTGATCCTGTCCCACCACGGCTGCTCGGTCCTCGGGCCGGACGTGGAGCTGGCGCACAAGCGGGCGTCCAACCTCGAGGAGGCCGCCCGGGCCACCTATGCCGCGCTGCTGCTGGTCGGGGGAGACGCGGCGAGGGTGCCGGGATGCCCGCCGGAGTACCTGGAGAACATCCTGCGCGGCGCCGCCTCCAGCGCATGAGCGACTACGTGCTGCTGCTCGACGTGGGTGGCTCGGCGGTCAAGGCGAGCGCGCACGGACCGCAGACCGCGGTCGTCGTCACCCGGGGCTACCCGGTTCACCGGCCCGCGCCCGGTCGGGTGGAGGTCGACCCGCAGACCCTGCTCGCGGTGGCGCTTGGCGCCGGCGCGCAGGCCGTGTCAGCCGCCGGCGCGGGCTGTCTGGCCGTCGTGGCATGCACGCTGCGTCAGGGCTTCGTGTTGCTCGGCGGCGGCGGACGCGAACTGGGTCCATTAGTGCCGAACAACGACCGCCGCGGCGCCGGGCACGAGATCGTCCTCGCTGGCCGGTACGAGCTGACCGGCCACTGGCCGGCCGCCGAGCTGACCCTGCCCAAACTGCTCACGATCGCCGACGAGCAGCCCGAGCTGCTGGCCGAGACCGCCCACCTGCTCTTCTGGCACGACTGGCTGCTGCACCGCCTCGGCGCACGGCCGCTCTGCGGTGTGGACTACGTGTGCGCGGGCGGGATGGCCGACGTGGCCGCCCGCGGCTGGGCCCGGGACTGGTTGGTCGAGCTCGGGATTCCCGGCCGCTGGCTCGGTGAGGTCGTCGAGGCCGGTACCCGGGTCGGGGCGTTGTCGCACGGCGCGGCCGGCGCGCTCGGTCTGCCGGCCGGGACGCCCCTGGTGGCCGGCGGCGGCGACACCCAGATGGCGGCGGCCGGCTCCGGGGGTCTGGCCGCGGACACCGTCACGGTCGTCGCCGGCTCGTCCACCCCGGTGCAGCTCGCCGCCGCCGCTGCGACGACCGGCGACCCTTGCCAGCATCCCTGGGTGTCCACGCATCTGCGCGCCGACCTGTGGGCGCTGGAAGGCAACGCCGGCTACCCGGGAGCCCACTGGGGCGGGGTACAGCGGATGTTCGGCTCGGCGGCTCCCGCCGAGGCGGAGGTCGACGAGGTTCCGCCAGGGGCCGACGGGTTGCTGGCACTGGTCGCCGCGCCCTGCTGGGCGGCGGAGGTGTGGCGGCGGCGTCCGCCGGCGGGACTGGTCGGGCTCACCCCTCACACGACGGCGGCGCAGCTCGTGGCAGCCGTCGAAGAGGCGCACGGCCACGGTGTGCGTGGCAACGTCGAAGATCTGCAACGGGTCGTCGGGCGTCGACTCGACGTGGTGGTCGCCGGACCGGCTCGGATCGCGCAGCGGGTGGCCGACGCGCTGGGCCGCCCCGTGCGCCACGCCGCGGCGGCGGGCGCCGCCGCCGCGGCGTGGTCGCTGACCACCGACGAGCCGCTGCCTTCGCCCGGACCGGAGCGCGCCCCGCGCCCGGACCGGGTCGACGGTGTCGACGCCGCCTACCACCGCTGGCTCGCTGCGCTCGGATAGCGTCGGGGGCGTGGGACGCGCGCTGGTCACCGCCGAGGTCTCCGATGCCGGGCTGGCCCGGCTCGCGCGGCTGGGCTACCAGGTCCACCGGGCCGGTTGGGGTGCCACCGGCCAGACGCTGCGGCCAGCCGAGCTGCTCGCGGCGGCGGCGGGCGCCGAGCTGCTCGTCACCGAGGTCGAGCCCGTCGACGCGGCTGTGCTGGAGGTCTGCCCGGGACTGCGGGCCGTCGCCGCCGCCCGCGGCACACCGTCGAATGTGGACGTCACGGCGTGCACGGACCGCGGCGTGCCGGTGCTGCACGCACCGGGCCGCAACGCTGCGTCGGTCGCCGACTTCACCCTCGGGCTGATCCTGGCGGTGGCCCGGCGGATCGTGGCGGGGGCCGAGCACCTGCGTCGGCAGGGCTGGCACGTGGTCTCCGCCGACGGCGTCGTCGAGCTGCCCTACTTGCACTTCCGGGGCCCGGAGCTGGCCGGTCGGGCCCTCGGGCTCATCGGCTACGGCGCCGTCGGCCAAGCGGTGGCTCGGCGTGCCGCGGCCGGCTTCGGGATGCGGGTGGTGTACTGCGACCCCAACGTCGCGGGCTCGCTCCCGCTGGAGGAGCTGCTGGGGGCCGTCGACGTCGTCAGCCTGCACTGCCCGCGCGGCCCCGAGACCGAACGGCTGATCCGGTACGACACGCTCGCGCTGATGCGGCCGGGTACGGTGCTCGTCAACACCGCTGGCGGGGCCTGCGCGGACGGGCTGGACGTGCTGGGCGCACTGCGGTCCGGACAGCTCGCCGGCGCTGCGCTGGACGTCTTCGCGACCGAGCCGCTGCCGGCTGACGACCCGCTGCGGGCCGGCGTCGAGGAGGGCCTGAACCTGCTGCTCACCCCGCACCTGGCCGGCGCGGCCGACGACGTCGTCGCCCACCACAGCGACATGCTGTGCGCCGACATCGAGGCGCTGCACGCCGGACACCCGCCCCGGTACTGCGCCAACCCGTCCGTGCTGTCGGCCGCTCACCTGGCGGAGGGCGCAGCTACCCGGGACGCGCGGCTAGGCTCGCCGCCGTGACCGGCGCCTTGGTGTGGATCGACTGCGAGATGACGGGCCTCAACCTGGGCTCGGATGCGCTCATCGAGATCGCGGCCCTGGTCACCGACGCCGAACTGCAGGTGCTCGGCGACGGGGTCGACCTCGTCATCCACACCGACGACGAGGTGCTCGCGGCCATGCCGGAGGTGGTCCGCGAGATGCACGACCGCTCCGGCCTCACCGAGGAGGTGCGGTCCTCGGCGGTCACGCTGACGCAGGCCGAGCAACGGGTGCTCGACTACGTCCGCCGATGGGTGCCGGAGACGCGCAGCGCCCCCCTGGCGGGCAACTCGGTGGCCACCGACCGTGCGTTCATCGCCCGTGACATGCCCGAGCTCGACGCTCACCTGCACTACCGGATCGTTGACGTCAGCTCGATCAAGGAGCTGTGCCGGCGGTGGTACCCGCGGATCTACTACGCGCAGCCCGAGAAGGGTCTGGCGCACCGGGCGCTGGCCGACGTCCGGGAGTCCATCAGAGAGTTGGAGTACTACCGGCGGACGGCCTTCGTCCCACCGCCCGGGCCGAGCACCGAGCAGGCCCAGCGGGCAGCGGCAGAGGTGCTCGGCCCGTGGCGACCGGAGACGCGGGCGGGTGCCTGAGCGGGTCGGGTACGATCGTTCCCGGTCCGACGCTTGGCGCCGAGACATGGTGGGTGTAGCTCAGCTGGTAGAGCACTGGGTTGTGGTCCCAGGTGTCGCGGGTTCAAATCCCGTCACTCACCCCGATGACGCCACGGCGCCCGCGCCGAACCCCTGCGCCGGGCGCCGTGGCCAGTGGAGGACGCGCCACACCCGAGGACACGACCGTCCGCTGTGGTCTTCGGGATCCGAGCACCCGCGGTTCGGACCGGCCCGCGCCCCGGCCGGCCAGGGGCTGTCGACGCTGTGTTACCGTGGCGTCGCTGTCGCGCACGGTCCGCGCAGGCGCCGCTAGCTCAACTGGCAGAGCAGCTGACTCTTAATCAGCGGGTTCGGGGTTCGAGTCCCTGGCGGCGCACCATCACCGCAGGTCAACGGCTTACATGGACAGTCTGCTATCCTCCCGAGAGATCGAACTTGACGGAAACTAGACGGAAACCTCCTTCCGAGGAGTCGTCATGGCTCGTCCGCCGCTCGCTCTCGGGCACCATGGAACGGTCAAGCTCTCCCGTGAGGACGGGCAGTGGGTGGCTCGCTGCCGGGTCCGCGACCTCGATGGCGTGACCCGCCGTGTCGCACGCTGGGGATCCTCACGGGCAGCGGCGCAGCGTGCCTTGCAAGACGAGCTGCGCCAGCGCCGCGGTGAGCGCACCGAACCGCTCCGGCCGCACTCCCGGTTCAGCGACGCCGCGGCCATATGGATGGAGAAGATCAGAGAGCGGCGAGAAGACTCCACCGCCGACACTTACCGACACTGGCTTGAACACGTCGTGCTCCCCCAGCTCGGCGCGCTGCGCCTCGCCGAGTGCGACGTCGTCCAGCTCGATGCCTTCTTCACCCGCCTGGAACGCGCTCGACGCGCTGTCGAGCGCGAGGACGGCTCAACCTCCGAGGTGGTCCGCTATGCGGCGAACACCCGACGCACCATTCGCGCCATCGTGGCCGGCGTCCTGCAGCAGGCCGTGCTCCACCAAGCCCTCGCAGCCAACCCGGTCCGCGAGCTGGAGCGCATCGAGTCCCCCAGGAGCCACCGCAGGGCCCCGCCCCGTGGGTTGACCGCCGAAGAGCGGCACCGGCTGCTCGCCTTCATCGACACTGACAAGGTTGCTATCGGCGCCGACCTACCCGACCTGATCCGCTTGGGCATCGGCTCCGGGCTGCGCATCGGTGAGCTGTGCGCGGTGCGCTGGCTCGACCTCAACCTGAAGGGCATCCCCGTCGTCAGCGAGCACGACATGCGCTTGGTGCCGGTGGTGGCAGTGCGGCAGAACGTCTACCCCGTCAAGGGCAAGGGTCTGGTCGTGCATGGCGGCAAGACCGCCACGGCGCTGCGCATTGTCCCCCTCCCCGAGTTCGTCATCACCCGGTTGCGCGTGCGGTGGCACGGCGACGAGAACCCGGAATGGCCGGTGTTCGCCGCCGCAGGCCGCGACGGACAACCCACTTACCGCTGGCCCTCCAACGTCCGGCGCAGCGTGCGTGCGGTCCGCGAGCAGGTGTGCCTGGAGTGGATGACCCCGCACACCTGGCGACGCACCTACGCCACCATCCTTGACGACGAGATGAGCTTGACCGACCGCGTCAAGGCCGACCTCATGGGCCAGGCAAAATTCCTCAAAGACACCTACGTCAGCCGTGGGGAGCTTCACCCCGACGCCGCGGTGTTTCTCGACGCGGCATTGCGTTAACATACCCGCTTGGCCAAGCAGTCCGGACTCGACGTGGTACGCGAGCTCGTCGGGCGGCTGTTCGACGACCTGTTGCTTGCCGCGCCGCGGCTGGGAGCCGGGTTGGACTGGAAGACCAGTCTGCAGGAGCTCACCGCGGCCTCCGGCCTGGGCGTGCCGGAGTACCGGGTGGTGGAGAAGGGCCCCGACCACCTCAAGGAGTTCACCGCAATGGTCCTGGTCGCCGGGCGGCGACTCGGCACCGGTGACGGGCGGACCAAGAAGGAAGCCGAGCAGAAGGCCGCCCGGATCGCCTGGGAGTCATGGCGGGAGATGAGGGTGGCGTAGTCAGCCAGCCACGATGGGTGAACCTCTGGCCAGCTACGATTCGACCCAACAACGATCGCGGCCACTCCGAAGCACCCCGCCGGTCTGGAAGCTACGCCACGTCCACGCTCCTCGCATCGGGTCTCCTCCTACGTCAAGACCTTCTAATCCGTAGTGGCGACGCCCCCATGCTCATACCCGGCACCATGGGATTCATCGGGCTCTGTACCCGCGAAACTGGGCTTCCCAGGCAACGAGGTGCACCAGTTCGTGGACCAGACTGTGGACTGAGATCAACCGGGCCTGCGCGCACAGCGCGACGCTGGTTCGGCGCGCTGAGACCAGGAGAACACCCCGCGCACCGCGGTGCGCGCATCGCCGCCGACATCCAGCAGCTCCAACCGCCGCTGCTCATCACCCAACTCGCCCACCAGGTGGGCCAGGCTGGTGGCCGGGCGGGACGCGGCGAGCTCGGCGGCCACCCGCAACGCCAACGGCAGCCGGGCGCACAGCTGCGCGAGCGTGGCGGCGGCCTCGGGTTCGGCCCGCACCCGCTCCCCGATCAGCGCGCCAGCAGGGCGACCGCATCGGCGTGCGGCAGCAGGTCCAGGTCCAGGCGGCGGGCGCCGTGGCGGCCCACCAACCCCGCCAGCGAGTTCCGGCTGCTCACCACCACCACGCTCGACGCCGTGCCGGGCAGCAGCGGGCGGATCTGCTCCACCGAGGAGGCGTTGTCCAACACCACCAGGATCCGCCGCCCAGCCAGCAGGCTGCGGTAGGCGGCAGCGCGTTCCTCCACCTCCAGCGGGATGGCTTGGCCGGCCACCCCCACGCGTGCAGGAACCCGCCAGCGCATCGGCCGCCGACAGCGGTTGGTGTACACCCGCTGGTCCGCCCCGACGAGCCGCCGCTGGCGCCTGGGCTCGACGTCGCCAGCGTCGTCATCAACACAGCGACGGGCCTGCCGCAGTGAGCTGCAGCAGCAGCGGGAGCTCGTCCTCCTCGACCCGCGGCCCGCCGAGCAGCCCATCATCGACCAACCGGCGCACCGCCGCGCGCAGCTCCTCCTCAGTTACCGCTCCCCGGGCGCCTGTGCGGCGCGCTCGTTGAACCAGAGCAGGAAGGCCCTGGCACAGGGCGGCCTTGCGGGGGTCCATGCCCCAGAACGCTACTGTGCTGCCCCGACGGTCTCAGTCCGCCGCGGCCGGATTACCGGCGCGACGTGGTAAGCCGCTGTATCACGTAGCGACTGAAGCGAGTTGCATCGGGTGCGACAACTCGCGCTCTGCTCGCCAGCCGGCGGGTCAGACGGCCACTGTGACGCCCGAGACGCTCCAAAGCCGAAACGGAAGGACAACGATCGGAGCCGCTGGCCGGGCGTCCTGACCCGTGCTCGGGCGGTCAGCGAGGCTCGTGCCGCGATCACGGACCGACGGAGAGCCGCTGAAACACCGGACGACAGGTCGTACCCCAGTTACGGCAGATGGTATCGAATCCATTGTTTCCGTCGTACAGGCTTCCGGCGCCGTCGGTTGTTGTTACCCAGCGAGATAGACCGACGGCTGACTGGAGGTATCTGTAGTCAGTGTAGAGCCCGTAGTCCCTGCCACCGATGTCGAGGTCAACGTAGTTGTCGACGAGAATCTCCTCGTCCGTGAAGATATGTCCCTCGCCCGGGGCGGGGGCGGCTATTACCATGCCTACGGATACACGGAAGCTATAAAGTGCCGAGCCGTTGTGTAGATGGATCCGAAGACGCCAGGTTCCGTCTGGGAAAACTGACAAGTGCTCGTTTCCTGAAACGGAGACACCATGAAGGCCTACATCCGGGAAGGTGAGCGCATTGACATCGTATTGGAGCATGTGCACCAGCGTGTAGGTATCACCTGGAGTCGAGTAAATCCAGCCGCCTTCAAAGTTGGTTGTAGTAGGGAAGTTATGAGCGTGCGGAGTCACGTCCGATATCGGGAATCCCAGCCATCCCGATTCGAGGCCTTCCGCCTGGTACTTGATGAATGTGTCGCCGTAGACGATGTGAGTTCCCCGTGTAGGGTGGGAAACGATGACCGCGTTTTGGAAGATGGCGAGCTGGCCCGTCCCCGTGGTGGAGTCATGGATGTCACTAGTCGGGAAGCCGGCCTGCCAATTTCCTCCCGTGTCGTTATCCCTCCACTTGGAGAAGAACTCACCCCACAGAGCGTGGGCCCCCGTGCCAGAGGTCCAGAGAATGACACCATTCGCAAAATCCTCTTGCATACCACCGTGGTCCTCGACGTACGGGAGGTCAACAGGGCAGCCGAGCGGAGAGTACTGGGACGTAGGGTGTCGAGAACCTGCGCTGGCGACGTATTCGTTCAAAATTGGCCCAGCGTGCATCACTATTCCGCAGTCCGTTTCATTCTGGGCGGGACCGGGCACGCAGACAATTCCAAAACCCGTGCGCCTGCAGTCGTCGGCGTGAGCTTGAGAGGCATTCCCCACCGTGATGGCAGCACTGAACATAACGATGAGGAGCATCACCACCCAACCGGGACGCAACCGCGTGCCCACCCAACGCAATCGCCTGATATCCATGTGACTTCACGATCCAATCAATGTTGGTTGCTGTACGGCCTGGACTAAGCGCCCATTAGTTGCAACTCGGCAGGATCAGTAATTGAAATTAGGATTTCCATCAAGTGGAGTAAGAACCTTGAAGCAAGATTTCCTCCAATTGGCACAGGCCGACATTCCGGGGCCGATTGAGCCGCCATCCGATTCCGAGGTAGCTGAGGTGATCAGAGTAGTCGGTGCCTGGATATCGATATAATTGTCCTCGATAATTTCATCGCGACCCCAAAAATCGAAGTCCCCATTTTCTCCAAAACCATCCGAGGCGAATACCAGGCCAATCTCTGACGCAGTGCTGGAAAGCACGAAAGAGGCAGCTGGCACGCTGTCGTAGCCGTAGAAGTGGCCCCAGAAGTGGTAGGTCCCGTCCGGCGTCACCGTCAGATGCATATTCCCTCCTCCCCCATCGCCGACACTGAGGGTATCCCGATCGAAGTGCAGGGAGTATTGCAGCGTGTAGGCCCCCCTTTTCGCGTCCCAATAGATCTGCGATCTTTCGAACTCGACATACTTTGTCTTCCCGTCAGCCACGGTCACCACATCTGTCAACGGAAACCCTAGCCACCCCGATTCGAGGCCTTCCGCCTGGTACTTGACGAAAACGTCGCCGTAGACGATGTGAGTTCCCCGTGTAGGGTGGGAAATGATGACCGCGGTTTGGAAGTTGGCGAGCTGGCCCGTCCCCGTGGTGGAGTCATGGATGTCACTAGTCGGGAAGCCGGCCTGCCAATTTCCTCCCGTGTCGTTATCCCTCCACTTGGAGAAGAACTCACCCCACAGAGCGTGGGCCCCCGTGCCAGAGGTCCAGAGAATGACACCATTCGCAAAATCCTCTTGCATACCACCGTGGTCCTCGACGTACGGGAGGTCAACAGGGCAGCCGAGCGGAGAGTACTGGGACGTAGGGTGTCGAGAACCTGCGCTGGCGACGTATTCGTTCAAAATTGGCCCAGCGTGCATCACTATTCCGCAGTCCGTTTCATTCTGGGCGGGACCGGGCACGCAGACAATTCCAAAACCCGTGCGCCTGCAGTCGTCGGCGTGAGCTTGAGAGGCATTCCCCACCGTGATGGCAGCACTGAACATAACGATGAGGAGCATCACCACCCAACCGGGACGCAACCGCGTGCCCACCCAACGCAATCGACTGATATTCATGTGACCTTCTTCCTAACTAAGGCCGAAATTGGTTTGTACCCACCCAAGAACCCATGTTCGTCTGCGTAGAGCACCGTCGCGCGCGATGGCTTATCGACTATCGGGTAGCGTCGAAAGCGGTCCGCCACGGCGCGACGTCGCTGACGCGATGTCCGATGCACAGCGTGTACACATTTCTGCGCCTTCTCATCTGCTCCTGGTAGAGAGAAGACTAGACACGGCAGGCGTGGTGACGCCTCGGCAGGAACACCCATTCTCAGCTGGCAGGCCTGCGGGGCGATGGGTAGTTGTACCCACGGTCAGGCCAGGCCATGTCGCCGGCACGAACCGAGCACTCGACGCCGATCGCAACATCCGCGCCCGTCCCATGTCTAATTATGGCCTGTACCGCTCCAGTCGGCGCCTATCGCGACGGAGCTGGCCAGTTCCTTCTTCTCCGCGCTCGTCAGGCGTGTCTCGCTGCCAGCCTCGTCGGCGTCGGCCTGGGTCATCCAGTTCCGCAGGCACGAGTCGGAGATGCCTAGATCCTTGGCCAACTCGTTGTGCGCAGCCTCAGGCCAGACCGTGGTCGAAGGCGAAGGCGGTCGCCGCGGTCCGGGTCGCCACACCGAGCTTGCTGAGGATGTTGCTCACGTGCCGGTCGACCGTGCGCTCACTCAGAACCAGACGAGCCGCGATGGCACGGTTGGTACGGCCGGTGGCGACGAGCCCGAGCACCTGCGCCTCCCGCGAACTCAACCCCCCCGGCAGGCCGATCCGCTGGTGCGCTCCGGTCCCTGGCTCGACGGTGGTGTTCCGCAACGCCGCCAGAGCTGCCTCGGCCGCCGCCCGGTGCGCGGTGGCCGCCTCCTGGTCTCCCAGCGCCGCGCAGGCGCGTCCGAGCAGGAATCGAGCTTGCGCGGCCTCGTAGGGCGCCTGCAGCGACGTCCAACAACCCCAGGCATCACGCAGCGCGACCCCGGCGTCGGCGGCGTCCCCGCCAGCGAGGGCAACCGCACCGCTGGCATGCCGCGCCGCGGCCCGCAAACCCTGGGCGGGCCAGCGGGCCGCTAACTCGGCCAGCTCCCGGGCGGCCTCGGCGGCCTCGGCGGCCTCGGCGGGCTCGTCCGCCGCGAGGAACACCTCCACAGCGGCGGGAAGCAGATGAGCTCGCCGCAGCGGATCCTCGGCCACCGCTACGGCGCGCCGCAGGGCCGCCAGCGCGACCTGGCCACGGTGCTGCTGCAGGTGCAATCGGGCGAGGCCGGGCATCGGGTCGTGGCCATCCCGCTGCGCGGTGAGGTATGCCCGCTCGGCCTCGTCGGTCCGGCCCAACCGCTGCAGCGCCTCACCCTGCTGGTAAGCCGCCGCCGCCGCGGCGGCGGCGTGCCCGTCCCGCTCGGCGCACCGCGCGGCCGAGCGGGCCTCCAGCAAGGAATCGTGCCAATGCCCGCGCCGGAGCAGCACCTCCGCCCGGTGGACCAGGCACTGCCCGCTGAACGGCACCAGCTCCGGCTGCTCGTCACACCAAGCCGACAGCGCCGCCGTCCATTCCGCGGCCCGATCGAACGCACCGACCTCCTGGCACCCGTCGACAACGCTGCACGCCACGTTCCCCGTCAACACCGGCGACCTCAACCCCGCCGGAAGCACCTCGACGAAAACCTCGTCGAGCAACGCAAGCCCGTCGTGGAGCCGCTCCAAACGCAGCAGCGCGCGGCCCTGACTGTGCCGAGCAAAGGCAACGAGGTCACCCTCGTCATGCCGTCGACCGATCTCCTCGACCGACCGCGCCACCTCGAACGTGTCCTGGTAGCGGCCGGCCGCATAGTGCGCACGGGCCACCGGCAGAAGCAGATACCCCCGCTCAGCGCAGTCATCCTCCCCGGACTGCTGCAGCAGCCGCGCCGCACGACCCAGCCAACCACCCGCCGCCGCCGGTGCGCCCCTCCCGGCAAGTGTCAGACCGATCCAGAACGCCGCGCGAGCCGCCGCACGCGCCGCACCCTCCCCCACATGCGCGTGAAACGCCCGCTCATACGCCCCCACACAACCCGCCGGATCACCACTGAGAAAAGCCGCCTCCGCCAGCATCGCGAGATCCTCGGGACCGAGCCCACCGGCGGCGTCGGCGGCACGCAGAGCCTGCACCGCCTGCTGCCACGCGCGGCCCCGATGAGCTACTCGCCCCGCGTTGCGGAGCTCGTCCACCGCCGTCACCCCCCGCGCACCACAGAAAACGCACAACATGATCCCACTACCCCCATGATGACCAACAGCCCGTCGACGGTAACCCGAACGGGTACCCTTGCGT
>JAVKSM010000003.1:0-5637 GCA_039583705.1 Pseudonocardiaceae bacterium
TGGTAGCGGGAGCTTTCGAGCGCTTCGAGGTAGCCCGTCCGCGCGTCGGAGTGATCCCGGGCGAACCGTTCGGTGAGCCGGATCGCCACCGGACCCAACACCTGCTCCGGCTCGGTGTCCGCGAGGCGGGCTTCGACACGAGCCTGCAGCACCTCCTGGTCACGGGCGTGGCCAAGGACGCCGCCCAACCACTTGAGGTCCGCGGCGACCTCCCGGATCCGCTGCCGGTCGAGCACCGGACGGAAGGTGGCGAACGCCGACCGCAGCCGCCTGATCGCCACCCGCAGCCGGTGAACGGCGTCCGGTTCCTCCGCGCGAATCTCCGACTCCAGGGCGGCGATCGCCTCGACCTGCTCCGCGACGTAGGCCGCCAGGACCGCTCCGACCGTCGAGCGCCGGGACAGCCGGTGGGGCACTGCGCCCGAGGCGGGCGCGGTGGGCGCGGTGGGCGCGGCGGGCGACGGCACAGGTGAGACGACAGGTGAAACCATGGCGTGATCCTCGCAGCGGCGGCTCGGTCAGCGCCAGAAGGTGGCGGGCGGCCCGGTGGCACCATGGGAACAGCGTGCTCGCGCGGTCTCGCCGGGTGAACGTGACGTTCCCGCCGCCCGGCGGCGTGGCCGTCAACGTGGTTTCGGGGAGGAGGATCATGAGCGACGACTCGCTCGAGGAGTACCGGAAGGCGCCGGCGGGATGGGAGCTGGAGCAGGAACTCGAGGTGGCCGCGGAGGTCTACGGCCCCGAGCCCGAGGGGCTCCGCACGCCGCCGTCCGAGTTGAGCGACGAGGAGCTCCTGGAGCGGTACCGAAAGCTTCTGGGGTTCGACTTGACATGGGAGTAGGCGGATTCCGCCCGGGCACCCAGCGAACTCGGCCGGTGAGGTCGTGGCCCCGTCTCGTGGATCACTGCCGGACGGCGAGAGCAAGGTAGCGGTCAGGGCCGTCGTCGAACGACCGGGGACGCCAACCGCTGGCTGCCAGCGCCACGGTGAGCAGCCCGGGATCGAGCGGGTCGTCCAGGGCCAGGTCACGGCCCTGGCGTGCGGCGAGCGCGGCTCGGCTCACGGGATGGAAGACGGCCAGACGCCCGCTCGGGCGGGTGACGCGCGCCAGCTCGACGAGCGCCGGGGCGAGGGTGGGCACGTGCGGGAGGTAGCCGGCCGCGAAGACCGCGTCGACCGCCGCCGCGGCCAGTGGCAGGCGCAGCCCGTCGGCGAGCAGCAGGGCCGCGACCCGGTCACGGCCCTTGGCCCGGGCGGCACCGAGCATCTCGGGAGTGATGTCGACAGCCAGGACATGGCCGGCTGAGCCGACGGCCGACCGGAGCAGGGGCAGCACCCGTCCGGTGCCCGAGGCGATGTCGAGCACCGTGCCGCCTGGCGGCGGATCCAGGTCGGCGACGGCGGCCCGATACCTGGGCTCGTCGTCGGGGAACCGCTCCTCCCACCCTGCGGCCCGCAGGGCGAAGAAGGCGCGCGTCGCGTCCAGGTCCTGGTCGGGTCGGCCGGCCACGAGCCCGAAACCTACCCGCGCATCCCCCACCCGGATCCCGTCGGCGGCTGGGAAGCGCAGGAAAGCGCTGTTTGCGAGCCCGAGACCTCCGTTGCGCTCGGTGGTGGCCGCTCCCACCGCGTCATGTTTGCGCCACGGGGGTGCGGGAAGGCGTCCCTCAGATCATGGTCAGCGGGGCGGTGGGCTCCGCTGCCGACACCCAATTGCCGGCTGAGCCGGCGGGAACCGAGAGGAGCGCCCCATGGCAGCCGTCAAGCGGCCGCGGTTGCGTCTCACCGGTGACGTCCTGCTGGTCGTAGTGATCATCGCGGCGCTCGTCGTGGCCGCCGGCCTGCTCAACCAGGTCGCCTCGGAGGCCCAGAGCGTCGCCGGCCACGCCAAGGACGTCGCCACCAACACCCGTGGCATCAACGAGGACACCGACGCGATCCACCTGCTCGACCGTACCAACGGGTTGGCAGCGTCGATCCTGCAGTCGGCTCAGCCGCTGAACGGGGAGCTGAGCAGAACCGTCGACATGGCGGACAGCATCAACTCCAACGTCGGTTCCGTCAACGGCTCCGCACAGTCGATCAACGGCTCGGTGCGCGACATCAACTCCGCGGCGGCGGGCATCGAGAACCACGCGACGAGCATCCTCGGCACCTCGGGCGCGATCAACGGGACCGCCGGGGACATCAACGCCACGTCCGGCCACATCAACAGCCTGGCAGCGGCGATCCTCGACGTCTCCGGCCGGATCAACAACGACGTCCAGCAGATCAACCTGAACCTCGACGGCACCATCGCGATCGTCAACCGGATCCACGCCGACACCCAGAACCTCGTCTCCGCAGGGCTGCTCACCCGCAAGGAGGCGGCCTGCATCGACCAGGAGATCAGCATCCTGAAGCCCGCCTACCAGGGTGGGGCGTTCTGCCAGCAGTACCAGCAGACGGGAGCAGGCAATGGCAAGTGAGGCATATCCGCTGTCGGTCCCGCCGGCGCGCGTCAAGGAGACCGAGGACAAGGTCTCCTACGTCAGCCGCTGGCTCTACGTCTGGATCGCGCTGCTCACCGCGGCCACGCTCACGGTCGTCGCCTTCCTGATCATCATCGCGATCGCCCTGCACAACGTGAACGCGAACGTCGCCGTCGCCGACCGGCAGGTCGCCGCGGTGCGGGGCAACGTGTCGCTCCTGCCCGGGCAGGTCAACACGGTGAACAGTCATCTGGCCGCCATCAACGACAACCTGAAGAACATCCCCCACCGGGTCGACCAGGTCAACGGGTCGCTGGGCTCGGTGAACAGCAGCCTGACCGTCACCCGAGGCTCATTGGCCGACACCGCGAACGTGTTGCACACCACGACCGGGTCACTGACCTCGACCAACGGCGCGCTCGGCACGATCGACAGCTCGCTGCGCACCACCAGCGGGTCGCTGAAGGACACCGAATCGGTGCTGAGCTCGGTCCAGGGCACCGCCGGAAAGATCAACCAGACGCTCGTGACCGTCGACCGGTCTCCCAACGACCTGGACAACCTGCCGGTCACCGCCGGTGCCGCGGGCATCTACATGCGCGTCGCTCTCGCCAACGGCGTGCTCACCCCGGCCGAGCAGGACGCCGGCAACATCCTCAGCAGCCTGACCAACGTCAACCGGCACCTGAAGAGCACCTGCCAGGCCCTGGTCCCGCAGGTGCTCGGGCTGCTCCCGCCGAGGCCGGGGTTGGTGACCCCATGCTGAAGCGGATGCGGGACGTGCTGCACTCGCCGGACCGCAGCCGCGGCCTGGTCTACCTCAACCTGGTGCTCGTGGTCGCGTTCGTGCTGGTCGCCATCATCGAGCTGACCCGCACCTGGTTCGGCGCGATGCACATCACCGACAACCTCGCGGCGGTCAACACCCAGGCACGGGCCATCGCGCGGAACACCACGCAGGTCCAGCGGCTGGACCGCACCGTCAGCCTCACCAACCAGATCCGGCAGCAGACCCAGCCGCTGCCTCGGCAGGCCAACCAGGTCGAGGCGACGGTGACCGACATCAACGCCCAGGCGCAGCACATCCAGGCGACGGCGGGCGACGTCGATCACGGGGTGCGTGACGCCACCACGGCCGCCGAGCACATCAACGCCACCGTGGCCCAGGTGCTCGCCACGGTGCGGAGCATCGAGGGCGACGCGGGGTCCATCCAGGGCAACGCCACCGGCATCAACCACAGCTTCGCGGCGCTGCTGCCGGTCGCGCAGATGATCAACGACGGACCGATGCCGTTCGGCGTCCAGAACATCGACCGCAACGTCGACACGGTCATCACGCTGTCCCATGGCCTGGACGGCGACCTGGAGAACATCCTGGCCGAGGTGAACGACGTCGACCACCAGGCGACGTCGATCTGCCACGCCCTGCTCGTCAGCGGCCCAGGATGCTGACATGTCCACGACCCAGCCCATGTGCCACTCCGGGTGTCCCGACCTCCCGGCCCCTTCTCCTGCCAGGGTTGCCGGGTCACCCGCTCGGTCCTGGGTTCGGCGCCGCGGCCGGCAGCGCCTGGTAACTCTGGGCGACCTGGTCGAACAAGGGTGCGAGGGTGACGAAGTCGGTGTCCGGGAGCGCCTGGCAGACCAGCACGTCCAAGGTGGTCGGGCTGGCGAAGAGGAAGTAATGGGCGTGGATGCCGAACCGGCCGCTGCCGGGTTGGCCGAAAGTGTACAGGTAGTAGAAGCCCGGCATCCCGTTCAGCGTGATCGGCCGTTCGACCAGCACCCGCACGTCGCTGCCCCTCACCAGGGCGTCGGTCACCTGGTGGGCGCCGTCGAGGTGTGCAAGGTCGACAGGCTTTGCCAGTTGCACGATCCGGACCAGAACGGAGTCCTGCGAGGCGGGACCGGCGCGGAGCACCAGGGCCACCTGCGGATCCGAGGATGGTAGGCGCTGCCAGCTCTGCGGGTAGGAGATGGCGAACCGGCCCTGCGGATCCTGGTAGCGCACGAAGACAGGGCCTTGGCTGGCCACCGGCGCCGCCTGCTCCGATCCGCCCCGCCCGCCCCATCCGAGGACCGTGAGGCCGAGCGTCGCCACCACGGCCGTGCCGAGCGCGACCGCGGTGAGCGCGAGCAGCCACCGGGTCCGGTGCCTGCGCATCACCCGCTCCGACCGCTCGGCGCCGGGCGCGTTGCAGCTCGTGCTCCACGCCGGTGACGACACGGTCCAACTCGGCGTTCAGCCGCCGTGCGGCGGGGTCGACACGGGTGGTCTGCGTCTCGGCGTCGCGCGCGAGGGCACTCACCCGCCTCAGGACGGCGGCGATGCCGTCGAGCAGCACCGTGATCCGGATGAGGAAGAGCGCCAGCGAGGCGACCACCAGGAACACGACGAGCACGGTGAGCGCCAGCCGTAACGTCATCGCGCTTCTCCTCCCTCAAGCCGTATGGCCTGGGCTGTCTGGCCAGGCCGGGTGGCCTGTCGGCCTAGGACTCGACGTTCGCGCGGAGCCGTCCGGCGGCGGCGGCCACGTCGTCCAGCCCGGCGATGGCCGCCGTATTGGCGCCGACCGCATCCGCGACCGTCCCCAGCTCCTTGACGTTGCGGTCGATGTCCTTGACCAGGCTGACCAGCAACGACAGCAGGATGACGACCACGCCGAGGATGGCGAAACCCAACCCGATCGACAGCCACCAGAAGTCCACGTAGTCCGAAGCGAGCGCGAGCGTCACCGTGCCCCCCGCTGTGCTCGGATCCGGGCCAGCGCCTCCGCGGCCTCGTCCAGCCCACCGGCGAGCGCGCCCACCTGCTGCAGCGACGCGGTCCGCAGGCGGAGGTCATCCAACGCCTCGGTGATCCGCAGTGCCCCGGAGCCGCTCCGGCGGGCGAACATCAGGATCACCGCGACGAGGGCCACGACCAGGAGGACGACCACCGCGGTCACGATGTATCCGACGTACCACGCGGTCAGTGGCGGCTCAGGCATGTCTGCCTCGTTCCTGTGCGCTTTGCCCGTGAACGGTGCCGACACCAGCCTCGCGCAACCTTTCGGCGATAGCCGTGACGTCGTGGCGGATCTCCCCCACCGTGGGTTCGAGCGGCTCCGCTTCCCGGGTGACCGCCTGGATCCCGGTGAGGACGGTGCCGAGCGCGCCGCTCAC
>JAVKSM010000003.1:5737-16029 GCA_039583705.1 Pseudonocardiaceae bacterium
ACCCACGGCGGACGGGCGGGAGCGGGCAGCCACGGAGCGGGCGGCTTGCCCATCACGTCGGCAAGTTCGGCGACCGACCCGCGGAGGGCTCTCACCCGCTGCCGAGTGCCGTCCAGCACCCCCAGGCCTTCGGCGCCTGCGATGAGCCCACCGCTGTGCGTGACGATGTCGTCCACCGACCGCTTGGCGGCCTGGGCTCGTCGGACCAGCCGCTGCGCGACCACGACGACCGCCGGGATGACGACGGCGAACAGCATCGCGTTGGCGAACCACCACAGCGCCACCTCGCTCACCTCCACTCAAGGTAGGTCGTGGTGGTGGCGGGACCGCGGGCCAGCCTCGCAGCCCGTCGGCAATCTCGCCCACGGCTCGCATACCCGGGAATCGTCGGCCTAACCGCAGGGCGTACCCTGCCCGGGGTAACATCACCCGCCCCGGGCAGGCTCAGGTCACAGCCGTCTGGTGTCCGGTTCAGCGCACGGCATAGTCCGGCTCGCGCAGCGGTTCCCGGTGGCGCAGCGCGGCGTAGGCCAGAGCGTCGACCAGCGCCAGCCACGAGGCCTCGACGACGTTGCCGTGCACGCCCACGGTGGTCCACGTCCCGGCGGGGTCGGCGGTGTTCACCAGCACCCGGGTCACCGCGTCCGTGCCGTGTCCGCCGTCGAGGATGCGTACCTTGTAGTCGGCCAGCTCGACGACGTCGAGCCAGGGGTGATAGGCGCGCAACGCCTGCCGCAACGCCGCGTCCAGCGCGTTGACCGGCCCGTTGCCCTCCGCTGTGGCGATCGTGCGCCAGTCGCCGACGAGCACCTTCACGGTCGCCTCGGCCACCACCGTCCCGTTCGGGCAATGCTCGACGATCACCCGGTAGGACTCCAGCTCGAATGGGTGGGGCGCAGCCAGGCCGTCCAGCTCCGAGCGCAGCAACAGCTCGAAGGAGGCGTCCGCGGCCTCGAATGACCACCCCCGCGCCTCCAGGTCCTTGACCTGCTCCACGACGCGGCTCACCGCGCCGGTCCGGCCGGCCAGGTCGAGCCCGAGCTCGGCTCCCTTGAGCTCGATGCTCGCCCGGCCGGCCATCTCGGTGACCAGCACGCGCTGGGAGTTGCCGACCACCGCGGGGTTCAGGTGGTTGTACAGCTCCGGGTCGACCTTGATCGCGCTCGCGTGCAGCCCCGCCTTGTGGGCGAAGGCCGACGACCCGACGTAGGCCTGGTGGGAGTCGGGTGCGATGTTGGCGATCTCGGCCAGTGCGTGGCTGGTCCTGGTCAGCTCGGCCAGGCAGCCCTCGGGCAGCACCGGCATGCCGAGCTTGGTGACGAGGTTGCCGACGGTGCCGAACAGGTCGGCGTTGCCGGCCCGCTCGCCGTAGCCGTTGGCCGTGCACTGCACGTGCGTGGCGCCCGTCTGGACCGCGGCGACGCTGTTGGCGACCGCGCAACCGGTGTCGTCCTGGCAATGGATGCCCAGCCGGAACCCGGTGCGCTCCTTGACCTCCGCGACCACCGCGGCGAGCCGCAGTGGGAGCATCCCGCCGTTGGTGTCGCACAGCACCACGACATCGGCGCCGACGCGCACGGCGGCCTCCAGCACCCGCAGACCGTGGTCGGGGTCGAAGGCGTAGCCGTCGAAGAAGTGCTCGGCGTCGAGGAACACGCGGCGGCCCTCCGCGACGAGCAGGGCGACGGTGTCGGTGACCATCGCCAGGTTCTCCTCGACGGTGGTGCGCAACGCGCGCTCGACGTGGCGCCGGTCGGACTTGGCGACCAGGGTCACGACCGGGGCCGCCGAGTCGAGCAGCGCCCGCACCTGCGGGTCCGCGGCGGCCGTCGTGCCGGGTCGACGGGTGGAACCGAACGCGACGAGCGCCGCGTGCGCCAGCTCCAGCTCGCCGGCGGCCGCGCGGGCGAAGAACTCGGTGTCCTTGGGCAGGGCACCGGGCCACCCACCTTCGATGAAACCGACGCCCAGCTCGTCCAGCGTGCGCGCGACCAGCAGCTTGTCGGCCACCGAGTAGCTCACGCCCTCCCGCTGGGCGCCGTCGCGCAGGGTCGTGTCGTACAGGTGGAAGGCGTCGCCGAGCGGCGTTCCGGCCGGGGCGGTGCGGGCCATCGGGCGTTCTCCTCAAGTCGTCGGGCAAACAAAAAGACCCCCCGCAAGGGATGCGGAAGGTCTGCGCGCCGGTAGGTGGAGCCGCTACCCGACGCGCCCACCGATAATGATCGCATGGCAGAGCACGATCGAAGTCTCGCACCCCTGGCCACGACTGTCACCCTGCGTCCACATGCTGGGAGCAGTCCCAGCGATCGGGAGGAGCTGGAGCTAGCGCGTCCGGACGCTCGACGACACCAACGCCGCGAGCCGGTCGCCGATGGCCGCGGTGCCGCCCGGCGAGGAGTGGTCGCGGGTGGCAAGGTCGAACGCGACCGCGGCCTCCACGCGCCGCGCGGCCTCGTGCTCGCCGACGTGGTCGAGCAGCAGCGCGACCGACAGCACGGCCGCGGTCGGGTCGGCCATGCCCTTGCCGGCGATGTCCGGGGCGCTGCCGTGCACCGGCTCGAACATGCTCGGGTTGCGACGGCTGACGTCGAGGTTGCCGCTGGCGGCCAGCCCGATGCCCCCGGTCACCGCGGCGGCGAGGTCGGTGAGGATGTCACCGAAGAGGTTGTCGGTGACCACGACGTCGAACCTGGACGGGTCGGTCACCAGGTGGATCGTCGCGGCGTCGACGTGCTGGTAGTCCACGGACACGTCAGGGTGCTCCAGCGACACCTCTTCGACTACGCGCGACCAGAGCGAACCGGCGTGAGTGAGCACGTTGGTCTTGTGCACCAGGGTGAGGTGACGGCGGGGGCGCTTCTCGGCGCGTGCGAACGCGTCCCGGACGACCCGCTCCACGCCGAAGACGGTGTTGATGCTGACCTCGGTGGCGATCTCCTGCGGGGTGTCCTTGCGCAGCAGGCCGCCGTTTCCCACGTACGGCCCCTCGGTCCCCTCCCGGACGACGACCATGTCGATCTCGGGCGCGGCTGCCAGCGGACCACGCACGCCTGGATAGAGCCGGGCCGGACGCAGGTTGACGTGGTGGTCGAGCTCGAAGCGCAGTCGTAGCAGCAGACCCCGCTCGAGGATGCCGCTGGGAACCGAGGGGTCGCCCACCGCGCCCAGCAGGATCGCGTCGTAACCCCGCAACTCGGACAGCACCGACTCCGGCAGCAGCTCGCCGGTGGCATGCCACCGCGCGGCGCCGAGGTCGTACGTGCTGGTCTCCGCTCCTGGAGCCACCTCAGCGAGTACCTTGAGCGCCTCGCCGATCACCTCAGGACCGATCCCGTCTCCGGGGATCACCGCGAGCCGCATCGTCACCTCTTGATCTTCTTTATTGGGCCCGACGAATCCCGAAGGCTACTCGCTGCAGCTTTCGACGGCGTGCCGAGACGACCCGTTAGGTGGTAGCCCTATGGGTCACTCCCGGCCGCGCGAGGGCTTCGCTGCTCCGGACGGGTGAAACCTAGTCGAAGGAGACCGCCCGCACCGTCCGGGCACCAACCGCGGCGCCGATGGGAACGAGGATGCCGGGGTCCACCCGACGGTCCACCCGCAGCAGCATGATCGCGTCGTCACCGTCGGTGGTCTGCGAGAGCTGGGCGGCCTCGATGTTGACGCCGGCCTCGCCGAGCAGGGTTCCGACCGTCCCCATGACACCCGGGCGGTCGACGTACTCCAACAGCAGCATGTGGCCCTCGGCACGCAGGTCGAAGTGCCGGCCGTTCACCTCGACCAGCTTCTCGACCTGGTTGCGCCCGGTCAGCGTACCCGACACGGACAGCGCGTCGCCGTCGGCGAAAGCCGCGCGCAGCACGACCAGGCTGCGGTGATTCTCGCTCTCTGGCGCCGTGGTGACCTCGACGGCCACCCCACGCTCGGCGGCCAGCACCGGGGCGTTGACGAAGGTCACCTGGTCCTCGACGACCCCGCCGAAGACTCCCCGCAGCGCGGCCAGCGGCAGCACCGAGACGTCGTCCATGGCGATCTCGCCGCGCGCCTCCACGGTCACGGTGCTCGGCAACCTGCGGGCGAGCACGGCGAGCACCGTGCCGAGCTTGCGGGTCAGCGGCAGATAGGGGCGCACTTCCTCGCCGACGACGCCGCCGGCCTGCACGTTCACCGCATCCGGCACGAACTCGCCGCGCAGCGCGAGCAGCACCGAGCGGGCCACGTCGGCGCCGGCCCGGTCCTGCGCCTCGGCGGTGGAGGCGCCCAGGTGCGGGGTGACCACGATCTCGGGCAGCTCGAACAGCGGGCTGGCGGTCGTGGGCTCCGAGGCGAAGACGTCGATGCCTGCGCCGCCGACCTGCCCGCTGCGCACCGCCTCGGCGAGCGCCTCCTCGTCGACGAGGCCGCCACGGGCCGCATTGACGACGAGCACGCCACGCTTCGTCCTGGCCAGCGCCTCCTTGCCGACGATGCCGAGGGTCTGCGGGGTCTTGGGCAGGTGGATCGAGATCGCGTCCGCGCGGGTGAGCAGCTCGTCGAGCTCGACGAGCTCGATGCCGAGCTGCGCCGCCCGGGCCGGGGCGACGTAAGGGTCGTAGGCGATGACGGTGGTTCCGAACGCGGCCATCCGCTGGGCGAAGAGCTGCCCGACCTTGCCGAGGCCGACGACGCCGACCGTCTTGCCGTCGAGCTCGACACCGCCGAAGGCGCTGCGCTTCCATTCCCCGGCGCGCAGGCTGGCGTCCGCGGCCGGGATCCGGCGGGCCACCGCCAGCAGCAGCGCCACCGCGTGTTCGGCCGCCGAGACGATGTTGGACCTCGGCGCGTTGACCACCATCACACCGCGCGCGGTGGCTGCGGGCACGTCGACGTTGTCCAGGCCGACGCCGGCCCGGGCGACCACCTTGAGCCGGGTGGCGGAGTCCAGCACCTCGGCATCCACCCTGGTCGCCGAGCGCACCAGCAGCGCGTCGGCTCCGGCGACCGCGGCCAGCAGGGCGGAGCGATCGCTGCCGTCGACCGAACGGGTCTCGACCTCGCCACCGAACACGTCGAGCGCGGCGGGGGCGAGCTTCTCTGCGATGAGGACGACGGGACGGGCGGTGCTGGTCACGGGCTCGCGCTCCAGGGACATCGGGGATGGGACGCTCCCAGTCTACCCGGTGCTTGTGAATGAATTCTCAAGCTCGCCCCGGCACCGCCAGCCACCGCCAGAGATCGTCGTCCTCGGCGCCGACGTACCTGTCAGGGACGCGGCGGAGCCCGTCAGGGTGCGGGGATTAGGTTCTGGGCGGGAGTGTCCACCCGGACATCGACTGTCGAAGGAGTACCACGTGATCGAGCCCGTTGAGCGCTGCGGCGACCATCGGGACACCCGACTGACGGTGGTGGTGCCCACGTACAACGAAGCGGACAACCTACCGCAGCTCGTGGACGCTTTGATCGGGTTACCGCTGACGGCGCTACGGGTCCTGGTCGTCGATGACGCTTCACCGGATGGCACCGGCGAGCTCGCTGACGAGCTGGCCAAGGCTCACGAGCGCGTCTCCGTCCTCCACCGCACCATGAAGGATGGTTTGGGTCGTGCGTACGTGGCAGGGTTCACCGCGGCACTCAACGGCTACGCGAACCCATTCGCTGCCGCGCTCGGCGAACCGGAGTGGATCGTGCAGATGGACGCGGACGGCTCCCATCCGGTAGCGGCGGTCCCCACCTTGTTGAGCGCCGCGTTGCGGACGAGCGCGGATCTCGTGATCGGCTCCCGCTACGTCCCCGGCGGCAGCGTCGACAGCTCCTGGGGTATCAATCGCAGATCCTTGTCGGCGTTCGCGAACTGGTACGCCAACCGCGTTCTCGGCCTGGACATCCATGACGCCACAGCCGGCTTCAAACTGTGGAGCGCGCATGAGCTTCGGCGCCTCGACCTCGCACGTGTGCAATCCAACGGTTATGCGTTCCAGGTCGAGATGAATTTCCTTGCCCGGCGCGGCGGCTGCCGTATAGTGGAGATACCCATCCACTTCACCGATCGCGCCGCGGGCCGGTCCAAGATGGATCTCCAGGTCAAGGTCGAATCGGCCCTGCAGCCGTGGCGTCTGCGTTGGCGGTACCGGGGTCAGCACCTCGAGGTCGTCGGCAGCCGCCCAGGGCGCGAATAGCCCCGGCGGCGTCGCCTCTCGCACTGGGCTCGAACTGGCTAACCCTGCTCGGACTGCACGGGCTTGGCGATCCAGGGCATGAGCGAGCGGAGCTTGGCGCCGACCTGCTCGATCTGGTGCTGCTTGCCCTCCTCGCGCAGCTTGGTGAAGTTCGGCCGGCCGGCATCGTCCTCGGCGATCCACTCCCGGGCGAAGCTCCCGTCCCGGATCTCGGCGAGGATCCTGCGCATCTCCTCCTTGACGGCACCGTTGATGATCCGAGGGCCACGGGTGAGGTCGCCGTACTCGGCGGTGTCACTGCAGGAGTAGCGCTGGGCGGCGATGCCGCCCTCGTACATGAGGTCGATGATGAGCTTGAGCTCGTGCAGGCACTCGAAGTAGGCGATCTCCGGCTGGTAGCCGGCCTCGACGAGGGTTTCGAATCCGGCCTGCACCAGGGCCGAGGTGCCCCCGCAGAGCACGGCCTGCTCGCCGAACAGGTCGGTCTCGGTCTCCTCGGTGAACGTAGTCTTGATCACGCCGGCCCGGGTGCCGCCGATGCCCTTGGCGTAGGACAGGGCCAGCGCCGCCGTGCCGCCGGAGGCGTCCTGTTCCACGGCGATCAGGCAGGGCACACCCTTGCCGTCGACGAACTGCCGGCGCACCAGGTGTCCCGGCCCCTTCGGGGCGACCATGGCGACGTCGACCTCGCTCGGCGGCTCGATGAGGCGGAACCGGATGTTGAGGCCGTGGCCGAAGAACAGCGCGTCCCCGGACCGCAGGTTCGGCGCGATGTCGGTGGCGTAGATGTGACGCTGGGCGGTGTCCGGTGCCAGCACCATGATCAGGTCAGCTTCGGCGGAAGCCTCGGAAGGGGTGAGGACCCGCAGCCCCTGGTCGGCGGCCCTTGCGCGGGAGCGCGAGGTCTCGGGAAGCCCGACGCGCACGTCCACGCCGGAGTCGCGCAGGTTCAGCGCGTGCGCGTGGCCCTGGCTGCCGTACCCGATGACGGCGACCCTGCGACCCTGGATGATCGACAGGTCGGCGTCGTCGTTGGAGAAGATCTCAGCGGACATCTGTGGCGGGGTTCCCTTCTGAGCGGGGGTTTCGGGCGGGTCTAGCGGGTCGCCGTGGCGGTGATCGAGCGGGGACCGCGGCCAAGGGCGACCATGCCGGACTGCACCATCTCGCGGACACCGTAGGGCTCCAGCATCCGAAGCAGTGCGGCCAGCTTGTCGGCGGTGCCGGTGGCCTCGACGGTCACTGCCTCCGGCGACACGTCGACCACCCTGGCCCGGAACAGCGCCGCGGTCTCCAGGACCTGGCTGCGCACTGTGGCGTCCGCGCGCACCTTGACCAGCAGCAGCTCGCGCTGCACCGACTGGACGGGCTCCAGCTCGACGATCTTGATGACGTTCACCAGCTTGTTGAGCTGTTTGGTGACCTGCTCCAGCGGCAGGTCGTCGACGGCCACCACGATGGTCATGCGGGAGATCTCGGCGTGCTCGGTCGGCCCGACCGCCAGTGAGTGGATGTTGAACCCGCGGCGGCTGAACAGACCCGACACCCGGGCGAGCACCCCGGGCTTGTTCTCGACCAGCACGGACAAGGTGTGCATCGTCATGGGGAGGGCACCTCGTCCTGCTCGAAGAGTGGGCGGATCCCCCGGGCAGCCATGATCTCGTCGTTGCTCCTGCCGGCCGCGACCATCGGCCACACCTGGGCGTCTGCCCCGACGACAAAATCGACGACCACCGGGCGATCGTCGATCTCCATCGCCTGCGTGATGACCTTGTCCACGTCGGCGCGGTCCTCACAGCGCAGTCCGACGCAGCCCAGTGCCTCGGCGAGCAGGACGAAGTCCGGAATGCGGTGCTGATGAGTGCCGAGGTCGGTCTGCGAGTAGCGCTCGGAGTAGAAGAGGTTCTGCCACTGCCGGACCATGCCCAGGTTGCCGTTGTTGATCACAGCCACCTTGATCGGGATTCCCTCGATGGCGCAGGTCGCGAGTTCCTGGTTGGTCATCTGGAAGCAGCCGTCGCCGTCGATGGCCCACACTGCCGCGTCCGGCACGCCCATCTTCGCCCCCATCGCCGCCGGCACCGCGTAACCCATCGTGCCGAGGCCGCCGGAGTTGAGCCAGGTGCGCGGGTGCTCGTATCGGATGAACTGGGCCGCCCACATCTGGTGCTGCCCGACACCCGCCACGTAGATTCCCTCCGGACCGACGAGCAGGCCGATCCGCTCGATGACGTATTCCGGGGACAGCGTGCCGTCGGTAGGCCACTCGTAGCCGAGCGGGAACGTCGCGCGCCAGCCGTTGAGCTGCGACCACCACGGCTCCAAGTCGGCCCGGTCGCCCTCGTCGAACTCCGCCCGCACCGCCGCCGACAGCTCACCGATGATCTCCTTGCAGTCCCCGACGATCGGCACGTCGGCCTTGCGGTTCTTGGAGATCTCGGCGGGGTCGACGTCGGCGTGCACGATCTGCGCGCCGGGCGCGAACGTCGCCAGCTTGCCGGTGACCCGGTCGTCGAACCGGGCGCCCAACGCCACCAGCAGGTCGGCCTTCTGCATCGCCGCCACCGCGGCGACGGTGCCGTGCATGCCGGGCATTCCCAGGTGCTGGCGGTGGCTGTCCGGAAAGGCACCGCGGGCCATCAGCGTGGTGACGACGGGGGCACCGGTCAGCTCGGCCAGCTCCATCAGCTCGGGCGCGGCGTTGGCCTTGATGACCCCGCCGCCGACGTAGAGCACCGGGCGCAGCGCTGTGGCCAGCAGGCGCGCGGCCTCCCGGATCTGCTTGCCGTGCGGCCGGGTCGTCGGCCGGTAGCCGGGCAGCTTGATCTCGGGAGGCCAGGAGAACGTCGTCTGCGCCTGCAGCACGTCCTTGGGGAGGTCGACCAGCACCGGCCCGGGGCGCCCGCTGGCCGCGAGGTAAAACGCCTCGGCGATCGTGCGGGCGATGTCGGCTGGCTCGGTGACGAGGAAGTTGTGTTTGGTGATCGGTATCGTGATGCCGCAGATGTCCGCCTCCTGGAAGCCGTCGCTGCCGATCTGCGGCCGGGACACCTGCCCGGTGACCGCCACCACCGGCACCGAGTCCATGTAGGCGTCGGCGATCGCTGTCACCAGGTTGGTCGCGCCCGGTCCGGAGGTGACCATGCAGACGCCGACCTTGCCAGTGGCCGCGGCGTACCCGGTGGCGGCGTGCCCCGCACCCTGCTCGTGGCGCACCAGCACGTGGCGCAGCTTCTCGGAGTCCAGCAGCGGGTCGTAGGCGGGCAGGATCGCGCCCCCCGGGATGCCGAACACGACCTCGCACCCGACGGCCTCGAGCGCACGGACGAGGGCCTGCGCGCCGGTGACGGCGACCGGCACGACCGGCGCGGCGACCGACTCGGCGACCGGCACGACCGGCACGGCGTGCGCGGAACGGGTCAGCTGGTTCGGCGGCGGGCTCGGTTTGGGAGGGCCGGGCACCGGGGTGGGCCGTGGTCGTGCGCTGGTCATCGGGCCTGCCTCGTCACGTCTGCTGGGGGGATCGGACATGAAAAAACCCTCGCCGCTGCGTGAGGGAGCGGGAGGGTTGCGCGTCGACAGCGTACAGCTCAGGCGTCGACGCGCCTGCCAAGTACGAGAACGTCGTTGCGGTACACGCTGCTCACCGTAGTCGGCCGGCTGCCGCAGGGTCAAACGGATCACGCTGGGCGCTCGCCGCGCACCGGGCTCGCCGCGCACGCCGTGGCAGGATCGACCGGTGACTCCCGAGACGGCGACGTTCCGCGTCCCGCTGGTCTCGCTGGCCGCGGTGCTGGTATCGCTGATCGCCGCGATACCGCTGGCGGCCTCGGCCCCCGGCCTGGAAGCGGTGCTGGCGCTGCCGCTCGGGCTGGGCATCTGGGTGGTGCGGACCCGGACCGTCGTCGGGTCCGAGCGCCTAGCGGTGCGCCGGCTGCTGTCGACCCGCCGGCTCGACTGGGCGCAGGTGGTGTCGCTGCGGGTCTCGGCGAAGAGGTGGGTGCGTGTGGTGCTCACCGACGGCACCGAGGTCATGCTGCCCGCGGTGCGGGCGCGCGACCTGCCCCGGCTCGCCGCAGCCAGCGGCGGGCGGTTCCCGACGCCGGCCGAGCCCACCACGGCGGGGGAGCCGGCAGC
>JAVKSM010000003.1:16129-61247 GCA_039583705.1 Pseudonocardiaceae bacterium
CAGCAGCCGGGGAGCCCATCCCGGCCGCCGAGCCGGCGGGACCGCTGACCGCGGCGGAGTAGCCTGACACGACGGCGCTCCCACCCCACCTGAGCCCGGAGGAGTGAATGCCCCCGCTGCGTTCCCGCGTCACCACCCACGGCCGCAACGCCGCCGGCGCCCGCGCGCTGTGGCGCGCCACCGGCCTGTCGGAGTCCGACTTCGGCAAGCCGCTGGTGGCGATCGCCAACTCCTACACCCAGTTCGTGCCCGGCCACGTCCACCTCAAAGAGCTCGGCGAGCTGGTGGCCTCCGCCGTCCGCGAGGCCGGTGGGATCGCGCGGGAGTTCCACACGATCGCGGTTGACGACGGCATCGCCATGGGGCACACCGGGATGCTGCACTCGCTGCCGTCCCGCGAGGTGATCGCCGACTCGGTGGAGCACATGGCCGAGGGGCACGCCGTCGACGCGCTCGTGTGCATCTCCAACTGTGACAAGATCACCCCAGGGATGCTCAACGCCGCGCTGCGGATCGACATCCCGACCGTGTTCGTCTCGGGCGGTCCGATGGAGGCCGGCAAGGCCGTCGTCGTCGACGGGGTGGCGCACACCCCGACTGACCTGATCACCGCGATCTCGGCCAGCGCGACCGACTCGGTGGACGAGGCGGGGCTGCGGGAGGTCGAGCGCGCCGCGTGCCCGACCTGCGGGTCGTGCTCGGGAATGTTCACGGCGAACTCCATGAACTGCCTCACCGAGGCGCTCGGGCTCTCGCTGCCGGGCAATGGCTCGACGCTGGCGACCCACGCGGCGCGGCGCGAGCTGTTCCTGGCCGCCGGGCGCACGGTCGTCGAGCTGGCCCGACGCTGGTACGCCGAGGACGACGCGTCGGTGCTGCCGCGCTCGATCGCCTCCCGCCATGCCTTCGAGAACGCGATGGCGCTGGACGTGGCGATGGGCGGCTCGACGAACACCGTGCTGCACGTCCTCGCCGCGGCGCACGAGGCCGAGGTCGACTTCACGATGGCGGACATCGACGCGATCTCCCGCCGGGTGCCGTGCCTGGTGAAGGTGGCGCCGAGCTCCGACTACCACATGGAGGACGTGCACCGGGCCGGCGGAATCCCGGCGATCCTCGGCGAGCTGGACCGGGCCGGGCTGCTGCACCGCGGGATGCACGCGGTGCACTCCCCCTCGCTGGCGACATGGCTGACGGAGTGGGACGTGCGCGGGCCGTGCCCGTCGCAGCGGGCCGTGGAGCTCTTCCACGCCGCGCCCGGCGGGGTGCGGACCACCCAGCCGTTCTCCACCACCAACCGCTGGTCCGCATTGGACACCGACGCCGCGTCCGGCTGCATCCGCGACGCCGCGCACGCCTACTCCCCCGAGGGCGGCCTGGCCGTGCTCCACGGCAACCTCGCCACCGACGGAGCGATCATCAAGACGGCCGGCGTGCCAGTCGACGTCTGGTGCTTCGAGGGGCCGGCCCGGGTGGTGGACAGCCAGGAGGCGGCCGTCTCGGTCATCCTCTCCCGCGCCGTCCAGCCGGGGGAGGTGCTCGTGGTGCGCTACGAGGGGCCGGCCGGCGGCCCCGGCATGCAGGAGATGCTGCACCCCACGGCCTTCCTCAAGGGTGCCGGGCTGGGCGCGAAGTGTGCCCTGATCACCGACGGGCGCTTCTCCGGCGGCACGTCGGGGATCGCGGTTGGGCACATCTCGCCGGAGGCGGCCTCCGGCGGCGCGATCGGGCTCGTGGTCGACGGTGACCGCATCCGCATCGACGTCCGGGAACGCCGGCTCGAGCTGCTCGTGGACGCCGACGTGCTCGCCGAGCGGCGGGCCAAGATGGACGCCTCGGAGCACCCCTGGCGGCCGGCCGACCGGCAGCGCCGGCTCACCTCGGCGCTGCGCGCCTACGCCCGGCTGGCCACCTCCGCGGCCACCGGCGCCGTCCGTGACCCCTCCCAGTAGCCGGCCGTCCGCGACCCTCCCAGTAGCCGGTCGGTTGGTACTCGCCCGGTAGCCGGTCAGCATTCGCCGACCACCGCGTTCGGCGGCCGCTCCCCCGCCGCGAACCGCGCGATCCGGCGACCTCCCGTCGCACCCGCGTCCGGGGCGCCGAGCTCTTGGGCTGGCCTGGCACGGTGTGTGGGGGACGGTTGTTGTTGCGGTTGTTGTGCTCCAGCCAGCAGCGGAGTAGCCGGCGCATCTGGGCCAGGTCGGTCCACCCGCCGGGATTGACCGAGATGGCGTCGATGGCACCCTCGCCGCTGTCCGGGCACTCCCGGGCCAGCAACGAGAACACCAACAGGCTGCTGCGCCAGTACTTCCCCACAGGGACCGACCTGTCAGGCTATTCACAGGCCGCGCTCGACGCTGTCGCCGACGAGCTCAACAAACGTCCACGACAGACACGTGGGTGACGGAAACCAACAGAAGTACTCAACAAGCTCCTGGTCGAGGCTGCTGGTGCACCCACCACTTGACACCGCCCCCTGTTCCCCATCTCGGCCTGAAGCCGCCAGACTGCTAGGCCGGCCGCGCCGCGGGTCAGTACTCGCCGACCACCGCGTTCGGCGGCCGCTCCCCCGCCACGAACCGCGCGATCTGGGTCGCGGCGACCGCATAGGCGCGCGTCAGGCTGCCGGGCACGCTGCCCGCGACGTGCGGCGTGAGCAGGAGGTTGGGCGCGTGCCACAGCGGGTGCCCAGGTGGCAGCGGCTCAGGGTCGGTGACGTCCAGCGCGGCCCGCAGCCGGCCCGCGTCCAGCTCGGCGAGCAGCGCCCCGGTGTCCACCACCGGACCGCGGGCGGCGTTGACCAGCACCGCCCCGTCGGGCATCGCCGCAAGGAAAGCCGCGTCGACCATGCCGCGGGTGGCGGTGGTGAGCGGGACGACCAGCACGACGGCGTCGTGCCGCCCCAGCAGTCGGGGCAGCTCGTCGGGGCCGTGCACGCCGTCCCTGGCCCTGCTGGCGACCAGCGTCGTCGACACCTCGAACGGCGCCAGCCGGCGGACCGCGTGCCCGGCGAGGTCACCGGCGCCGACGAGGAGCACCCGCTTACCCAGTAGGAGGTCGGTCTCGTGCGCCTCCCAGCGACCCTGGTCCTGGGCGCGCAGGAAGGCGGGGAGCTCGCGGTAGACGGCCAGCAGCGCGCCGACGATCCACTCCGCCGTCACGCCGCCATGTGCGCCGCGGCAGTCGGACAGCAGCACACCGTCGGGGATGCGGCCGATCCAGCCCTCGGCGCCCGCGCTGAGCAGTTGCACCATCCGCAGCCGCGGGCAGCCTCGCAGCATCGTGACCGCTTCGTCGTCGGGTGCCACCGGGGCGACGAGCACCTCGGCGCCCGCCGCTTCCGCTGGCAGCGGCTCGCCGGGCGTGTAGCTCACCGGGCGCACCCCGTCGAGGTGAGCCAGCGCCGCCACACCGACGTCGTTGGGCACGAGCACGATGCTCGTCATCGCGCCGCAACCTTATCCGATCCGTGCCGGGAACCGCTCACCACCGACTCACGGTCGGCTGCCTAGCCTCGGTGGTCGTGTCCCGGGGTGTGCGCAGCGTCCTCGCGGCGGTGCTCGCGCTGCTCACGGTCACCGGTTGCGCGAAATTTCCCGAAGCCGCCCCCCGAGACTGGCACGACAAGCCGGACCTCGGCGTGGAGGCGGCCCCGCAACCCCACCTTCCCGGGGTCACCTCCGACAACCCGGACGCTCCCGGCCAGCCTCCGGCGTCCGGGCCACCGGACGCACCGCGGGGATGCGCGGATCCTGATCCGCAGGTGGTCGCCACCTGCCTGGAGCCGACCTCCGCGGTGGCCGTGCTGCCGGACGGGCAGGCCGCGCTGGTCGCGGAGCGGACCACCGGCCGGGTGGTGCGGGTCGAGAAAGGCAAGCCACCTGTGACGCTGGCGACCTTTCCGGTGGACCCGGTCGGCGGCGGCGGCCTCACCGGACTGGCGCTCTCGCCGTCCTACGAGGAGGACGACCTGATCTATGCCTACGTCACGACGCCGACCGACAACCGGGTGCTGCGCTTCGCCGTGGGAGACGTGCCCAAGCCCGTGCTCACCGGCATCCCACGCGGCACGAGCGACAACGCGGGTGCCCTCACCGCGGCTCCGGACGGCACGCTGCTCGTGGCGACGGGGGACGCCGGCGATCCGCGAGCCGCAGCCACGCCCGGCTCGCTGGCCGGCAAGGTGCTGCGGGTCGACGGCTTCGGCAAGCCGGCTAAGGACGACCCCGGTCCGGGCTCACCGGTACTCGCCTCGGGCCTGCACGCGCCGGGCGGGATGTGCAGCGATCCGGCCACCGCGACCTCCTGGGTCACCGACCGCACCGCCACCCGGGACGTCCTCTACCGGGTGAGCGCCGGCCCGTTGCTCACGCCGGCGTGGACCTGGCCGGACCGCCCGGGAGTGGCCGGGTGTGCGGCAGCGCCCGGCATGCTCGCCGTGGCGTTGACCGGAGCCAGTGGGCTGTTCGTGCTGCACCCCACCCCGGACGGCCGGTTCGTCGGCTCCCCGCAGACCGTGCTCGCCGGAACCTACGGCCGCCTCTCCGGGGCCGCGCTGGCCTCGGACAGCCTGGTCTGGCTGGGCACGGCGAACAAGGGTGCCGGCGGCCCGGTCGTCTCCAGCGACGACCGCGTCCTGCGGATCCGGCCCCCGACCGGCGGCGGCACCGGGATCGACTGACCTCGTGAACGGCATCGCAGCGGCCAGGACACGCGCCATGACTTCCGACCGGTTCCGATCAGGCGGGGCCACCGACCGTGGTCGGTGCGCGCTCACGGTGCGCAGCGCGCCAAGACGAGCTCGCGGACGCGCTGGGCGTCGGCTTGGCCCCTGGTGGCCCGCATGACGGCGCCGACGATCGCTCCGGCGGCCGCCACCTTGCCACCGCGGATCTTCTCCGCGACATCAGGCTGGGCCGCGAGCGCCTCGTCCACCGCAGCCGCCAGCGCCGATGCGTCGGACACCACGGCCAGCCCGCGCGAGGCGACGACCTCGTCCGGCTCGCCCTCGCCGGCCAGCACCCCGTCGACCACCTGCCGGGCCAGCGTGTGGGTCAGCGCGCCCCCGGACACCAGCGCCACCACCCTGGCCACCTGGGCCGGGGTGATCGGCAGGTCGGCGAGCTCCACCTCGCGGGTGTTCGCCTCCTGCGCCAGGTAGTTGACCCACCACGACCGGGCCGCGTCGGGCGGCGCCCCGGCGTCCACGGTGGATGCGACGAGGTCCAGCGCGCCGGCGTTGACGAGGTCCCGCAGCTCGGTGTCGGAGAGCTGCCACTCGGCGGCCACCCGGGCGCGGCGCTGCCGGGGCAGCTCGGGCAGCGTCGCCCGCAGCTCCTCGACCCGCTCGGGGGTCGGCGCGATCGGTACCAGGTCGGGCTCGGGGAAGTAGCGGTAGTCCTCGGCGGTCTCCTTGCGCCGCCCCGGCGACGTGGTGGACGTCGTCTCGTCGAAGTGCCGCGTCTCCTGCACCACGACCCCTCCGGCCGCGAGCACAGCGGCCTGCCGGCACATCTCGTAGCACACCGCCCGCTCCACCGAGCGCAGCGAGTTGACGTTCTTGGTCTCGGTCCGCGTGCCGAACCGCGACGACCCGCGCGGCATCAGCGAGACGTTGGCGTCGCAGCGCAGCGACCCCTGGTCCATCCGCACGTCGGACACGGCCAGTGCCCGCAGCAGGTCCCGCAGCGCACTGACGTAGGCCCGCGCGATCTCCGGCGCCCGCGCTCCCGCCCCGACCACCGGCTTGGTGACGATCTCGATCAACGGTACGCCGGCTCGGTTGTAGTCCAGCAGCGAGTAGTCCGCGCCGTGGATCCGACCTGTGCGCCCGCCCATATGCAACGACTTGCCGGTGTCCTCCTCCATGTGCGCCCGCTCGATGCCGACCCGGAAGGCCGAGCCGTCCGCCAACAGCACGTCGAGGTGCCCGTCCACCGCGATCGGCTCGTCGTACTGCGAGGTCTGAAAGTTCTTGGGCATGTCCGGGTAGAAGTAGTTCTTGCGCGCGAAGCGGCACCACGACGCGATCGAGCAGTCCAGCGCCAGCCCGATCCGGATCACCGATTCCACCGCGGCGGCGTTGAGCACCGGCAGCGAGCCGGGCAGGCCGAGGCAGGTCGGGCAGACCAGGGTGTTGGGCGGTGCGCCGAAGATGTTCCCGCAGCCGCAGAACATCTTCGTCGCCGTCGACAGCTCGACGTGCACCTCGAGCCCGAGCACCGGGTCGAATCGCTCGACCACCTCGGCGTAGTCCAGCAGCTCGATGGTTCGCTCGTTCACCCCACCGTCTCCAACTCCGGCACCCGGTCGATCGTCGGCGCATCCTGTGCCGCCTCGAACGCCGCCGCCACCCGGTAGCCGCGGTCGTCTGCCAGCGCCGGTGACATCACCTGCAGCCCGGCCGGCAGGCCGTCCTCGTCGGAGGTGCCACAGGGGACGGACAGCGCGGCGTTGCCGGCCAGGTTCGCGGGGATCGTGCACCGGTCGGCGAGATACATGGCCATCGGGTCGTCCACCCGCTCGCCGATCCGGAACGCCGTGGTGGGCGTCGTGGGCGAGACCAGCACGTCCGCCCGCTCGAAGGCGGCGTCGAAGTCCCGCGCGATCAGCGTGCGCACCTTCTGCGCCTGGCCGTAGTAGGCGTCGTAGTACCCGGAGGACAGCGCGTAGGTGCCGATCATGATCCGGCGCTTGACCTCCGCGCCGAAGCCAGCCTCCCGCGTCGCCGCCATCACCTGCTCCGCGCTGGCCACCCCGTCGTCCCCGACCCGCAGCCCGTAGCGCATCCCGTCGAACCGGGCCAGGTTCGACGAGCACTCGCTGGGCGCGATGAGGTAGTAGGCCGGAAGGGCGTAGCCGAAGGACGGGCAGGACACCTCGACGACCTCGGCGCCCAGCCCCCGCAGCGTGTCCACGGCGGCGGAGAAGGCCCGCAGCACCCCGGGCTGGTAGCCCTCGCCGCCGAGCTCGGCGACCACCCCGACCCGCACGCCCCGCAGGTCACCGGCCGCACCGGCCCGGGCAGCGGCCACCACCGGCGGTACCGGTGCGTTGATTGAGGTCGAGTCCAGCGAATCCCAGCCGGCGATCACCTCGTGCAGCAGCGCCGCGTCGAGCACGGTGCGCGCGCACGGACCGGCCTGGTCCAACGACGACGAGAACGCCACCAGCCCGTACCGCGACACCCCGCCGTAGGTCGGCTTGACACCGACGGTGCCGGTCACCGCGCCCGGCTGGCGGATCGAGCCGCCGGTGTCGGTGCCCACCGCGAGCGGCACCTCGAACGCCGCCAGCGAGGCCGACGACCCGCCGCCGGAGCCGCCTGGCACCCGGGAGAGGTCCCACGGGTTGTGGGTCGGACCGAACGCCGAGTTCTCCGTGGAGGAGCCCATCGCGAACTCGTCCATGTTCGTCTTGCCGAGGATCACCAGGCCGGCCGCCCGCAGCCGACGCACCACGGTCGCGTCGTAGGGCGGGCGCCAGCCGGAGAGGATTCGAGACCCGCACGTGGTGGGCATGTCCGCGGTGGTGAGCACGTCCTTGACGGCCACCGGCACCCCGGCCAGTGGGGAGGCCGGTGCGGCTCCCGCGTCCAGCGCGTCGTCCACCACCCGGGCGGTGGTGAGCGCGGCTTCGGCGTCGACGTGCAGGAAAGCGTGTACCGCGCCATCGACGGCCGCGATCCGCTCCAGGTGGGCCTGGGTCACCTCCACGGCGGAGACATCGCGGGCGTGGATCCTTCTCGCCAACTCCGCCGCGCTGCGTCGGATCACTCGTCCCCCAGGATCCGCGGCACCCGGAACCGGCCCTGCTCGACAGCCGGAGCACCGGCCAGCGCCTGCTCCCGCCGGAGCCCCGGGCGCACGACGTCAGGCCGGAACACGTTGGTCAGGGGGACGGCGTGCGAGGTCGGCGGGATATCCCCGGAGGCCACCTGACCCACCCGCGCCACCGAGGTGAGGATCACGTCGAGCTGGCCGGCGAAGAGATCCAGTTCGGCGTCGGTGACGTCAAGGCGGGCCAGGGCGGCGAGGTGGGCGACCTCGTCGCGCGAGATGGCAGGCATGATCCTCCGGTACTGGGACGCGCAGAGCGGTGCCGCACCCCGAGTCTAGGTCGCCGTGCCCGCCGGCCCCGAACGGGTTCCCGGCCGACCGGCCGAACCGGGAATCGGCCCGACAGGACCGACCGGGCAAGGACCGACCCGGCAAAGATCGGCCCGAGGAGGACCGACCCGGCCGCGACTCCGGTGACGACGGCGCGAGAGCCCGGCTGTCAGACTCAGACACCACGGACGACGCTGGCGGCCAGGCTCCGCGGCGGTGAGGAAGGCGGGCGGTGTGACGTTCCTGCTCCGGGTGGTGCTCCCGGACCGGCCCGGCAGCCTGGGCGCAGTCGCCACCGCGCTGGGCATCGCCGGGGCCGACATCCTCACCGTCGACGTCGTCGAGCGGGGCCATGGCGCAGCGGTGGACGACCTCGTCGTGGAGCTGCCGTCGGGACGGCCGCCCGACGTGCTCATCACCGCGGCCGAGTCGGTGGCCGGGGTGCAGGTCGAGTCGGTGCGTCCGTTCGCCGGCGCGCTCGACACCCACCGCGAGCTGGAGCTGGTCGAGGCCGTCGCGGCTGACCCCGCGGCCGGCCTGGCACGCTTCGCCGACGGAGTGCCGCGGATCTTCCGGTCCGGGTGGGCGCTCGTCGTGTCGATCGAGGACGGGACGCTGCGGCGGGTGGCGGCCAGCGGCGCCGCTCCGGAGACCCCCGCCGAGCACCTGCCGTGGCTGCCGTTGCAGCGGGCGGGCGTGCTCGATGAGACCTACCCGGTGCCCCAGCCCTGGCGGGAGCTGGGCACCGAACTGGCTGCCGCGCCGCTGGGACGTCCCGACCGCGTGATCGTCGTCGGCCGACCCGGAGGGCCGGCCTTCCGGCCCTCCGAACTCGCCCGGCTCGCCCACCTCGCCGGGATCGTCGCGACCGTCACCGGTTGATACGCAACGGCACGTGAGCGATCCCGGCCGGGGAGCGCTTCGTGGATTATGGTGCTGGCCGGCTCGCTGGCCGGGCAGGTCAGCAGGATCGTCAGCTTGAGGTTGACGACCCGCCGGTCCGGCGCGTCGTGGAGCCAGGTCGGCGCCAGCGTGGGCGTCTCCAAGCAAGCCGCCCAGAAGCGGTTCGTTCTGCGCGGCCTCGTGCCAGAAGGGCGAGAGGCGTTCTCCCGCCTCACTCCGCGTGCCCGCAATGTGCTCGCCGCCGCCGGGCGGCTTGCCGTGAGCTCAACTTCGCCGCCGACGGCGAGGCAGCGCTCAAGGACACCCTCAAGTTGCTGGCCAGCGAATTCGCCGAGCTGTTGCAGGCCCGGTTCAAGGTAGGCTGACAGCGCGCATGCCAGGCGGGAGCGGCGGGGGCCGCCACCCGGCGGCTCAGCGCCGGCGCTCGGCGCCGAAGCGGGGCCGGCCTTTCACGAACCGGGCCGGCAACTGCTGGCCCACCGCGATCCGGACCAGCTCGGCGTTGCCGGTGGCGAGCCAGTCACGGTCCGGCCCCGTGAGGGTGTCCTCGAAGCCGATCCGGGTGTCCAACCCGAGCCGTTGCGCGTGCTCCAGCACCGGCCAGGCCGCGGCCTCCTCGCCGTGCAGCAGCACCGGAACCGACAGCGGGCCCAGTGCCCGCAGGATGCGCGCCGCCTCGGCGACCGCGGTGACAGGATCGGTGACCGTCACCTCAGCCTGCACCCGGACGGTGCCGGGCGGCACCCCGGCCGTCCGCAGCCGGACGGCGTCGCCGCTGGTCCACACCCCGAGCTCGACCCCGATGCCGACGGCGTGCAGCGCCGCGCAGACCTCCTGCCAGCCCCGCTCGTGCACGTTGACCGAGGCGACGTCGGGCCGGCCGGCGCCGAGCCGGCCCCAGACGGTGACCGCCTCGATCCGCCGCTGCGGGTTGGGCGCTACCCAGCGAGCCGTCGTCACCCCGATCTCGATGCCGGGCACCACGGCCCGGATCGCCGCCACGGTCGCCGCCACGGGCGCAGTGTCAAGCGTCTCCAGCCCGTCGGCGGTCCTGGGGTGCACGTGGATCGACTCGACGCCCAGCTCCACCGCCATGCGCGCGTCGGACGCCAGCTCGTGCGGCTGGGACGGCATGGCGGGGTGGGCGTCGACTTGGCGCGCACCGTTCAGACACGCCTGCAGCACGGGAGCGGCTCACCTCCCATTTCGCTCGAGCACGCGCTCGTCAGAGAGTATCGACGGGTGTGTCTGCCTCGTCCACGGCCACCAGCGGCGCCCTCACGACGGCCCCGCAACCAGCTCGGCGGCCGCGTCCGGGCCAGCGTCGAGCAACACGCGAAACCCGCCCTCGTCGAGCACCGGGACCCCCAGGTGCACGGCCTTCTCGTACTTCGACCCTGGTGCCTCACCGGCGATGAGAAACGCCGTCTTCCTCGACACCGCTCCGGCGGCCCGCCCACCCCGCAAGGTGATCGCCTGCTTGGCCTCGTCCCTGGAGAAGCCCTCCAACGAGCCCGTGACCACGATCGACAACCCTTCCAGGATCCGCGGCACCGACCCGTCCCGCTCATCCGCCAGGCGCACCCCGGCGCGGCGCCACCGGGCGACGACCTCACGGTGCCAGTCCACCGCGAACCACTCCCGGACGGCGGCGGCGATGGTGTGCCCCACCCCGTCGACCGCGGCCAGCTCCTCCTCGCTGGCCACCTCGATGCGGTCCAGCGACCCGAACTCCCGGGCCAGCGCCTGCGCCGCCGTGGGCCCGACATGCCGGATCGACAGCGCCACCAACACCCTCCACAGTGGATGCTGCTTGGCGGAGTCCAGGTTGGCCAGCAGCTTGCGCCCGTTCGCGGACAGCTCGCCGGCCTTGGTCCGGAACAGCTCGACCCGCAGCAGATCCCCTCCGGTGAGGGAGAACACGTCGCCCTCGTCGCGCAGCACACCGGAGGACAGCAACGCCGTGGCCGCCTCGTAGCCCAGCACCTCGATGTCGAGGGCGCCGCGGCCGGCGAGGTGGAACAGCCGCTCCCGCAGTTGCGCCGGGCAGTACCTCGCGTTGGGGCAGCGGATGTCGACGTCGGCCTCCCGCTCCCGGCGCAGCGCAGTGCCGCACTCCGGGCACGTGGTGGGCATGACGAAGACGCGCTCGTCCCCGGTGCGGGCCGCGACCACCGGTCCGAGCACCTCCGGGATGACGTCGCCGGCCTTGCGGACCACGACGGTGTCCCCGACGAGCACACCCTTGCGCCGCACCTCCTCGGCGTTGTGCAGCGTCGCCAGCGATACCGTGGAACCGGCGACCGTCACCGGCTCCATGAAGGCGAACGGGGTGACCCGGCCGGTACGCCCGACGTTGACCCGGATGTCCACCAGCTTCGTCGTGGCCTCCTCCGGCGGGTACTTGTAGGCGATCGACCAGCGGGGAGCCCGCGAGGTCGCACCCAGCCGGCGTTGCAGCGCCATCTCGTCGACCTTGACCACGACACCGTCGATCTCGTACTCGACGTCGTGGCGGTGCTCGCCCCAGTAGGCGACGTGGTCGAGCACCTCCGCCGCTCCGCGACGCACCACGGTGTGCTCCGAGACCGGCAGGCCCCACACCCGCAGCGCGTCGTAGGCCTGCGACTGCCGCAGCGGGGCGAAGCCCTCCCGCACCCCGAGGCCGTGGCAGACCATCCGCAGCGGGCGGGTGGCGGTGACCCGCGGATCCTTCTGCCGCAGCGACCCGGCGGCGGTGTTACGCGGGTTGGCGAACGGCGGCTTTCCCGCCTCGACCAGCGCGGCGTTGAGCTCGGCGAAGTCGGCGATCCGGAAGAACACCTCGCCGCGCACCTCCAGCAGCCGGGGCACCGGGAGCTCCTCACTGCCCGCCAGCCGCTGCGGGACGTCGCGCAGCGTGCGGATGTTGAGGGTGACGTCCTCGCCGGTGCGGCCGTCGCCGCGGGTGGCCGCGCGCGCCAGCCGGCCGTCCTCGTAGAGCAGGTCGACGGCAAGCCCGTCCACCTTCAGCTCGCACACGAACGGCAGCTCGGCTGCGTCCTCCCGCGAAACCTCGCGCTGCACCCGCTCCACCCAGGTTCGCAGTTCGTCGGGCTGGAAGGCGTTGTCCAGGCTGAGCATGCGCTCGGGGTGGTCGACCGGCTGGAAATCCGTGGCGAAGCCGCCGCCGACGCGCTGCGTGGGCGAGTCCGGCGTGACCAGCTCGGGGTAGGCGTCCTCGAGCGCCGTCAGCTCCCGGAGCAGCGCGTCGAACTGGCCGTCGGAGATCACCGGAGCGTCGAGTACGTAGTACCGGAACTGGTGGTCCGCGATCTCGCGGGCAAGCTCCGCGTGCCGCTGCCGAACCTCTCCAGGCAGACCGCCGACAGTCACGCCTGAAGGCTAACCGACCACCCGGACTGCATCGGGGTGATCCACTATGCGTCGAGCAGGCCGTGGCTTCGCAGCGCGGCCTTGACCACCGCCGTCTCGGCCTCGTCGGCCTCGACGAGCGGCAGCCGCAGGCCGCCGACCTTGTACCCCAGCAGCGACAGCGCCGCCTTGACCGGGATCGGGTTGGTGGTGACGCCCAACGCCCGGTAGATGTCGGACAGTGAGGAGTCGATCTCCACCCGGCGCTCCGGCTCGTCGACCATCCGCCGCATCTGCTCGCCGACGACGTGGCTGGCGACGAGCACGCCGCCGCAGCCGCCGACGTCCAGCACGCGGCCGAAGATCTCGTCGTTGCCTGCGTACAGACCCAGCCCGTCCACCTGCCCGAGGCCGGCGTTGTTCGCCTGCTTGACATAGTCGACCCCATCGACCTGGGCCAGCTCCGCGAGCAGATCGTTGGGCAGGTCGAGCACGACCCGGGACGGGATGTTGTAGAGCATCACCGGCTTGTCGGTGGCCCGGGCCACCTCCTGGAAATGCCGGACGATCCCGCGTCGGTTGGGTCTGTTGTAGTACGGGGTCACCGAGAGGATGCCGTCGGCGCCGAGCTCGGTGGCCCGCTCGGTCATGTGGCAGGCGTGGCGGGTGTTGTTCGAGCCGGTGCTGGCGACGATCGTCACGCCCGGGAGACGCTCTCGACAGGCGAGCTCGACCAACCGCAGGTGCTCGTCGTCGGCCAGCGTCGGGGCCTCACCGGTGGTGCCGCAGACCACGAAACCGTCCGAGCCGTTCCTGGCCAGATGGTGCATGAGGTCGACGAAGGCCTGCTCGTCGACGGCCAGCGACTCGTCGAACGGCGTGACGATGGCGGTGAGGACGGCGCCGAGGGACATGCGTGCAGCCTTCACCGCAGCGGCGTTGAAGTCGAGCATCACCAGCTCGCCGGCGGCTCCACGAGGGCTCGTCCCAGATCGCGGGTCAGCGCGAGCGCGCGCCTGGCCCACTGCGGGCTCGCCCCCGCCAGGCCGCAGGTTGGGGTCGGGACGGCTGCCGGACCGGCGAGGTACGTGCGGGCCAAGCCGAGCCGGTCGACGAGGTCCAGCGCGGGCCGGGCGAGGTCAGCCAGCTCCGGTGGGATGACGGGGTCGACGGCCGGGACCAGGCCCAGCAGCAGCGCGGTGCCGCCCTCGGCGGCCTCGCCCAGCTCGTCCAGCCGCGCGGTGTCACCGCCGGCCAGCGACGAGGCGCCCAGCGACCGCACGTCCAACGACAGCGCGTCCGGCCCGGCGGCCGCCAGCACCCCGACCGGCGGGTCCACGGCACAGCAGTGCACGACGACAGCGGCGGCACCCGCGGCCCGGGTGGCGTCGACCAGCTCGCGGAGCCGGCTGCCGGCCTCCGAAGACGCCACCGCGGGGACCGTGCCGTACCCGGACGGGGTGGGCAGCGCACCGCCCAGGACCGCTGGCAGGGCCGGCTCGTCGAGCTGGACGACGACCTCGGCGCCGGTGCGGCGACCCAGCTCGGCGACGTGCAGCCGCAGCCCCTCGGCAAGGCTCTGCCCGAACTCCCGCAGTGCCCCGGCGTCGGTGAGCACCCGGTGGCCGGTGCGCAGCTCCACACCGGCGGTCAGCGTCCAGGGCCCGGCTGCCTGCGTCTTGACCAACGACGGTCGGGTTCCGGCCTCGTCCAACGCCTGCTCGAATGCGTCCAGGTCGCGCTGCAGGTGATCGCGGGCCCGGCGGACCTCGCTGCTCGGCCGCGCCGTGACCCGGTAGCCGGAGGGGAGGTACTCGACGGCGAGGTCGACGAGCAGCCCCGCGGTGCGTCCGACCAGGTCGGCGCCGAGCCCGCGGGCCGGCAGCTCCGGCAGGTGCGGCAGGTCGGGAAGCTCTCCGACGACGATTTTCGCGGCCTGCAGCGGGTCGGTACCGGGCAACGAGCCGATGCCGGTGACGGTGGCGGCCGGCCAGGGTGGGACATCGGTGTCGACTGCGATCACAGGTCGGGATCCTCGCAGGCCAGCACCCGTACCCATAAACATGGGTCAGGTGGCGGTGGCGGTGATCGTGGCGCTGCCGAGGACGACGTCCCCGGCCGGCTCCGGCCGGTAGAGCACGACCGCCTGGCCGGGGGCGACCCCGTGCAGTGCCTGCCGCAGCTCGAGATGCAGTTCCAGCCCGACGACCTGGGCGACCCCCGCTGCGGTGCCGCCGTGCGCCCGCACCTGGGCGACACACTCCACCGGCGCGTCGGGCGGCGCGAGCGTCCACACCGGGCGCTGCGCGGTGATCCGACGAACCGCGAGCCGCTCGACCGGCCCGATCCGGACCGTGCCGGAATCCGCCTCCAGGGCCAGCACGTAGCGCGCCCGGCGGTCGGGAGCCGGCGTGGACAGGCCCAGCCCGCGGCGTTGCCCGACGGTGAAGCCGTACACCCCGCCGTGGCCGCCGAGCACCTCGCCGGTGACGACGTCGACGAGCGCACCCGGCCGCTCCCCCAGCCGCTCGGCGAGGAACGCGCGGGTGTCCCCGGAGGGGATGAAGCAGACGTCGTGGCTGTCGGGCTTGGCGGCGACCGCCAGCCGACGCCGGGCGGCCTCGGCGCGTACCTCGGTCTTGACGACATCCCCGAGCGGGAACAGCGCGTGCGCGAGCTGGCCCGGCGTGAGCACCGCCAGCACGTAGGACTGGTCCTTGCCGAGATCGGCCGCGCGCCGCAACACGCCGCCGGACAGGCGCGCGTAGTGCCCGGTGCACACCGCGTCGAAGCCCAGCGCCAGCGCCCGGTCGAGCAGCGCCGCGAACTTGATCTTCTCGTTACAGCGCAGGCACGGATTCGGGGTGCGGCCGGCGGCGTACTCGGCGACGAAGTCGTCGACGACCTCGTCGCGGAACCGTTCGGCGAAGTCCCAGACGTAGAACGGGATGTCGAGGACGTCGGCGGCGCGCCGGGCATCGGCGGCATCCTCCCGTGAGCAGCAGCCCCGGGAACCGGTGCGCAGCGCGTCGGGCGCCTGCGACAGCGCCAGGTGCACGCCGACGACCTCGTGCCCCGCCTCGACGGCGCGCGCCGCGGCGACGGCTGAGTCGACCCCGCCACTCATCGCGGCCAGCACCTTCATGTCGCGGCCAGCTCACGACCCGGTCGGGTCATGTCGCGGTCGGGTCATGTCGCGGTCGGGTCACGGTCGGACTGCGCCGGGACCCGGCCGTGCCGGCACTGCGCGCGCGCTCGACCACCGGCGCGATCACGGCCGCGACGGCGTCGACGTCGGCTGTGGTGGAGGTGTGGCCCAGGGAGAAGCGCAGCGAGCCGCGGGCGGTCGCGGCGTCGGCGCCCATCGCCAGCAGCACGTGGCTGGGACGCGACACCCCGGCGGTGCACGCCGAGCCGGTCGAACACTCGATGCCCCGGGCGTCGAGCAGCATGAGCAGGCTGTCGCCCTCACAGCCCGGGAAGGACAGGTGGGCGTTGCCGGGCAGCCGGGACGGCCCGCCGTCGACCACCCCGGCGCCGGGGTCGCCGTTGAGCATGGCGTCGGGAACCTGCGCCTGCACCCGCTGGACCAGCTCGTCACGCAACGCCCCCAGGTGCCGCGCCCGCGCCGGCTGCTCGACGACCGCGCTGCGTACCGCGGTGGCCAGCGCGAGGACCCCGGGAACGTCCAGGGTGCCGGAGCGGACGTCGCGCTCCTGGCCGCCGCCGTGCAGCAACGGGGTGCACGCCACGTCACGGCCCAGCAGCAGCGCGCCGACGCCGTAGGGGCCGCCGAGCTTGTGTCCGGTGAGGGTCAGCGCGTCGGCGCCGCAGGCGGCGAAGTCCACCGGGATCTGGCCGACGGCCTGCACCGCGTCGGTGTGCAGCGGCACGTCGAACTCGTGGGCGATCATCGCCAGCTCCCGGATCGGGTTGACGACGCCGACCTCGTTGTTCGCCCACATCACGGTGACCAGCGCGACATCGTCGGGGTGCGCGGCCAGCGCGGCACGCAGCTCCTCCGGGCGCACCCGGCCCTGCTCGTCGACGGCCAGCCACGTGACGTCTGCGCCCTCGTGCTCGGCGAGCCAGTGCGTGGCGTCGAGCACGGCATGGTGCTCGACCGCGGAGGCGAGCACCCGGGTCCGGCGAGGGTCGCCCTGCCGACGAGACCAGAAGACTCCCTTGACGGCCAGGTTGTCGCTCTCCGTCCCGCCGGTGGTGAGCACCACCTCCGACGGCCGGGCGCCGACCGCCTCGGCGATCGCCTCGCGGGACTCCTCGACGGCTCGCCGGGCACGCCGTCCTGACGTGTGCAGCGACGAGGCGTTGCCGACGCGCGACAACGCCTCACTCATGGCCGCCACGGCCTCGGGGAGCATGGGCGTGGTGGCCGCGTGGTCCAGATAGGTCATCGACCGACCAGCCTAGCCGCGAGCCGGACCAGGTGCCCGTGCCGGTGCCGGCACCACCGGTGCCCGTGCCGGCGTGGCAGCGCCGTGCGGTGCGCGCCACCGTCCGGCGCGCGATCCCCTGGTGCGTCGGTCAGCTCTTGCGCCTGGTGACTTCCTCGGTGAGCTGCGGGGCAACCGTGAACAGGTCTCCGACGACGCCGAAGTCGGCGATCTCGAAGATCGGCGCCTCGGGGTCCTTGTTCACCGCGATGATCGTCTTCGAGGTCTGCATGCCGGCTCGGTGCTGGATCGCGCCCGAGATGCCCAGCGCGATGTAGAGCTGCGGCGAGACGGTCTTGCCGGTCTGCCCGACCTGGAACGCAGCGGGGTAGTAGCCGGAGTCGACGGCGGCGCGCGAGGCACCGACGGCGGCGCCCATCGAGTCGGCGAGCTTCTCGACGACCTCGAAGTTCTCCGCCGACCCGACGCCGCGGCCCCCGGAGACGACGACGGTCGCCTCGGTGAGCTCGGGGCGGTCACCGCTTCGCGCCGGCAGCCGGTTGGTCACCCGAGCAGCCGCGGCGGCGCCGATCGACGGCACCTCGACGATCTCTTCAGCCGCCTCGCCGTCGATCGCCTCGACCTCGATCGAACCGGCCCGGAAGGTGATCACCGGGTGCTCGGTGTTCGCCTTCGCCGTGACGGTGTAGGCGCCTCCGAAGACGGAATGGGTGACGGTGCCGTCGGCGGCGAGCTCGACGACGTCGCCGAGCAGCGCCGATCCGGTACGGACCGCGACCCGGCCGGCGATCTCCTTGCCGTCCGGGCTGGTCGTGATGAGCACCGCGGCCGGGTTCACCCGCCCCACCAGCGCGGCCAGCACCGCGACCTCGGGGTCGAGGAAGGCGTCGCCCAGGTTGTCGGACTCCGCGACGTAGACCTTGGCCGCGCCGTGCTGGGCGAGGCCGTCGCGCAGCTTGCCGGCGGTGCCGGGGGCGCCGACGACGACCGCGGCCGGCTCGCCGAGCACGCGGGCGGCGGTGAGCAGCTCGTAGGTCGTCTTCTTGACCTCGCCGTCGACGTGGTCGACGAGGACCATGACCTCTGCCATGACGCTGTTCCTCCTCGGGCGGCGGGTCAGATGAGCTTCTGGCTGATGAGGTACTCGGCGATCCGCGCGCCGCCGTCGCCCTCGTCGGTGACCTTCTGGCCGCCGGTCTTGGCCGGGCGCGGCGTCACCTGGAGCACCGAGGTCAGGGCGTTCTCCAGACCCACCTCGGCGGCGTCCACCCCGACGTCGGCGAGCGTGAGGGTGCTCACCGGCTTCTTCTTGGCGGCCATGATCCCCTTGAACGACGGGTACCGAGGCTCGTTGATCTTCTCGCCGACGCTGACGACGGCTGGCAGGCTCGCCTCCAGGTCGGTGCGGCCCTCGTCGGTCTCCCGCTGCACCCGGACCGTCCGGCCGTCCACCTCCACCTTCCTGGCGTGGGTGAGGGAGGGCAGCCCCAGCAGCTCGCCGACCATGGCCGCCATCGCCCCGGTGCGGCCGTCGCTCGCCTCGTTGCCCGCGATGACCAGGTCGTGGTCGAGGGTTCCCAGGAGCTTGGCCAGCACCCGGGCGGTCTGGACGGCGTCGGAGCCGTGCAGCGCCTCGGCGGAGAGGTGGACCGCCTTGTCCGCTCCCATCGACAGCGCCTTGCGGATGGCGTCGGTGGCCCGGCCCGGACCCATCGTCACGACGGTGACCTCGCCCTCGCCGGCCTCCTTGAGCTTCAGGGCCTCTTCGACGGCGCGCTCGTTGATCTCGTCGAGCACCGCGTCGGCCGACTCCCGGTCCAAGGTGCGGTCAGACTCGTCGAACGTGCGCTCGGAGTAGGTGTCCGGCACCTGCTTGACCAGCACGACGATGTTCATCCTCGACCTCCTGCCGACTCCGAGCGGCACCTCGGACCGCCCCGTTGACTACCAGCCGGGGAAGCCCTGCCGACCTCGATGTTACTGGCAAGTAACCCAGGTGTGCACATTCGCTTGAGACCGTTCCGCCGACCCTACCGACGCCGGTGCCGGCCAGCACCGTGACCTGCTGCACGTCCGGGCACGTCCACCCGTCGCGCGCCAGGTTCATCCCGTCCCCCGCCAGTTCACCCGTCGCGCGCCAGGTTCATCACCCGTCGAACGAGGCCGCCTCGCCGCCGAGCATCTGCAGCACCTCCTCGACCGACCGACCGCTGGCCTCCCCGAGCAGCCGGGCGAGCTGCAGCGCGATGGCCGCCAGCGGCACGAGCAGCTCGCCGAGGCCGATGTCGTCCGCGGAGTACCCGGTGGCCCCGGCCGCTCGCAGCATCTCGGCGGGTGCCGCCTCCAGCGGCGTCACACCGCTGAAGGCACCGTGCAGGGCCGTCACCGCGGCCAACGCGCGCCGGTGCAGGTCGTAGGCACGCTCGTCGTTCGTCATCGGTTCCACCCCGTGACGTCCATCGCAGGCTCGGCGAGCATCCAGGGCGAAGCTATCACGGCAGGACGGGTTGTGTGGTGGGCCACGATGAGAGCGTGCCGTCAAGGCCGACACCCGCCCCGGGACCGTCGATCGTCGTCGTCGGCAGCGTCAACCTCGACCTGGTCGCCTTGCTGCCCCGGCTGCCCACACCCGGAGAGACGGTTGCCGCGCACCGGGTCACCCGGCTACCCGGCGGCAAGGGCGCCAACCAGGCGCTGGCGGCGCGGCGGCTGGGTGCATCCGTCCGGCTCGTCGCCGCGGTCGGCACCGACGAAACGGCCGAGCAGGCGCTGGCCCTGCTGCGGGCCGAGCACGTGGACCTGTCGCGGCTGCGCACCGTCGACACGCTCACCGGGCTGGCGCTCGTCGAGGTCGATGACGCAGGCGAGACGACGATCGTCGTCGCCCCCGGCGCCAACGCCGAGCTGCGGGTCCGGGCCGACGACCTGGCCGGTGCCGACGCGGTGCTCACCGTGCTCGAGGTGCCCGACGAGGCGGTCGCCGCAGCCGTCGAGCACGCGCCGGGCTTCGTGGCGCTGAATGCCGCCCCGGCACGACCGGTGCCGCCGAAAGTCCTGCGGGGCGCCGACCTCGTCGTCGTCAACCGGACGGAGCGCGACGGGCTGGGCGAGGTTCCCGGTCTGCTCGCCGTGACGATGGGCGCCGCCGGCGCGGTCCTGCTGCGCGGCGGCCGGGAGGTGGCCCGGGCGACGCCCCCACCGGTGCGGGCGGTCGACGGCACCGGTGCCGGGGACGCGTTCTGCGCCGCGCTCGTGCTGGGCCTGGTGACCGGCCGCACCGAGGCCGCTGCCCTGCACCGGGCGTGCGTCGCCGGGGCGCTGGCCGCCTCCCGCCCCGGCGCCCAGGCCGCGCTGCCCTGGGCCGAGGAGCTCGGCGACACAGAGCTCGGAACATGAGGGACTCCCGCCGTCGGTGTGCCGTGTGATCCGCGTACGCCCTCGAGCTGACCCACCTGCGCGACCGCGGACAACTGTTCCCGCTCGACGAGCAGGCGATCGGGCAGTTGGCCGGGCTTGCCCCCGCCATCATCCGCCGCCGCCGCTACGCCCCCCGGCGCGCGGCCCCGGGCACATGACCGGCACCGGGGCGCAGAGGTAGGCCGTCGGCGCTCGCCCGATGCGGGTGAGGACCACGGTCACCTCCCGCACACCCCGCAACCGCAGCCGGGGGCGCAGCCGGTTGGGGTCGACGGCCAGGCCCCGCACGAGGATCTCCAACCGTCCGACGCCGCGGCGGGCCAGTTCCGCCCGCAGCGCCTTCTCGGTGTACGTCCCGTGCGCCAGCACGCGGAACGCCCGCACCCCCGGCGGCGGGACGTCCCCGGTGAGGTAGGCGATCCGCGGGTCGAGCTGGCCCAGCCCGTGCCGCGCGGCGTACTGCCGCACCAGGCCGGCCCGCACCACAGCGTCGTCCGGGTCGACGATCCACTCACCGACGTCGCGCACCGGACAGGTGTCGTCCTCGGCGTCCGTCACCGTCCAGGGTGGACGGCCGCGCGAGGAGAGTACGGAGGCTCGCCGCCCGACCCCGGGAGTCGCGAGCCCGGCTGACCACAGACACGCCTCCCGCACGTCGCCGTCGAGCGACACCAGCTCCACCTCGGCGGCCCACGGCACGCTCGCGGGATCCAGCCCCGGCGCGGTCTTGACCACCAGGTCTCGTCTCCGGTGGACGGACGCGAGCTCGCCCAGCGGCGGAGCGAAGTCCTGCTGCCGCCACCGCCTGCGGCCGGCCGCGTCCCGCCGCGCCGGGTCGGCCAGCACCACGGCCCCCCGACTCACCGACGCCAGCGCGTCCGCTCGTACCACCGACACCAGCGCGTCCGCCCGCAGCACCGACGCGGCACCCCTGAGGTTCTCCCGCGCCATCGCCAGGCGCACCGGGTCCAGGTCGGAGCCCACCGCGCGCCTGGCGACCGCGGCGACCTCGACCAGGTCGGCACCGACCGAGCAGGTGACGTCGTGCACGTCCCGGTCGACCAACCGCCCGGCCCGGTGCGCTGCGACCGGCGACGGGGTGGCCTGTTGCAGGGCCTCGTCGGTGAGCAGCCAGCGCTGCGGCGCCGAGAGCTTCGACGCTGCCCGTCGCCGCAGCACCGCCGTCTCCAGCACCGCGCCGGCCCGTCGCGGCCCGACGAGCGCCCGCACGGCGGCGACGTCGGCGAGGCGGGAAGCGGCGGTCAGCGGCAGCTCGGCCGCGGCGACGAGCGCGTCCGCGCCGGCCGGTGAGGTCAGGAACGACACGTCGTCGGGGGTGAAGGTGTAGCCCATCCGGCTTCACCGGCCGGTGAAGCTCGCCTTGCCCGGCCCGTTCGCGAGGAACGACGTCATGCCGATGTGCTGGTCCTCGGTGGCGAACAACGCGGCGAAGGCGTCACTCTCGATGGCGAGGCCGGTATGGAGGTCGACGTCGAGGCCGCCGTCGATCGCGGCCGTGGCGGCGGCGAGCGCTCGCGCCGGCCCGCCGGCGAACTGCGACGCCCGGGCGGCCTCGGTGGCGAGGACGCGCATCTCGTCCTGCACCTGCCGGTTCACCGCGTTCACCGGCGGCCGGTCCAGCCGGACCGTGCCCACCCCACCGGCCACCTCGAGCCGAACGAACTCACCCACCCGCCGTCTCCTGTCAGGCCGTGCCCCGGGCCGCGAACCGAACCCGCCGGCAGGCTACCGCCGCCAGGCGCTGTAGCGGCCGTCGGCGCGGCGCAGCGCGAGCGGCATCCCGAAGGCCGCCGAGAGGTTCTCCGCTGTCATGACCTCTGGCAGCAACCCCTGCGCGACGACCCGCCCGGCAGTCAGCAGCATGCCATGGGTGAAGCCCGGCGGGATCTCCTCGACGTGGTGAGTGACCAGCACCAACGCCGGCGCGTCCGGGTTGGCGGCCAGGGCGGCGAGCCGGCCGAGGAGCTCTTCGCGGCCCCCGAGGTCGAGGCCAGCCGCCGGCTCGTCGAGGAGGAGCAGCTCCGGGTCGGTCATGAGGGCGCGGGCGATGAGCGTGCGCTTGCGCTCCCCCTCCGACAGCGTCCCGAAGAACCGGCCCGCCAGCGGTGCGACGCCCAGGGCGTGCAGCAGCTCCTCCGCCCGCGAGTTGTCGACGTCGTCGTAGTGCTCCCGCCAGGTCCCCACCAGCCCCCAGCCGGCGCTGCGCACCACGTCCCACACGGTCTCCTCGCCGGGCAGCCGCCCGGCCAGCGCCCCGGTGCACAGCCCGATCCGCGGCCGCAGCTCGAAGACGTCGACCCGCCCCAGCCGTTCGCCCAGCAGGTGCACCGCGCCGACGCTGGGGTGCATCTCGGCGCCGGCGAGCCGCAGCAGCGTGGTCTTGCCCGCGCCGTTCGGGCCGATGACCACCCAGCGCTCGTCGAGCTCGACGGTCCAGTCGATGCCGTCGAGCAGCACCGTCTGGCCGCGCCGCACACCCACCCCGTCCATCCGGATGACGAGGTCGGTGAGGTCCGGGGCGGTGCCGGGGAACGCGGTGATGGTGTCTGTCACCGCTCCATCCTGCCCAACGCCGGCAGGGATGCAGGGGTGGCCGTGGCAGGCTCATCGGATGCCGGCTGCCACACCAGCCACCCACCCGTTTCCGCTGGGGGCACACCCCGGGGACGGCGGGGTCCGCTTCGCGGTGGCGTCCTCCGCCGCGCAGGCGGTCGAGGTGTGCCTGATCGACGAGGCCGGTGGCGAGCGCCGGGTCGAGCTCCCCGAACGCACGTTCGGGGTGTGGCACGGGCTGGTGCCGGGGGTGCTGCCGGGACAGCGCTACGGCTACCGGGTGCACGGGCCGTACCAGCCGCGCCGCGGACTGCGCAGCAACCCCGCCAAGCTGCTCGTCGACCCCTACGCCCGCCGCATCGAGGGTGCGGTGACCGACCTCACGGCGGCGCTGGGACACAGCGGCGACCCGATGGCCGACAGGCGCTCCGCCGTGGACTCGCGGGGCGCCGTCCCGCTGTCGCTCGTCACCGCGCCCGTCACAGACCAGGCCGCCGCTGACACCGGCCCGCCTCCGGAGGTGCCGTGGGAGGAGACCGTCATCTACGAGCTGCACGTCCGTGGCTTCACCCGCTCCCACCCCGAGGTGCCGACGGAGCACCGCGGGACCTACCTCGGCCTCGCTCACCCAGCGGTCGTCGGGTACCTGGTGGGCCTCGGGGTCACCGCCGTGGAGCTGCTGCCGGTGCACGCGTTCTGCGACGAGCCCGGTCTGCTGCGCCGACGCCGCCACAACTACTGGGGGTACTCGACGCTGGGCTTCTTCGCCCCCCACACCGGCTATGCCAGCTCACCGGGCCGGGAGGTCGAGGAGTTCCGGACGATGGTCGGCGCGCTGCACGCCGCGGGCATCGAGGTGCTGCTCGACGTGGTCTACAACCACACGTGCGAAGGTCCGATAAACGGCCCGACGTTGTGCTTCCGCGGCCTGGACGCGCCGGCGTACTACCTGCTCGACGACGCCGGCCGCGATGTCGACCTCACCGGCTGCGACAACACCCTCGACACCGCCTCGCCGACGGTGGTGCGGCTGGTGTGCGACTCGCTGCGGTACTGGGCCACCGACATGGGCGTCGACGGGTTCCGGTTCGACCTGGCCAGCGTGTTGGGTCGACCGGGAGGGCAACGCTTCGACCCACGGGCCCCGCTGCTCACCGCGGTCACGACCGACCCGGTCCTGACCGGCCGGAAGCTGATCGCCGAGCCGTGGGACGCCACCGGCGACGGCTACCGGGTCGGCGGGTTCGGCGTGGCGTGGTCGGAGTGGAACGGCCGCTACCGGGACACCGCCCGCGACTTCTGGCGGGGTGCGGTCGGGGTGGACGAGCTGGCGTCGCGGCTGTCGGGCTCCTCGGACCTCTACGCCACCTCGGGACGCCGACCGTGGGCTTCGGTGAACTTCGTCACTGCCCACGACGGCTTCACGGCCCGGGACCTGGTCTCCTACGCGCGCAAGCACAACGAGGCCAACGGCGAGTCCAACCTGGACGGCAGCGACGACAACCGCTCGGACAACCACGGCGTGGAAGGGCCGACGTCGGATTCCGCGGTTCACGGGCTGCGGCAGCGCCAGGTCCGCAACCTGCTGGCGACCCTGCTGCTGTCCACCGGCACGCCGATGCTGCTGGCCGGCGACGAGCGCTGGCGCACCCAGCGGGGCAACAACAACCCCTACTGCCTGGACGGCCCGATCTCCTGGCTGGACTGGTCGGACAGGCCGGAGGCGCGTGCCCTGACGGCTTTCGTGCGACGGGTGCTGCGGCTGCGCCGCGACGGCCCGGCACTGCGCCAGCCGGAGTTCTTCGAGGGCCGGGTGACCCCGACGGGCACCCCGGACCTGGTGTGGCTGCGCCCGGACGGCCAGGAGATGACGCTGCCGGACTGGGCGGACCACCGGCGGCGCACGTTGGCAATGTGGATCGACGGCTCCGACGTGCGGTCGCGGTCGCACCGCGGCGGCCTGCTCACCGACGTCTCGTGGCTGCTCGTCCTGCACGCCGGCACCGAGCCGACGGGGTTGCGGCTGCCGGCTGCCGAGTACGGCCGCTGCTACCGCCTGGTACTGGACACCGGCACCCCGGACGGCGTGCCGGCGGCAGCCCCGCCGCTGCGCCCCCGCCAGGTCGTCACCGTGCCGGGCCGCACGCTGCTGCTGCTGCGCGCCGAGCGGTGAGCGCCGCAAACCCGTCGCGCAGCGGGTCGTCCCGTTATCCTCGGGGACCTGCGACGGGAGGGAGGCGGACCATGAGCGAGGCGTCGCTCGGATCGCCGCTCGCGACGGCCACGATCTACCGGACCCGCCCTAGAGTGTGGCGGAACGAGCGAGCGTGTCGATCGCGGTGATCCAGACACCGGCGGCCACCAGGTCGACGAAGGTCGTGGATGCGATCTCCACCGTGGTGTGGTCGTGGTCGGCGACGAGCCAGCCGTAGGCGATGTGCTCGCGGATCTCGTCCACACCCGCGTCCAGCGGCTCGCGGTAGCGCTGGACCAGCCGCATCGCCGGCCCAGCGGGGGTCTCGACCACCGATCGCTGGCACGGGCGCTCCAGCACCTCCTCGGGCATGCTCAACTCCGCGCCCAGCGCGTCCAGGGTGAATTCAGGTCGGGCGGAGAAAGCCCGCAGACAGACCACGGTCACCACTGGCTGGTTGGCAGCCGGGTAGAACAGCAGCGCCGCACCCAGGCCAGCCAGGTCGAGGCTGGCGACGACCCGCGCCACGCCCGCCGTGATCACCTCGGCCCGGCGCGGGTCGGGGTCGAGTCGCTGCGCTGCCCACCGCGCTCTGACGGTGTCCGCCGCCCAGTCCCGCGGGGGTGCTGCCAGGTCGACCTGGACCCAGCGGGTGTCGGGGTGAAGCCGCAGCCCGGTCATGTGTGGGTCCAGCACAGCGAGCCGGCGATCGCGTCGAACAGCGCCACCATCGCGTCGGCGATCGGGTCTATCGGGGTGCTGAAGGACAGCAGCAGCATCTGCGCCGCGTTGGGCACCGGCACGTATACCTGCAGTCGGGTGACCGCCAGCTCTCCGGTGGACTGGCCGTGCTCGTCACCGACCGGCTCCCGGCGCCGCACCCGCGCGGCCGGCGCCCCGGCCACCTCCAGCACTCCCACCTCGTCGTCGGGCCGGTCACCCATCAGCGCCGCCAACTCCGTGGCCGGCAGCGCCGTCCCGAACCCCACCGGCACCACCGTGGCCAGACACGAGGCCGCTACCGGCAGACCACGCATCAGATCGACGTTGAGATACATCTCCACCGCGCCGTTGGCCACCGCCCGCTCGACCAGCCGGGTCAACTCGGCATCCAACTCACGGCGCAGCGCCGCCACCCGGTCCCGCGGCAACGACGCCAGTTGACGATCCAGCAACGCCGTCACCGACTGCCCACGGCGCTCGTCCAGCGGGATGTGCCACCACCCGGGCGGCAACAACAACGACCACCCGACCGGCCCGGCCTTCCCGTCGACCCCGTTGGCGGATGGGCTGTTCATCGTCCGCTGACCTGCCGCCGAAGCGATCCCGCCTCCCGGGTGAAGCCCGGCTTGGCGGGTGGGAATACCTGCGCCGCATCCGACTGCCCGACCACCTCGCCTGCCGTGCCCAAGCCCATCTGCCGCGCAACCCGCTCAAGCTCCCCGGCCACGTCACCGGAAATCAAAGGAGGATCAATCATGTGTTTCTCGGCGTCTACCACCACCCCCACCTGGCCATCAAGCCGCAACAAGGTTTCCTGCAACGAATCCGGAATGTCAGGCCGCTCTGCCATCAGTCCTCTGTTCGATAGGCCGATATGCGACTTATTATCGCCGTCTCCGACCAGATGTCGATATTGACTAGCCCCACAGCGGTGGATACCCGGGTGAAAGCCTGCTCTTTCGTGACCGAGAGATCGACGACTGGGCTGTGGCTCCACCCCTGGAGCTTTAATCTCTGGATGCCGATGAGCATGAGCTCGACCTGTACGACGTTGGCCTCTTGCTCCATCCATTTCCTGGGTGGACGGACAGGAAACTCTGGCAGGTCGAATCTGAGGGTGACCCGTGGTCCATCCCGGTTCGGCACCCGATCGACAGATTCAGGCTGTTGGGATCGTGGTATTCCGAGATCTCTCTTTGCTTGGTTCAACACCCCACGCCTTCCGACCGCATCGCCACCCGGGCATGGCGTCAGTCCGAGTGGATCCGTCCACCCGAGCGGGTTGAGAACGTAGGCGTGGGGGTTGGGGCCACCGGCCAGGCCGAGGGGGTCGCTGGTCTGGTAGCGGCCCGCGTCAGGCTCGTAGTAGCGGTGATAGTTGTAGTTGAGGCCGGTTTCGGGGTCGTGGTATTGGCCGGGGAAGCGCAGCGGGCAGCAGACACCACCAGTGCCGCCGGTGCTGCCGTCGACCGTGATGCCCCACAGGGTGGTGTGGGGGCGCCAGGTCAGGGTGCCGTCGGGGTCGACCATCTCGGTGGGGGTGCCGACGAGGTCGGTGACGATGGCGTAGAACCGCTGGTCGACCCACTCCTGGGGGGCGTCGCGCAGCACGGCGTCGGGCAGCGGGGAGCGTTCAGTCTGGGCCAGGGGGCGGAAGCTGCCGGGTTCCCACTCCCACGTGGTGGTGCGGGCGCGGGGGTCGCCCGGGCCGGTGGTGTGGGTTTGCTCGGCGAGCAGTGCGCCGTCCCAGGTGAAGTCGACCTGCTCGGCGACGGTGTGCCCGTCAGGGGCGAGGCGTTGTTTGGCGACGCGCCGGCCGAGTGGGTCGTAGCGGTAGCGCCAGGTTGCTCCGTCAGGGGGGGTGACCGCGACCAGGCGGTCCTCGCCGTCCCAAGCCTGCAGCGAGTCGACACCGTCCGGCGGTGTGGGCCAGGCCGCGTCGGTGATGTTGCCGACCGGATCATAGCCGTAACGCTCACTCCACCCGTCCCCGTGCACCGCGGTGACGTGCCCGGTGGGATCCAGGTCGAAGCGGCGGCCACCGCGGAGGTGGTCCTCGACATCCGCCAGATACCCGTCGGGCCGGTAGCCGTAGGACCGCCGCGCCACCAACCGCGCCTGCCGTGCCGAGGCCGCCGCTTCCCCCGCGGCGACCGGCGACCCGAGGCCGAGGTCCGGGCCGGCGGCGGTAAGGGTCTGGGACACCAGCCGGTGGTTGGCATCCCAGGATTGGGCGAGCAGCACCCCGGCGCCGACGCGGCGTTCGACCTCCCGCCCGGCCCGGTCGTAGCCGAAGTGCACCGTCCGCCCGCCGATGCGCACGGCCACCGGGGACTGACCCGCGCCGTACTCCCACACCCTCTCCGCCCCGGAGGAGGTGCGGCGGTGGACGCGCCGACCCACGGCCACATCGAGCCAGGAGCCGTCCCCCGCCAGCGCCAGCATGAGGTTGCACACCAGAGCCACCGCCGAGGCCAGCGCCGCCAACCCCAACAGGATCGGGGACAAGACATCCAATCCCGGGATCCAGGAGATGAGCAACGCGATCGTGCCCAACACGCTGGCCACCTGCTCGGCGATATCAGCGATCGCCCGCAGGATGTCGGCGTGCTCGTGCACCCAGTTGGTGAACCGGTCCCACCAGGAATCCTTCAACCCGTCATGGTCGATGCTGGCGTTGATCGCCCGAGCCGCCCGCCCCGCGGCCTCATCACGGTGCGAAACGGCGTCGGCCAGCTTGCGCTGCGCCGCCTGCAGCGCAGCGACCCCATCCTCATACGAGGTCTGCCGACTACGTTCCGCGCTGACCTGCTGCGGAGTGGGATTCGCCGGTGGCGCAGCCGGCGGCCGGTTGGCGTTGATCGTGCCCTGGGCCGCTTGGGCGTCGACCAAGGAGGCATCGGCCACGGATTGGGCATAACGCAACTCGGGGGCGTAACCCTTCAGCGCACCCCCAGCGGTGGCGTACCGGCCATGAGCCTTGTCCAACCGCCCCGCCAGATCACCCGCCGACGCGGCGAATGTCCGCCCCGCATCCGCGTCCCACCCCTGCGTCGTGGCCAACCGCCGCAGATTCCCCGCCTGCCGGGTGATCTCATCAGCCATGTCCGACAACGACCTGGCCACCCGCTCGACCTCGTCAGGATCACCCGGAACCGGATCAGCACCAGCCAACGGCGACCAATCACTCGGCCGCCCACTCACGACACCCTCCCCCACCGGTCGACCCACGGTCATGCAATGCCGAGCACCGCACGCGGCAGTCTCCCACGACCCCACCCACCCGACAACGCCTGACCGCTCCCGGCGGCACCGCTGCGCTCAGCTCGTCACCACGATCTTGCCGAGCTCGGCGGGCGAGGCGAGCAGGTCGTGGGCGGGCAGCACCCGCACCGTGTAGCCCAGCACCCCGGCGTGGGGAAGGCGCACGACGGCCTCGAAGCGCTCACCCCCGGCGTCGGGACCATCCGCCGGCCCCACGTGGGCCATCCGCATGGTGAGCGTGTCGGACAGCTCGTCGGCGTCGTCGACCCGACCGACGACGACCTGCACAGCCACCTCGTCCGGGCACAGCCCGCCCAGCTCGACACCGGCCCGCACCGTCATGGGCGCACCCAGCACCGGGGTGTCGGGGACGCCCGAAGCGTCCACCTCGACCACTCGTACCCGGCCCCACGCCGCTTCCAGCCGGGAGCGGTAGGCGGCCAGCCGGCGGGCACCGGCGAAGTCGTCGACACACACCCGGGTGGCCGACCGGGCGGCCGGCCCGTACCAGTCGTCGACGTACTCGGCGACCATCCGCGAGGCCTGCACCTGGGGCCGCAGCGTGAACAGGGTGTGACGCACCATGTCCACCCATCGGCGCGGCACCCCGTCCTGGTCACGCTCGTAGAACGCCGGCGCCACCTGGGTGGCCAGCAGGTCGTACAGCGCGCCGGCCTCCAGGTCGTCGCGCCGGTTCGGGTCGCTGATGCCGTCCGCGGTCGGGATCGCCCACCCGTTGCGACCGTCGTAGAACTCGTCCCACCACCCGTCGCGCACCGAGAGGTTCAACCCGCCGTTGAGGGCGGACTTCATGCCGGACGTGCCGCACGCCTCCAGCGGGCGCAGTGGGTTGTTCAGCCACACGTCGCAGCCCCAGTACAGGAACCGGGCCATGGACATGTCGTAGTCGGGCAGGAACACCATGCGCCTGCGCAGCGCCGGGTCGTCGGAGAACCGCACGACCTGCTGGATCAGCGCCTTGCCGCCGTCGTCGGCCGGATGGCTCTTGCCCGCGATGACCAGTTGCACCGGGTGCTTCGGGTCGAGCAGCAGCGCGCGCAGCCGGTCAGGGTCGCGCAGCATCAGGGTCAGCCGCTTGTAGGTGGGCACGCGCCGGGCGAAGCCCACGGTGAGCACCCCCGGGTCGAACACGTCGGCGGTCCAGCCCAGCTCCGGCGCCGAGGCGCCGCGAGCCAGCCAGGCGGCGCGCACGCGGGCCCGCACCTCCGCCACGAGCGCGGCCCGCAGCGTGCCGCGCAACTGCCAGAGCATCGCGTCGGTCACCCGCCGCCGCGGCTCCACCGACCCGGGATCGCCGTCCGGGTCGGCCTCCCCGATCAGGGCGGCCACCTCCCGGGCTGCCCATGTCGGCCCATGCACCCCGTTGGTGACCGAGCCGATCGGCACCTCGGCGACGTCGAACCCGCCCCACAGCCCAGCGAACATCTCCCGCGAGACGCACCCGTGCAGCGCCGAGACCCCGTTGGAGCGCTGCGCCAGCCGCAGCCCCATGTACGCCATGTTGAACAGTCCGGGGTTGGCCTCGGTACCCAGCGCGAGCACCCGCGCCGGATCGACACCGGCGAGCAGGGAGTCGGTGAAATAGTGCCGCACGAGGTCCGCCGGGAACCGGTCGATCCCGGCCGGCACCGGGGTGTGGGTGGTGAAGACCGTGCCCGCCCGCACCGCCGCCAACGCCTCGTCGAAGCTCAGCCGGCGGCCACAGACCAACTCCCGGATCCGCTCCACACCGAGGAACCCGGCGTGCCCCTCGTTGGTGTGAAACACCTCCGGCTCCGGATGTCCGTACCGCGCGCAGAACGCGCGCACCGCCCGCACCCCGCCGATGCCGATGAGGATCTCCTGCCGGATCCGGTGGTCCTGGTCGCCGCCGTAGAGCCGATCGGTGATGCCGCGCAGGTCGGGATCGTTGTCCTCGATGGTGGAGTCGAGCAGCAGCAGGGGCACCCGGCCCACCGACGCGCACCAGATCCGGGCCCGCAGCTCTCGTCCGGCCGGCATCGCGACGTGCACGAGGATCCGCTCGCCGCGCTCGTCGGTGAGCAGCCGCAGCGGCAGCCCCTGGGGGTCCAGTGCCGGGTAGTGCTCAAGCTGCCAGCCGTCCAGCGACAGCGACTGGCGGAAGTAGCCCGAGCGGTACAGCAGTCCGACCCCGACCAGGGGGATACCCAGGTCACTGGCTGCCTTGAGGTGGTCACCCGCCAGGATGCCGAGGCCGCCGGAGTAGTTCGGCAGCACCTCGGTGACACCGAACTCCATCGAGAAGTAGGCCACCGAGCCCGGCAGTGACCTGTCCACCTCGCGGCGGTGCTGGTACCACCTCGGCCCGGACAGGTAGCGCCGCAGGTCTTCGGCCAAGGCCCGGATCCGGGCGACCGTGCCGTCGTCGGCCGCCAGCTCCTCCAGCCGTGCCGGCGCCACCTCGCCCAGCAGCCGCACCGGGTCACCGAGTGCCGTCCACTTTGCCTCGTCGATCGTGGCGAACAGGTCCTGGGTGGGCGGATGCCAGGTCCACCGCAGGTTGGTGGCCAGTTCGTGCAACGGGGCCAACGCGGTGGGCAGCTCTGCCCGGACGGTGAAGCGACGCAGTGCTCGCATGGGCGAGCAGGGTACGTGATCGTGTGTTGGGCGCTGACGGGCTCAGTCCGCCCGACGACGACTACCTCGCCCGTCGCAACGGGTACTCCTTCCACATGCCCCGTGACGCCACGTCGGCGGCCCGGGCGGCCGGGTGCGGCACCGCCTGGTCAGCGCCCGGATCGGCGCCCCGGGCAGGCTGGCATCGCCCCGGTCAGCGCTCAGACCGGCTGCCCGGGCAGACTGGCGGTACGGAGTCGAGCGGGAGGGGACACCAGTGGTCGGCCGGCAACCTGTGACGGGACGCATCGCCATCGACGACGTGTCGCCGGTGGTCGGCTGCGGCCGCTACCCCGGCAAGGCCGTCGTCGGCGAGACCGTGCCGATCGCGGCCACGGTCTGGCGGGAGGGCCACGACGCTGTCGGGGCCAGCGTCGTGCTCAAGCGGCGCGGGGAGTCCGGCCGGGGCAGAAGTGTCCGGATGCGGCCGGTCGGGGTCGACTCGGACCGCTTCGCCGCCGACGTGGTGCCCGAGGCTGAGGGGTTCTGGACCTTCCGGATAGAGGCGTGGAGCGACCCGTGGTCGAGCTGGCGGCACGCCGTGGTGGTCAAGCGCGCCGCCGGGCAGGACGCCGAGGAGCTGGCCAACGACCTGGAGACCGGGGCGCGGCTGCTGGAGCGGGTGGTCCGCCGGCCAGGCGCCCGTGCCACCCGAGCAGTCGTCGCCGCCGCTGCGGAAGCGCTGCGCGACGCCGGGGCGCCCCTCGCCCAGCGGCTGGCGCCCGCGCTGTCCGAGGCGGTGACCGCGGTGATGACCGGGGAGCCGGTCCGCGAGCTGATCACGCCGAGCCGTGAGTACGACATCTGGGTGGACCGGCCGCTGGCGCGTTTCGGAGCGTGGTACGAGTTCTTCCCCCGGTCGACCGGCGGCCGGGACGCCGCCGGTCGACCGGTGCACGGCACGTTCGCCACCGCGGCGAAGGAGCTGGAGCGGGTGGCGGCGATGGGCTTCGACGTCGCCTACCTGCCGCCGATCCACCCCATCGGCCACGTCAACCGCAAGGGCCCCAACAACACGCTCGGGGCCAGCCCGACCGACGTCGGCTCGCCGTGGGCGATCGGCTCGGCCGAAGGCGGCCACGACGCCGTGCACCCGCTGCTGGGCACGCTGGAGGACTTCGACTCCTTCGTGGCGCGGGCACATGAGCTCGGCTTGGAGGTCGCGCTGGACCTCGCCCTGCAGTGCGCTCCGGACCACCCCTGGGCCACCGAGCACCCGGAGTGGTTCACGACGCGCCCCGACGGCACGATCGCCTACGCGGAGAACCCTCCCAAGCGCTACCAGGACATCTACCCGGTCAACTTCGACAACGACCGCGCCGGCAGCTACACCGAGGTGCTCCGCGTGGTGCTGCACTGGGTCGAACACGGGGTACGGATCTTCCGCGTGGACAACCCGCACACCAAGCCGCCGGACTTCTGGGAGTGGCTGATCTGGGAGGTCAAGGCACGCCACCCGGACGTGCTGTTCCTCGCCGAGGCGTTCACCCGCCCGGCCCGGCTCTACGGGCTGGCCCGGCTCGGCTTCACCCAGTCCTACACCTACTTCACGTGGCGCACCGGCAAGGCTGAGCTTGTCGACTACCTCGTCGAGCTCGTCGAGCGCGCAGCCGAGCTGCGACCCAACTTCTTCGTCAACACTCCGGACATCCTCCACGAGTCGCTGCAGCACGGCGGGCCGGGGATGTTCGCGCTGCGGGCGGCGCTGGCGGCCACGTCGTCGCCGTCCTGGGGCGTGTACTCGGGTTACGAGCTCTACGAGCACCAGCCGGTGCGGGCGGGCAGCGAGGAGTACCTGGACTCCGAGAAGTACCAGTTGCGCCCGCGGGACTTCGACGCGGCGCTGGCGGCGGCCCGCTCGCTGCAGCCCTGGATCGCCCGGCTCAACGAGATCCGCCGGGCGCACCCCGCGCTCGCGCAACTGCGCACGCTGCGCTTCCACTACGTCGACAACGACGCGCTGCTCGCCTATTCCAAGACTGACCCGGCGACCGGCGACACCGTGATCTGCGTGGTGAACCTCGATCCGTTCGACCCCCAGCAGGGCACCCTGTGGCTGGACCTGCCGGCGCTCGGCATGGCTTGGTCGGAGCGGTTCACCGGGTACGACGAGGTGAGCGGGGAGTCGTGGGACTGGGGCCAGTCGAACTGGGTGCGCCTGGAACCGCGGCGAGCGGTGTGCCACATCGTCTCGGTGCAGCGGCAATGAGCGAGCAAGTCGCGCCCGGCATGGTGCCCGAGGCGAGTGCGGAGTCCTTCGGGCAGGCCCGTGAGCTGCGCGTGGAACCTGAGTGGTTCAAACGCGCCGTGTTCTACGAGGTCCTCGTGCGCGCCTTCTTCGACTCCAACCGGGACGGCTTCGGCGACCTGCTCGGGCTGACCGAGAAGCTCGACTACCTGCAGTGGCTGGGCGTCGACTGCCTGTGGCTGCCGCCGTTCTACGACTCGCCGCTGCGCGACGGCGGCTACGACATCCGCGACTTCCGGGCGGTGCTGCCGGAGTTCGGCACCGTGGACGACTTCGTACACTTCCTCGACCGGGCGCACGAGCGCGGCATACGGGTGATCACCGACCTGGTCGTGAACCACACCTCCGACGCCCACCCGTGGTTCCAGGACTCCCGGCGCACCCCGGACGGGCCGTACGGCGACTTCTACGTCTGGTCCGACGACGACACCCGCTATCCGGGCGCCCGGATCATCTTCGTCGACACCGAGACCTCCAACTGGACCTACGACCCGGTCCGAGGACAGTTCTACTGGCACCGCTTCTTCTCCCACCAGCCCGACCTGAACTACGACAACCCGGCCGTGCAGGACGCGATGCTCGACGTGCTGCGGTTCTGGTTGGACCTGGGGATCGACGGCTTCCGCCTGGATGCCGTGCCCTACCTGTTCGAGCGGGAGCAGACCAACTGCGAGAACCTGCCGGAGACCCATGCGTTCCTCCGGCGCTGCCGCAAGGTCGTCGACGACGAGTACCCCGGCCGGGTGCTGCTCGCCGAGGCGAACCAGTGGCCTACCGACGTTGTCGAGTACTTCGGCGACCCGGGCACCGGCGGCGACGAGTGCCACATGGCCTTCCATTTTCCGCTCATGCCGCGAATCTTCATGGCGGTCCGCCGGGAGTCCCGCTTCCCGATATCGGAGATCCTGGCGCAGACCCCATCGATCCCGAGCGGCTGTCAGTGGGGGATCTTCCTGCGCAACCACGACGAGCTCACCCTCGAGATGGTCTCCGACGAGGATCGGGACTACATGTACGCCGAGTACGCCAAAGATCCCCGGATGAAGGCGAACATCGGCATCCGACGACGCCTCGCCCCGCTGCTGGACAACGACCGCAACCAGCTCCAGCTGTTCACCGCGCTGCTGCTCTCACTGCCCGGCTCGCCGGTGCTCTACTACGGCGACGAGATCGGCATGGGGGACAACATCTGGCAGGGCGACCGCGATGCCGTCCGCAGCCCCATGCAGTGGACACCGGACCGCAACGCCGGGTTCTCCGCCTGCGACCCCGGCCGGCTCTACCTGCCGGTCATCATGGACCCGCTCTACGGCTACCAGACGGTCAACGTCGAGGCGCAGATCAACAGCACGACCTCGCTGCTGCACTGGAACCGACGGATGATCGAGATTCGCAGGCAGCACGCCGCGTTCGGCCTCGGTGGCTTCCGCGAGCTCGGCGCCTCCAACCCGAGTGTGCTGGCCTACGTCCGGGAGCACCGCGAGCCGGATGGCGGCAGCGACGTCGTGCTGTGCGTGAACAACATGTCCCGGTTCCCGCAACCGGTGGAGCTCGACCTGTCCGCCTGGCGCGGCTCCGCTCCCGTGGAGCTGACCGGAGGCGTGCCGTTCCCGCGGATCGGTGAGCTGCCCTACCTGCTCACCCTGCCCGGTCACGGCTTCTACTGGTTCGCCATCCCGGCGCGGGAGCAGATGTGACCGCGGTTCCGGACCGGCTGGCCGACTGGCTTCCGGCTCAGCGCTGGTTCGCCGCGAAAGGGCGTGCGATCGCCGCCGTGCACGTCGCCCAGTCGGTGACGCTCGCCGACGACCAGCCGCGCTGCGAGCACATCGTGCTGCGCGTGGAGTTCGTCGACGGAGGGTCACCGCAGCACTACCAGTTGTTGCTCGGCCGTCGTGGCGACCTGCCGCCGGAGCTGCAGCACGCCACGATCGGCGCGGTGGACGGCGAGGTCGGCTACGACGGGCTGTGGGATCCGAAGCTGACCCGGATCCTGCTCGACCTGCTCGCCCGGGGACAGCAGGTCGGTCCGCTGCGGTTCGTGCCCGAGCCCGGGGCGGAGCTGCCGCAGGACGTGCCGGGCCGCATGATGAGCGCCGAGCAGTCCAACAGTTGCGTGGTCTACGGGGATCAGGCCATCCTCAAGCTGTTCCGCCGGATGACCCCCGGCCTCAACCCCGACCTGGAGCTGCACCGGGCGTTGCGGAAGGTGGGATGCAGCCACGTCGCGCAGTTGCTGGCCGCCGTCGAGGGCCACCTGGAGGGCGAGCCCGCCTCGTTCGGGATCATGCAGGAGTATGCCGCCAACTCCGCGGAGGGCTGGACGATGGCGCTGGTCAGCGTCCGTGACCTGCTGGCGGAGGCGGACCTGCGGGCCGACGAGGTCGGCGGTGACTTCGCCGGCGAGGCCTGCCGGCTCGGCGAGGCGGTGGCTGCGGTGCACGCGGACCTGGCCACCGCACTCGGGGTGTCCACACTGGACTCCGAGGGTCTGGCCGCCCTGTCGGGCGGGATGACCCGCCGGCTGGACGAGGCGCTGCCGGTCGTACCGGAGCTGGCCGAGGTCGAGCCCGCGCTGCGCTCGGCCTTCCACGCGGTCGCGGCCGTACGGCCCGGGGTGAGCGTGCAGCGGGTGCACGGCGACCTGCACCTCGGTCAGGAGCTGCGCACCCCGACCGGTTGGCTGCTCATCGACTTCGAGGGTGAGCCTGCCAAGCCCCTGGTGGAGCGAAGGGCGCCCGACTCGCCGCTGCGCGACGTCGCCGCGATGCTCCGCTCGTTCGACTATGCCGCCTACCACCAGCTCGCCGAATGGCAGCACGACATGAGCGGCCCCGACGGGCAGTTGGAGCACCGTGCCGAGGAGTGGGCGGTGCGCAACCGGGATGCGTTCTGCGGCGGTTACGGCGGGGTGGCCGGCGCCGACCCGCGCAGCTCCGAGGTGCTGCTGCGTGCCTACGAGCTGGACAAGGCGGTCTACGAAACGGTGTACGAGACCCGTAACCGCCCCTCCTGGGCCGAGATACCGTTGCGTTCGCTGCGCCGCCTCGCCGCGAGCTGACTCCTTGCGGGCCACCCGCACCCACTGTCCCCGGCTACCCCGCGCGGCACGACGTTCTGCCGGGGTCGGAGCCGTTCGTTAACCTCAGGCAGATGGATCGCGACCAGCTCGCCGCGCCCGCAGCCTGCGCGCCCGACCACGCCGAGGTCGAACGGCTGTTCTCCGGCGCCCACCACGATCCGCACGCCGTGCTCGGCGCCCACCCGCACCCCGAGGGCATGGTGATCCGGGCACTCCGTCCGGGTGCCGACGGGGTGGAGGTGGTCCGCGAGGGACGGCGCTACCCGCTGCGACGGGTGCACGACGCCGGGCTGTTCTCCGGGGTGGTGCCGGGTCCCTCGGGCGACTATCGGCTGAGCGTGCGGTACGGCGGGGCCGAGGTGGTGACCGACGACCCCTACCGCTGGTTCCCGACCCTCGGGGAGCTGGACCTGCACCTCATCGGCCAGGGCCGCCACGAGCGGCTCTGGGAGGTGCTCGGGGCGCACCCACGCAGCTATTCGACGCCGGGCGGGGTGGTCACCGGCATCTCCTTCGCGGTATGGGCACCCAACGCGCACGGTGTCCGGGTGTGCGGCGACTTCGACGGCTGGAGTGGGGTCGCCACGCCACTGCGCTCGCTCGGCGGCACCGGCATCTGGGAGGTGTTCCTGCCGGGCGTGGGCGTCGGCACCCGCTACAAGTTCCGGCTGCTGAGCCCGGACGGCACCTGGCGGGAGAAGGCCGACCCCATGGCATTCCAGGCCGAGGTGCCGCCGGCGACCGCGTCAGTGGTCACCGAAAGCCGCCACACCTGGCAGGACGGGGAGTGGATGACGCAGCGGGGCACCACCGACCCCACCGCGATCCCGATGAGTATCTACGAGGTGCACCTGGGCTCCTGGCGGCAGGGCCTGCGCTACCCCGAGCTCGCCGAGCAGCTCATCGCGCACCTGGGTGACACCGGTTTCACCCACGTCGAGCTGCTCCCGGCGGCCGAGCACCCTTTCGGTGGCTCCTGGGGCTACCAGGTCAGCTCCTACTACGCGCCCACCGCCCGCTACGGCTCGCCCGACGACTTCCGGGCGTTCGTGGACACCCTGCACCGCGCCGGTGTCGGCGTGATCGTCGACTGGGTTCCCGCGCACTTCCCGCGCGACGACTGGGCGCTGGCCCGCTTCGACGGCCGGGCCTGCTACGAGCACACCGACCCACGGCGCGGCGAGCAGCCCGACTGGGGCACCCTGGTTTTCGACTTCGGCCGGCCCGAGGTACGCAACTTCCTCGTCGCCAACGCGCTGTACTGGCTGGAGGAGTTCCACGTCGACGGGCTGCGGGTGGACGCGGTGGCCTCGATGCTCTACCTCGACTACTCCCGCGGCCCCGGCCAGTGGGCCCCGAACGTCCACGGTGGACGGGAGAACCTCGACGCCGTGAGCTTCCTGCAGGAGGTCAACGCCACCGTCTACAAGCGGCACCCTGGCATCGTGACGATCGCCGAGGAGTCCACGGCATGGCCGGGCGTCACCCGCCCGACCCACCTGGGCGGCCTGGGTTTCGGCTTCAAGTGGAACATGGGCTGGATGCACGACACCCTGCGCTACCTCGGGCGGGATCCGGTGTACCGGGGCTGGCACCACAACGAGATGACCTTCTCGATGATGTACGCCTGGAGCGAGAACTTCGTGCTGCCGCTCTCCCACGACGAGGTCGTCCACGGCAAGGGCTCGCTGTGGGCACGGATGCCGGGCGACGACTGGAACAAGGCCGCCGGGCTGCGGGCGCTGCTGGCCTACATGTGGGCACACCCCGGCAAGCAGCTCCTCTTCATGGGTGCCGAGTTGGGCCAGGTGCGGGAGTGGTCGGAGTCCGGGTCGCTGGACTGGGAGCTGCTCTCCGACCCGTTGCACGCCGGCATCCGCGCGCTGGTGGGCGACCTCAACCGCGCCTACCGCGCCCACCCCGCGCTCTACAGTCAGGACGCCACACCGCGGGGCTTCGAGTGGATCGACGCGAACGACGCGGTCGACAACGTGGTGTCGTTCCTGCGCTGGGGATCCGACGGCTCGGTCCTCGCCTGCCTGGCGAACTTCGCAGGCCTGCCGCACGAGGGCTACCGGGTCGGGCTGCCGCGCACCGGAACCTGGCGCGAGGTGGTCAACACCGATGCCGGGTCCTACGGCGGCTCCGGGGTGGGGAACCTCGGCGCGGTGGTGGCCGAGCCGCAGAGCTGGCACGGCCGGCCGGCCTCCGCGGCGCTGCGACTGCCCCCGGCCGGCGTGCTCTGGCTGGTACACGACCCGTGGGCATTCTCCGCGTCGTCATGACAGCACATCCCGTGACAATGCCGTAGCGGTATCGCCCGCGGGGAGAGCCCGAACCCCTCAGAACAGCACGCGCGCCAGCGAGCGGCGGGCGGCGGTGACGCGCGCGTCGTCGGGCGGGAACAACTCGAACAGGCTCACGAGGTGGCTGCGGATCCGGTCCCGCTCCTCACCGGCGGCGCGGGCGACGGTCCGCACGAGCCGGTCGAACGCGGCTTCGACGCGGTCGGCGGCCATCTCGGCGTCCGCGGCGGCGAGCTGGGCGTCCAGGTCGGCGGGGTCGGCGTCAGCCCGCGCCACCGCGGCCGGGTCGGCCTGCTCGGCGCGCGCCAGGAACCGCACCTGCGCCAGAGCGGCCGCCGCCTCGGCGTTGGCCGGCTCGACGTCGAGCACCTGCTGGTAGGCGGCTTCGGCGGCGGCGTAGTCACCCAGCTCGATGGCCTCCTCGGCGGCGGCGAACCGCGGGTCGACCGGCTCCGGCCCTGCCGGCTGCCCGTCGGCTCCGCCCTGCTCCGCGGCCTGGATCCCGGGCAGTCGGTCCCGCAGCGCGTCCAGCAGCGACGTGATCCACTCACGTACCTGGGGCTCGGGCAGCGCGCCGGTGAAGGCGTCCACCGGCGCTCCGCCGGCGACGGCGATCACCGTCGGGATGGACTGCACGCCGAAGAGCTGCGAGATCCGCGGGTTGGCGTCGACGTCGACCTTGGCGAGTATCCACGTGCCATCACCGGCCCCGGCCAGCCGCTCCAGCACCGGGGAGAGCTGCTTGCACGGCCCGCACCAGGTGGCCCAGAGATCCACGACCACCGGCACCTGCAGGGACCGTTCCACGACCTCGGTCTGGAAGGTCTGCTCGGTGACGTCGATGACGAAGGGGCCGGCCGAGCCGCCGTCCCCGGGCGGGGCCGGCGGACGCCCGGCGAGCCCGGACAGGTCCACCGCGCCGGCCAGTGCGCTGGAGAGGGCCGTCTGATTGGCGGTCTGACGAGGATCCGGTCGGCTCACATCAGCCATCCTGGCACGGCGCCCTGCGGCCGGGGCGAGGGAATGCGCTTACGAGTCGATGGTGAGCGCGGCCAGCCGCTCGCGGTGCTCGTCGCCGGAGCCGTACAGCCCCGCCTCCCGCTTCGCGCGCTTGTAGAAGAAGTGGGCCTCGTGCTCCCAGCTGTAGCCGATGCCGCCGAGGTACTGGATCATCGCCCCGGTCACCTGCAGCGCGACGTCGCTGGCCTTGGCCTTGGCCACCGAGACCGCCAGCGGGGCGTCCGCCAGCCCGGCGTCCAGGGCGTGCGCGGCGTAGAGCACGGCGTGCTCGGCCATCCTCACCCCGACGTGGAGGTCGGCCAGGGCGTGCTTGAGGGCCTGGAAGGAGCCGACCGGCACGCCGAACTGCATCCGGGTGCGGTCGTAGTCGACGGTGCGGGTCAGCGCCTCCCGGGCCACCCCGACCAGGTCGGCCGCGGTGAGGACGGCCGCCCGGTCGAGCAGCGCCGCCACGGCCGGCGAGCCGGACGTCTCCAGACGCACCGCGGCGACGTCGGACAGGGTCAGTTCCCCGAGCCGGGTGGTTCCGTCATAGCAGGCCAGCTCTCGCACCCACACCCCGGGCGCGGCCGGGTCCACCAGGTACAGGCCGTACTCGCCGCCGTCCGCGGACCGCGCGGCCACCACCACCCTCGCGGCGACCGATGGGTACTCCACCGGGGCGGCCACCCCGGTGAGCCGGCCGTGGGAGCCCACTCGGACCGCCACCCCGCCGAGGGAGTAGCGCGCGCACGGTCCCCGCAGGGCGACCGTCGCCACCAGCTCGCCGGCCGCGAGCTGGGGTAGCAGCTCAGCCTGCTGCTGCGACGACCCGGCCAGCAGCACCGCCTCGCCCGCGAGCACGGTCGCCGCCCACGGTCCCGGCACGACACCGGCCCCCAGCTCGCGGGCGACCACCTGGGCGGTCACCATGCCCTGGCCGAGACCGTCGTGCTGCTCGGGCACCCGCACCGCCAACCAGCCCTGCTCGGCCATGGCCTTCCACAGCGTCGCCGGATGTCCGTCACCGCCCGGGTGCTCGACCACCGCGCGCACCGCGGCGAGGTCGAAGCGCTCGGCCAGGTACCCGCGGACCGCGGCGCCGAAGGCCCGTTGCTCGTCGTCGAGCGCGAAGAACATGGGCACCTCACCGCGGCAGGCCGAGCAGCCGCTCGGCGACGACGTTGCGCTGCACCTGCGACGAGCCGCCCCAGATCGTGACCGACCTCGACCACATCGCGGCCCGCTGCATCGAGGTCAGGTCGAGGTCCGGCGTCGGCGCCGCCAGCACGGCCTCTGGGCCGAGCGCGTCGTCGAAGGCCTCCCACATGTCCTGCATGGTCTCCGACCACTGCAGCTTGCTCAGCGAGGCCTCGAAGCCCAGGTCGCGGCCCTGTTCGACCTCGGTGAGCACGTGCATCGAGTGGTAGCGCAGGCACTCCAGCTCGACGAGCACCCGGGCGAGGCGCTGCCGCGCCACCGGGTCGCCGGCGCGCCCCAGCCGGCGCAGCACGGAGACGATCTCGTCATAGGAGCGGCGGAACTCGGTGTATTGCGCCACCCCGGACGCGCCGCGCTCGAAGGACAGCAGCAGCATCGCCACGTCCCAGCCCTGCCCCGGCTCACCGAGGCAGTCGGTCACCGGCGCCCGCGCGTCGGTGAAGAACACCTCCCCGAACTCGCTGGCCCCGCTCATCTGCCGCAACGGCCTGGCCTGCACGCCGGGCTGGTGCATGTCGATGAACAGCAACGAAAGGCCGCGGTGCCGGCTGGCGCCGGGCTCGGTGCGGACCAGCGCGAAAATCTTGTCGCCGTGCACCGCGTTGGTGGTCCACACCTTCTGGCCGTTGACGACGAACTCGTCGCCGTCGCGCACCGCCCGGGTGGACACGGCGGCGAGGTCGGAGCCGGCGCCGGGCTCCGAGAAGCCCTGGCACCAGATGACCTCGTTGCGCAGCAGCGGCCCGATGATCTCGCGCTTCTGCGCTTCGGTGCCGACGGCCATGACGGTGGGCGCGAGGAAGGTCAGCCCGACCGGGTTGACGGTGGCCGGCGCGTGGGCCTTGACCATCTCCTCGTCGTAGACGGCCTTCATCCCAGGGGTACCGCCACGGCCCCCGTACTCCTTCGGCCAGGCGATGCCGGCGAATCCCGTCAGTGCTTTCTCCCGCTCCCACTCCCGGCGGATCCGGAACGCCTCGTCCTCGTCCAGTGAGGCCCAGAACCCGGGCCGGTGCCACTGCTGCGGGACGTGCCCGGCGAGCCAGTCCCGCAGCTCGCCGCGGAAGCGCTCCTCCTCGGGTGTGTGGCTCAGGTCCACCTGCTCCTCCCCGGTGCTCCTACTCGTCAGTAGCATATGCTCGCGGCGATGAGCGGATCCGGGACCGGCAGGGCGGCACTGGTCACCGGCGCGGCGGGCGGCATTGGTCGGGCGGTGGCGCAGCGGCTGGTGGCCGACGGCTACTCGGTGCTGGCGGTGGACCTCCAGCCCGACACATCCGCGGCGGACGCCGTCGGTGAGCCGTTCGCCGCCGACCTCACCACCAGGGAGGGCAACCGGGCTGCGGTCGCGACGGCGGTCGAGCGGTTCGGCCGGCTGGACCTGATCGTGCCCAACGCCGGGTTCCAGCACGTCGCGCCGATCGCCGAGTTCCCCGAGGATCGCTGGGACGCGCTGCTCGCGATCCTGCTCACGAGCCCGTTCCTGCTGGCCCGCTATGCCTGGCCGGCGCTGGCGCGGGCGCCGGAGGGCGGCCGTTTCGTCGTCATCGCCTCGGCGCACGCGCTGGCCGCCTCCCCGTACAAGGCCGGCTACGTCTCGGCCAAGCACGGGGTGCTCGGGCTGGTGCGGACGCTGGCGTTGGAGGGTGCGCCGGTGGGGATCAGCGCGACGGCGGTCTGTCCGGGCTACGTCCGGACAGAGCTGGTGGAGAAGCAGGTGGAGTCGCAGGCGCGCGCTCACGGCATCCCGGCCGAGCGGGTGCTGCAGGAGGTGATCCTCGCTCCGCAGGCGGTCAAGCGGCTCATCGAGCCGTCCGAGGTCGCCGACGTGGTGGCCTTCCTCGCCGGCCCGTCCGGGAGCGCGTTCTCCGGCGCCCCGGTGACGATGGACCTCGGTTGGACCGCTCGCTGAGGCGCTCAGCCGGACTCGTCCTCGTACCCGGACTCGATCTCGAGCACGTATGCCATGACCGTGTGCCGGGCGAGGTCGCGCCGGCCGGCTGACTCCTCGTTGAACAGCAGGGCGTCGCCGGCCAGGACGAGCTGCTCCTCGTCGCTGAGGCGGGAGAGCACCACCTCGGCGATCTTCTCCGCGCTCGCCAGCGGGTACTGCCGACGCGCCATCGCGTACTGGATCGAGAGTTCCTCGTTGACGTCGCTGATGACAGGCCTCCCGGGGTCGTGCTCACCGGAGCTTGTTCGGATCACCAGCTTGGGCCATCTCCCCGCCCCCGTCCAGAGATGGTCAACGACGCGCCAGACGGCGCCCGGGGGACGCGCCCGACCCGAGGCCGTAGTGGTCGAACACCGCTGGTTCCTGTTCCACCGCCAGCTCTCCGTCGACGCCGATGGACGGCGCATCCGAGACCTGCTTCTTGTCGAACGCGACCCGCACCGCGTTCGGGCTGACCGTCGCGCCGTCCAGCGGCACGAAGGCCAGCCGCCGCCGGCCGATCATCCCGACCCGCACCGTGGCGAACGCCGGCTCGTCGTTGAAGGTGTCGACGTACACCGCCTCCAGCTCGCCGATCCTGCTCCCTTGGGGGTCGATCACCGGCTTGCCGCGCCAATCCCGCAGGTTCTCCGCCGGAAAGATCATTTACCGCCGCCTTCTCCGTTCGGCTGTGGCTGCGGCTGAGGTACCCCCCGCGCGGATCTGGTAACCGTGACGCCCCTGGGGTGGCTCCTCGACGCGGAGCCGACACGCTCTGCGCACCTAGCGGAGGCATCCGCTCGTCCCCGCTGGCCACGTCTTTATGGAAGAAACGGCGCACCTTCCCACGGACCCGTCGCCGCGCCGGGCGTCGTCGTGCTGCGGCCTCGGCCGGGGCCGGCGTTGTCGTCATGACACCAGGCTGAGAAGGTGGAGCCGCCCGGGAATGATCGACAAGGCGATGGACCTCATCGAGCTGGACAACCCGAGCCTGCGTGGCGTGCTGCCGAAGACCTGCGCCCGGCCGAGCCTCGACCTCCGCCGGCTCGGCGAGCTGGTGGACCTCATCTCGGGCATCGGGCTCGGAGCGGCCGCGCACCGGGAGAAAGACCTGCTCGGCCGGGTCTACGAGTACTTCCTGGGCCGCTTCGCGTCCGCCGAAGGGCGGCGGCGAGTTCTACACCCCCCGGTCGGTGGTCAAGCTGCTCGTCGAGATGATCGAGCCGCTGTCCGGCCGGGTGTACGACGGGTGCTGCGGCTCCGGCGGCATGTTCGTGCAGGCCGAACGGTTCGTCGAAGCCCACGGCGGGCGGCGCAACGACATCGCGGTATACGGCCAGGAGCTCAACGACACCACCTGGCGGCTGGCGAAGATGAACCTCGCCATCCGCGGCATCGAAGCGAACCTGGGCACCCGCTGGGCCGACACCCGTCGAGCGAGCGGTGTTCCTGCTGCGCGACGTCTTCGGCCACGACTACGACGAGATCGCGCGGATTGTCGGCAAGAATGAAACGGCCAGCCTGGCGCCACGTTCCTCGACCTCGCCGGTGCCCTGATCGACGTCGTCAGCGTCGACGTCGTCGATCGGCCGCCGCGCCCTGTGGATTGAGTGCGCCCCGGCACGCGCGACAGGCCTTGCCGCCGAGGTTGAGATGTGGCGGGATGGGTATCTCGCTGCGTGAGGGAGAGGACGGGTACGATGAGCGAGACCCGAGAAA
>JAVKSM010000004.1:0-13831 GCA_039583705.1 Pseudonocardiaceae bacterium
GGTGGCGGTGGCGGGCACAGCCCCGGTCACGGTGTCGCTGGTGTGGGTCCTGGTGCTCGCCGGTACGGCGGCGCTCGCGGTACCCGGCCGGCCGTGGCAAGGGCCGGTGGCGGTCGGGCTGGCGGCGGCGGGCGTGGTGGCCCTCTGCGCCCACACCGGGCGCCGCTTCGGGGGGATGTCTGGTGACGTGCTCGGCGCGGCCTGCGAGCTGGCGACGACCCTCGTCCTCGTCGGCTGCGCGGCCGGCAGCTAACTCGCTTGGGCCGGGCGGAGCCGGCCCAGGCGCCTGGTCATGAAATCAGCACCTCCATCCAGTGGTGGCCGTCCGGGGCAGCGCCGCGCTGGATGGCGGTCAGCAGCTCGCGCAGTCTGGTCGTCACCGGGCCGGGGCCACCGTCACCGATCGTGAAAGAGCCACCGGCGTGCTTGACCGACCCCACCGGCGTGATCACAGCCGCGGTGCCGCAGGCGAACACCTCGGTGAGCGCGCCCTCGGCCACCTGCTCCTCCCACTCCTGCGCGGACACCCGCCGCTCACTGACCTCGCAGCCCAACTCCTTGGCCAGCACCAGCAGCGAATCGCGGGTGACACCGGGGAGCAACGAGCCCGTCAGCTCCGGGGTGACCACCTCGACCTGCTCCCCCGCCCCGAAGACGAAGAACAGGTTCATCCCGCCCATCTCCTCGACCCAGCGCCGCTCCCCGGCGTCGAGCCAGACGACCTGGTCGCAACCCTCCTCGGCGGCCTGGGCCTGCGCGACGAGCGAGCCGGCGTAGTTGCCGGGTACCTTGGCCGCGCCGGTTCCGCCCGGCGCGGCCCGGACGTACTCGGTGCACAGCCACACCCGCACCGGCGCCAGCCCGCGGGGGAAGTAGGCCCCGGCCGGCGACGCGATGAGCAGGTAGCGGTAGGCCCTGGCGGGCCGCACCCCGAGCCCGACCTCGGTGGCGATGACGAACGGCCGCAGGTACAGCGACTCCTCCCCGCCGGCGGCCGGAACCCAGTCGCGGTCGACCTCGACAAGCTGGCGCAGCGAGCCGAGGAACACCTCCTCCGGCAGCGGCGGCATCGCCATCCGGGCCGCCGACGCCCGGAACCGGGCCGCGTTGGCGCTGGGCCGGAAGCTCGCGATCGACCCGTCGGGCTGCCGGAATGCCTTGAGCCCCTCGAAGACCACCTGGCCGTAGTGCAGCACCATCGCCGCCGGATCCAGCACGAGCGGCTGGTAGGGCAGCACCACCGCGTCGTGCCACTGGCCGCCGGACCACTCGACGCTGGCCATGTGGTCGGTGAAGTACTGGCCGAACCCCGGGCGGGCCAGGATCGCCGCGCGGCGCTGCGTCGGCGTCGGGTCCGGGTTGAGGGTCCGCGTCCAGGAAAGTGCCGCGCTCATGGGTGCACCGTAGCCGGAACGGCGACGATCGGAAGCCCCAGCGTCGGAGGCAGCAGGAATTCAGCGGACCCGGGATGGAACGAACGGCGGGACGACGATCGTGCACGTCAGCGGCCGACCGCGGACGTCGACCTCGACCTGCCTGTCCTCCTCCAACCCGGCGTAGGTGTCGAGCAGGGCCAGTGCGATTCCGATGCGCAGCGTCGGGGAGAACGTGCCGGAGGTCGTGACACCCACCCGTTCGCCGTCGTGGCGCACGTCCATACCGGGACGGGGCACCCCGCGAGAGGTGGCACGCAGGCCGTGCAGCCGCCGGGTCGGCCCGGCCTGTTTCTCGGCGAGCAGCGCGTCCCGGCCCCAGAACGCCGGCTTGCGCCAGCCGACCGCCCATCCGGCGCGGGCCTGCAGCGGCGAGATCCCGGGTGAGAGGTCCTGGCCGTGCAGCGGGTAGCCCATCTCGGTGCGCAGCGTGTCGCGAGCACCCAGGCCGCAGGGCAGCCCGCCGCGTTCGGTGACCGCGGCGAGCAGCGCGTCCCAGAGCGGCCCGGCAGCGTCGGCGCCCACCAGCAGCTCGTAGCCCCGCTCGCCGGTGTAACCGGTCCGGCAGACCCGGACGGGCACGTCGCGCCACCCCGTATCGACGAAGGCCATGTAGTCCAGCGCGCAGGCGAGGCCGACGGCGTCGAGCACCGCCGCCGACACCGGGCCCTGCACCGCGAGTACGGCGAGATCGGTGTGCCGATCGGTGATCTCCACGGCGGCCGGCGCGGCGGCCACCAGCCTGGCGGCGACCGTGGCGGCGTTGGCGGCGTTGGGCACCGCGAGCACCTCGTCGTCCCTGACCCGATAGACGATCAGGTCGTCCACCACGCCGCCGGTATCGTCGCAGCACAGGGTGTACTGCGCCTGCCCGTCCCGGATGCGCTCGAGGTCCGCGGTCAGGCAGGCGTTGACGAAGGCGGCGGCGCCGGGACCGACGGCGGTCAGCTTGCCCAGGTGGCTGACGTCGAACAGGCCGGCCGTCGACCGCACCGCGGTGTGCTCGGCGACGACACCGGCCGGGTACTGCACCGGCATCCGCCAGCCCCCGAACGGGGCCAGGCTGGCGCCGAGGGAAACGTGCCGGTCGTGCAACGGGCTCTCCCGCAGCGTCCCGTCATGGCTTGCATCGCTCACCGCGGGCACGCTACGCGCCGGGACCGGCGCTTCGGCATGCCCGGACGGGCAAGCCGCCCGTCACGACGCTGTCGTTTCTCATTAGCATTCGGAGCGAGCCCGAAACAGTCGAGCCAGGAAGGCGGACCCCGTGACCGACATCCCCAAGCTCACCCTCGTCGACGGCAACGCATCCGTCGCGCCGGCCGACGTGCTCGTGGTCGGGACCCGGCAGGGCGAGGCCGGCGCGGTGCTGGCCGACGGCGCGCAGGACGTCGACGTGGCATTCGACGGGAAGCTCACCGAACTGCTCCGGCTCGCGGGGGCGCGGGGCAAAGCCGACGAGGTGGTGCGGTTGCCGAGCCGTGGCGCCACCGCGGCGGCCGTGGTGCTCGGCGTCGGGCTGGGCAAGGCTGGCAACGGGCAGCCGGCCGAGCGGATCCGGCGGGCCTCCGGCGCTGCGGCCCGCGCGCTCGCGGGCAGCGGTCGGGCCGTCTCCACGCTCGCCCGCGTCGACCTCGCCGCGGCCGCCGAGGGTGCCCTGCTGGGAAGCTACGCATTCACCGCCTACAAGGGCACCCTCGACGACGCCCCGCTGGGCGCGCTCGACCTGCTCGTCGACGCCGCCGAGGACAAAGCCGCGAGGGCCACCCTCAGGCGGGCGACCGTGGTGAGCACCGCGGTGTGCACCGCCCGCGACCTCGTCAACACCCCGCCCAACGACCTGTTCCCAGCCTCGTTCGCCGAGCGGGCCGCGGCGATCGGAAACGCCGCCGGGCTCGAGGTCGAGGTGCTCGACGAGAGGGTGCTGCGGGAGGCGGGCTACGGTGGGGTGCTCGGGGTCGGCGGCGGCTCGTCGCGGCCGCCGCGGGTGGTCCGGCTGCGCCACCGGGGTCTCCAGCCGCGTGCCAAGGTCGCGTTGGTGGGCAAGGGTGTCACGTTCGACACCGGCGGCATCTCGATCAAGCCGGCGGCCGACATGGACCACATGACCTCCGACATGTCAGGGGCCGCGGCGGTGGTGGCGACCGTGGCACTGGCGGCGGAGCTCGAGTTGGCCCTGGAGGTCACCGCGACGGTGCCGATGGCCGAGAACATGCCGTCCGGCACGGCCTACCGCCCCGGGGACGTGCTGTCGATGTACGGCGGGCGGACCGTGGAGGTGCTCAACACCGACGCCGAGGGCCGGCTGATCCTCGCCGACGCGATCGCGCGGGCCTGCGAGGACTCCCCGGACTACCTGGTGGAGACCTCCACGCTCACCGGCGCGCAGCGGGTCGCACTGGGCACCCGCACCGCCGGGGTCATGGGGTCCGACGAGTTCCGGGACCGGGTCGCCGCGCACGCCAGGGCCACCGGCGAGGGCGGCTGGGCGATGCCGCTTCCCGAGGAGCTGCGGGCCGACCTGGACTCCCGCGTCGCCGACATCGCCAACGTCACCCATCACCGTTTCGGCGGAATGCTCGTCGCCGGGATCTTCCTGCGGGAGTTCGTCGGCGAGCGCGTGCCGTGGGCGCACATCGACATCGCCGGTCCGGCTTTCAACATCGGCAGCCCGTGGGGCTACACCGGCAAAGGTGGTACCGGCGTCCCGGTGCGCACCCTCGCCGCGGTCCTCGACGACATCGCCGCCAACGGCTGACCAGTCGTCCCGAGTGGCTCGACCGCCGACCGGGTCCGCCACGCCCGGGTTGCGGCTGTCTCGTGCGTCTCACCGGTCCGCAGCCGGTCGACGGAGCCGCCGCGACCGCGGCCGGCGGGGCGGCGGTCGTGTCGGTGGAGGCGATGACGGGTGGAAGGATGGACCGGCGGCTCCGCCACGAGCGGCCCGCGCCCATGCCCCCGATCCCCCTCGAAGGAGACCCCGTGGCAGAAAGCCCGGCCGACCTGGTGATCCTCGGCGGCGGCTCTGGCGGCTATGCGTGCGCGCTGCGGGCGGCGGAACTCGGCCGCTCCGTCGTCCTTGTCGAGAAGGACAAGCTCGGGGGCACCTGCCTGCACCGCGGCTGCATCCCGACCAAGGCGCTGCTGCACGCCGCGGAGGTCGCCGACGCCGCCCGCGAGGGTGACCAGTTCGGCGTGAAGAGCTCACTGGCCGGCATCGACATGGCCGGCGTCAACTCCTACAAGGACGGCGTCGTCGAGCGGCTGTACAAGGGCCTGCGAGGGTTGGTCAGCTCCCGGGGCATTACCCTCGTCGAGGGCACCGGGACGTTCGTCGCGCCGAACGCCGTCGAGGTCGACGGCCGCCGCTACGGCGGGCGCCATGTCGTGCTGGCCACCGGCTCCTATGCCAGGACGCTGCCCGGCCTCGAGATCGGCGGCCGTGTCCTCACCAGCGAGGCGGCCCTTGCCCTGGACTCCGTGCCGCAGCGCGTGGTCGTGCTCGGCGGTGGCGTGATCGGCGTCGAGTTCGCCAGCGTGTGGCGCTCCTTCGGCGCCGAGGTGACGATCGTCGAGGTGTTGCCGCACCTGGTCCCCGCCGAGGACGAGTTCCTGTCCAAGCAGCTCGAACGGGCGTTCCGACGGCGCAAGATCGCCTTCAAGACCGCCGTGCGGTTCACCACAGCCGACCAGACCGACAGCGCCGTCACCGTGAGCCTGGAGAACGGTGAGAGCATCGAGGCCGACCTGCTGCTCGTCGCCGTCGGCCGCGGCCCCAACAGCGCAGGGCACGGCTACGACGAGGCCGGCGTGCGGATGGACCGCGGTTTCGTGCGTGTCGACGAGCGGCTGCGGACCAACCTGCCCAACGTCTACGCGGTCGGCGACCTCGTCGCCGGCCTGCAGCTCGCCCACCGGGGCTTCGGGCAGGGCATCTTCGTCGCCGAGGACATCGCGGGGCTCACTCCTGCGCCGATCGACGAGGCCGGCATCCCGCGGGTGACCTACTGCGATCCAGAGGTCGCCTCGGTGGGACTGACCGAGGCGCAGGCCCGGGAGCGGCACGGCGAGGTGCAGACGCTCACCTACGACCTGGCCGGCAACGGCAAGAGCCAGATCCTCAAGACCGCCGGTGCGATCAAGCTGGTCAAGGCCGGCGGCCAGGGCACCGACGGCCCCGTGGTCGGAGTGCACATGATCGGTGCCCGGGTGAGCGAGCTCGTCGGCGAGGCCCAGCTCGTCTACAACTGGGACGCGTTCCCCTCCGACGTGGCGTCGCTCGTGCACGCCCACCCGACCCAGAACGAGGCATTCGGCGAGGCCCACCTCGCCCTGGCCGGCAAGCCGCTGCACTCGCACGGCTGACCCGCCTGCCACCCGAGCCCAGGGACACCGCCCACCCAACCCGCAGGGAGCCTGAACAGCGATGGCCTTCTCCGTCCAGATGCCCGCCCTCGGGGAGAGCGTCACCGAGGGCACCGTGACCCGCTGGCTCAAGCACGAGGGTGACCGGGTCGAGGTCGACGAGCCGCTGCTCGAGGTCTCCACCGACAAGGTCGACACCGAGATCCCCTCGCCGGCGGCGGGTGTCCTGCAGCGGATCGTCGTGAGCGAGGACGAGACGGTCGAGGTGGGCGCGCAGCTCGCCCTCATCGGCGACGCGGCCGGCGACGCGGAGGATGCGGGCCGCGGCTGGACGCCGTCGACGTCACCTGCTCCGGTCGGGCCGCCACCACCGGCGGAGGCCACGGCGCCGAACGGACGAACTTCCGCCGAACCCGAGCCTCCGCCCGCCCCACCGACAACCGGGGGGCCCGGCAGCGGCGGCACCCGGGTGACGATGCCGGCGCTGGGCGAGTCGGTCACCGAGGGCACGGTCACGCGATGGCTCAAGCGGGTCGGCGACCAGGTGGAGGTCGACGAGCCGCTGCTGGAGGTGTCTACGGACAAGGTCGATACCGAGATCCCGTCGCCGGTGGCGGGCACCGTGCTGGAGATCGACGTCCGGGAGGACGAGACCGTCGAGGTGGGCGCCCAGCTCGCCGTCGTCGGGGCGGGCACCCCGACCGGTGACACCTCAACCACCCCACCCCTCCCACCACAGCCCACCCCACAGCCGCCAGTCCCGCCGTTTGCCGAGGAGGCGGCGACGCGCGGCCAGGCCGAGACGCAGTCGGCGGGGACGGCCGCACCGAGCCCCTGGGCCCTTCCGTCACGCGTTTCATCAGAGCCGACTCCCCGACCACGGCCACAGCCCGACCAGGCGGACGGCGCGGGCGCCCCCTACGTGACGCCGCTGGTGCGCAAGCTGGCCGCCGAGCACGGCGTCGACCTGTCGCGGGTCAGCGGCACCGGCGTGGGCGGGCGCATCCGCAAGCAGGACGTCCTCGCGATCGCCGAGCGCACCGCCGAGCAGCCCACCCCGGCGCCGGCCGCGGCCGAGACCCCGGTGATCCCGCAGCCCAGCAGCCTACGCGGCACCACGGAGAAGATGTCCCGGCTGCGCTCGGTGATCGCGGAGCGGATGGTGGAGTCACTTCAGGTCTCTGCCCAACTGACCACGGTCGTGGAAGCCGACGTCACCCGTATCGCCCGACTGCGGGAGCACGCCAGGCGCGACTTCGAGGCCCGAGAGGGCGTGCGGCTGTCATTCCTGCCGTTCTTCGCCCGCGCCGTCATCGAGGCGCTCAAGCAGCACCCGAAGCTCAACGCGTCGATCGACACCGAGCACAAGGAGGTCACCTACCACGGCGCCGAGCACCTCGGCGTGGCCGTCGACACCGCGCGGGGCCTGCTGGTACCGGTGATCCACGACGCCGGGGACCTCAACATCGCCGGCCTCGCCCGCAAGATCGAAGACCTGGCGGCACGGACCCGCGCCGGCCAGGTCACACCGGACGAACTGGCGGGCGGGACGTTCACCCTGAGCAGCACCGGCTCCCGCGGCGCGCTGTTCGACACCCCGATCATCCTGCAGCCTCAGGTCGGCATCCTCGGCGCGGGTGCGGTGATCAAGCGGCCGGTCGTCGCGCCCGACGTGGTCGGCGGCGACACCATCGCCGTCCGGTCGATGGTCTTCCTCGCGCTGTCCTATGACCACCGGCTGGTCGACGGCGCGGACGCGGCACGCTTCCTCGCGACGGTCAGGCAGCGGTTGGAAGCCGGGGCGTTCGAGACCGAACTGGGACTTTAGGCTGCGCCGCCGCACGACGTCAGCAACGATCAGCGCATGCGCGTGGTCGTCGCCGGCTCGTCCGGGCTCATCGGTACCGCCCTGGTCCCCCACCTGCGCTCGGTCGGGCACGAGGTGCTGCGCCTGGTTCGCCGGGCGGCGCAGCAGGCCGACGAGCGTGGCTGGGACCCGTCCACCGGTCGGCTCGACGACGGCGCGCTGGACGGGGCGGACGCGGTGGTCAACCTGTGCGGGGCGGGAATCGCCGAGCGGCGCTGGACCGGCGTCTACCGGCAGGAGATCCGCGACAGCCGGATGGTTCCGACCGACGTGCTGGCCCGCGCGGTGGTCGAGCACGAGGTGCCGAGCCTGGTCAACTCCTCCGCGGTGGCGTTCTACGGTGACACCGGCGCGCGGATGGTGGACGAGACCGCGCCGGCCGGCCGGGGCTTCCTCGCCGAGGTGTGCCGTGACTGGGAGGGCGCGACCGCGCCGGCGCAGCGCGGCGGCGTCCGCGTCGTGCTGGCCCGCACCGGGGTGGTGCTCTCACCTTCCGGGGGGCTGCTCGGCCGGCTGCGCCCGCTGTTCTCGATGCGGCTCGGCGGGAAGCTGGGCGACGGTCGGCAGTACATGTCCTGGATCTCGCTGGAAGACGAGGTCGCGGCGCTCCGCTTCGCCGTGGAACGAGCGGACCTGCACGGTCCGGTGAACCTCACCGGCCCCGATCCGGTGACCAACGCCGGGTTCACCGCGGCGCTCGCCTCGGCGCTGGGTCGGCCGGCGCCCTGGACCGTTCCGGGCATCGCCCTCAAGATCGTGCTCGGGTCCGAACTGGCCGACCAGGTGGCGGTGACCGGGCAGCGCGCGGTTCCGGCGGTGCTCCAGCGCGTCGGGTTCACCTTCCGCCACCAGGTGGTACGCGACGCGCTGGCCGCTGCGGTGAGCCGCTGAGAGCACCGGCTGCGCGGTAGCGTGGGTGCCGTGAGCCGGTCCTGCCGCGCATCCCCGCAACCACCGGTGGTCGTCCCGCTCGGCACGGTCGACTACGTCGCGGCGTGGCGGCGGCAACGGGAGCACGCCGCCGCCAGGGTGTCCGGGGAGAGCCCGGATGTGCTGCTGCTGCTCGAGCACCCGTCGGTCTACACCGCGGGCCGCCGCACACTGCCCGGGGAGCGCCCAGACGACGGTACGCCGGTGGTCGACGTGGACCGTGGCGGAAAGATCACCTGGCATGGGCCGGGCCAGCTCGTCGGCTACCCCATCGTCGGGTTGGCCGACCCGGTGGACGTGGTGGACTACGTGCGGCGGCTCGAACAGGCGCTCATCGCGGTGTGCGACGGCTACGGGCTGCACTCCGGACGGGTGGCGGGGCGCAGTGGGGTGTGGCTGCCAGCCCACCGCCGGTGCCCGGAGCGCAAGGTCGCCGCGATCGGGGTGCGGGTGCAGCGCGGCGTCACGCTGCACGGTTTCGCGCTGAACTGCGAGCCCGACCTCGGCGCCTTCGACCGGATCGTCCCCTGCGGCGTCCGGGACGCCGGAGTGACGTCGCTGGCCGCGGAGCTCGGCCACCCGGTGCCGGTGGCCGAGGTGCTGCCGGCCGCGCGGGACGCCGTGCTCGCCGCGCTCGACGGTGCCCTCCCGGTCACCGACCGCACGCTGCCCCGGCCCGGCCCGATCGGGCTCGCCCTCGGCGCCGCCCTGTCCTCCTGACGGTTCCCGGATCAGGGCGGGACCCGTCGATCCGAGCGCCGAACCGTCGCTCGTGCCACCATGATCCGGTGGTTCCTGACGAGCCGGAGATCGCCGGAACGCTGCGCGACGCTGGCGCCCGGTTTGGCTTCGCCTTCGGCAGCCGCGCTACCGGCGAGGGCATCCGGCCGGACAGTGACCTCGACGTCGCCGCCTGGTGGGGTGGCCCGCACCCGGCGCCGTGGGAGCTCGACCTGCCCGAGACGGTCGACCTGCTCGTGGCCCCCGAACTGCGGGCGGACCAGACAGCCCTGGCTGCGGTCAAGTACCGCTTCATCACGGCCCTCGAAGGATGCGTCCGGGTGGCCCGCCACATCACCGTCTCGGAGGGTGGCCGCCCCGGGACACCGACGCGGCCACCGGGCGAGGCCTCGGAGAGTACGGTGTGCTCGACACCGCCCTCGCGGTACCGCTCGCCCTGGTATCGGGTGGCCCCTGCCCCTGGTCTGAGCGGCTGCGCCCGTCGCCTTGCGTAGGCTGACGGTCGTGACGGTGGCACCGGAGGGACGCCGGCTGCTACGGCTGGAGGTCCGCAACAGCCGCACTCCGATCGAGCGCAAGCCGTCCTGGATCCGGACCAGGGCCACGATGGGTCCGCAGTACGTCGAGCTCAAGAACCTGGTGCACGACGCCGGCCTGCACACGGTCTGCGAGGAGGCCGGCTGCCCCAACATCTTCGAGTGCTGGGAGGACCGGGAGGCGACCTTCCTCATCGGCGGCGAGCGGTGCACGCGACGCTGTGACTTCTGCCAGATCGGCACCGGGCGGCCGGCCCCGCTGGACGTCGACGAGCCGCGCCGGGTCGCTGAGTCGGTGCGAACCATGGGGCTGCGCTATTCGTCCATCACCGGCGTGGCCCGCGACGACCTCCCCGACGGCGGCGCCTGGCTCTACGCCGAAACCGTCCGCCAGGTGCACGCGTGCGCCCCCGGTACCGGGGTCGAGCTGCTCATCCCCGACTTCGACGCCGAGCCCGCCGCGCTGGCCGAGGTGTTCGGCGCGGCACCGGAGGTGCTGGCCCACAACGTCGAGACCGTGCCGCGGATCTTCCGCCGGATCCGGCCCGGCTTCCGTTACCAGCGCTCGCTCGACGTGCTCGCCGCCGCCCGCGCCAACGGGCTGGTCACCAAGTCGAACCTGATCCTCGGCATGGGTGAGGACCCCGCGGAGGTGCATGACGCGATGGTGCGGCTGCACGCCGCGGGATGCGAGATCCTCACGATCACGCAATACCTGCGTCCCAGCGCCCGCCACCACCCGGTGGACCGCTGGGTGCACCCCGAGGAGTTCCTCACCCACCGCGACGACGCCGAGCGCATCGGGTTCGCGGGGGTGATGGCCGGCCCGCTGGTGCGCTCCTCCTACCGGGCGGGGCGGCTCTACGCGGCGGCGATGGCGCGGCGTGGTCAGGCGCTGCCTGAGCCGCTGGGACACCTGGCCCAGGAGGGTCCCGCCACCCAGGAGGCTGCGAGCGTTGTCACTCGGATGCGCCACCGCCACGCCCGCCCGCACCTGGGAGTGGATGCCCCGCCGTATCCTGGGCACCATGGCCGCTCAGCAGAATCCGGGTGTCCGCAAGGAGGCGGCGCGCACCAAGCGTGAGACCGCCCGGCAGCGGCGCCAACAGGTCGTCCAAGCCTTCATCGCCCAGCGCCGCGAGGACAAGGCGCTGCTCCCGCTCATGATCGGCGCGGTCGTCACCGCCGGTGGGGTGGGCTTCGGGCTCGGCGTCATCTGGGGTCTGCAGTGGACGTTGCTGGCGGTGGGGCTCGCGGCCGGCGTGCTGGCAGCGGTGATCATTTTCAGTCGGCGCTTGCAGCGCAACGTCTACCGTAAGGCCGAGGGACAGCCCGGGGCCGCGGGGTGGGCGTTGGAGAACATGCGCGGCCAATGGCGCGTGACCGCCGGGGTCGCCACCACCACGCAGCTCGACACCGTACACCGGGTCATCGGCCGTCCCGGCGTGGTGCTCGTCGCCGAAGGCGCCCCGCACCGGGCGAAGAACCTGCTCGCCCAGGAGAAGAAGCGGGTGTCCCGGCTGGTCGGTCAAATCCCGATCTACAACGTCGTCGTCGGCAACGAGGAGGGCCAGGTCCCGCTGCGCCGGCTGCAGGCGCACCTGGCCAAGCTGCCGCGCAACATCAGCGCGGCCGAGATGGACAAGCTGGAGACCCGGCTGGCGGCGTTGACCAGCCGTAGCGGCCCGGTGCTGCCCAAAGGGCCGCTTCCGCAGGGCGCCCGCATGCGCAGCGTGCAGCGAGCCGTGCGTCGGCGCTGAACGGGCTTCGGGAACGGGACCCGGATCCACCCACAAGAAATCTTGTGCTGTGATTCACGCCAGCCATCGGGGCTCGCTGGGACAATCTCGAGGTCAGCCAGCGGTCGGGGAAACCCATCGGCATCTCACGGCTCGCTGGGAGGCGGGTACCACATGCGCAGATCGTCGGCGTTCGTCGCCGTGATCGCCACACTCGCCACAGTCGCCACGCTCGGCGGGGGGGCCGCGTTCGCGGCGCCCGGCGCGAGCGCGGCATGGGCCACGATTCCCGGTTCGGCCGCGGCGTGGGCGACGCCCGGCAACCGCGTCGCGGACGTCAACGCGAACGACAAGATGGTCTTCCGGGTCTACCTCAAGATGCGGGATCTGGCCGATACCGAGGCGACCGCAAGGGCGGTCTCCGACCCGAAGAGCCCCAGCTACCGGCACTACCTCACCCCGGCCCAGGTCCGGGACCGCTTCGCACCGACGGCCCAGGCCGTGTCCGCGGTCAAGGGTTGGCTGGTCGGTGCGGGCTTCCGGATCGGCGAGGTGCCCCCGAACAACATGTTCGTCGAGGCGGTCGGTACCACCCAGCAGGTGGCACGCGCTTTCAACACCGAGCTGGGTGTCTACTCGGTGCACGGCCAGTGGGTGCGCGGCGCGTCCCGCCCACTGTCGGTTCCGGCCCCGCTCGCCGACACGGTCGTCGGCGTGATCGGCGTGGACCAGGCGATGGCGCTGCTCCGGCCGGACCACCGGGGTGGCCGCGACGACAACGGGCCTGGGGTGCCGCCGGCCGAGCGCGCCGCCCCGACCACCGTGCCGCCGCCCCCGGGCTTCCGCAACGCGGGACCGTGCTCGGCGTACTGGGCAGCGAAGCTGGACACCACCGACCCGGCCTACGGCGGTGGCTTCCCCAACCCGCTGCCCTATGCGCCGTGCGGCTACAAGCCGGGCCAGCTACGAGCCGCGTACGGGGTCGACGACCTGGCGCGCCACGGCACCGACGGCAGGGGCACCACGGTGGCGATCATCGACGCCTTCGCCTCGCCGACGCTGTTCCAGGACGCGGCGACCTACGCCGCGCGCAACGACCCGAGCCATCCGCTGGGTCGCGACCAGTTCTCGTCCCTGCTGTTCCCGACCAACCCCGACATGGAGGGGCCTGACCAGTGCGACGCCGCCGGCTGGTACGGCGAGCAGAGCCTCGACGTGGAAGCCGTCCACGCCATGGCACCGGGGGCGCACATCCTCTACGTCGGCGGCTCCGACTGCCAGGACATCTCGCTGGACAAGGCGCTCAACGCCGTGGTGTCCGCCAACCTGGCGCGGATCGTGTCCAACTCCTACGGCGACCGGGGCGAGGATCTGCCGCTCGACGAGATCCAGGCGTTCCAGCAGATCGCCTTCCAGGCCGTCTTCGAGGGCATCGGCCTCTACTTCTCCTCCGGCGACAACGGCGACGAGGCCGCGTACAACAAAGGGGCTCCGACGCCGGACTTCGCCGCCTCCAGCCCATGGGTGACCGCCGTCGGCGGCACCAGCCTGGGCATCGACGCCAACGGCAAGCGCGTGGTGGACACCGGCTGGGAGTCGGGCAAGAGCGCCTTGACCAACGGGACGTGGTCCCCGCCCGCGCCGGGCGCCTTTCTCTATGGCTCGGGCGGCGGTACCAGCCGCCTGTTCAGCGAGCCGTTCTACCAGTTTGGCGTCGTACCCGACTCGCTGGCCCAGAAGAACCGACCAGGAGGGCTCCGGGGCCGGGTCGTGCCCGACATCTCCATGGTCGGCGACCCGAACACCGGCATGCTCATCGGGATCACCCAGACCTTCCCGGAAGGAGTCGCCTACGGCGAGTACCGGATCGGTGGCACCAGCCTGGCGGCGCCGCTGTTCGCCGGGTTGATGGCGCTGGCCGACCAGGCCGATGACGCGCCGCACGGCTTCGTCAACCCGGCGCTCTACGAACTAGGGGTTTCGCGGAACGGCCCGATCCAGGACGTCCTGCCGACCAGGAACGGCGTGGTCCGGGTGGACTACGCCAACAGCCTGGATGCGAGCAAGGGTCTGCTGACCTCGGTACGCAGCTTCAGCTTTCCGGGCCTGTTCATCGACACCCGGAAGGGCTATGACGACGTGACAGGTCTTGGCACGCCGAACGGAGCCACGTTCGTCCCCCGGATTTGACGGGGCGGATGCGAGCCGTGGCGGATGCGA
>JAVKSM010000004.1:13931-48659 GCA_039583705.1 Pseudonocardiaceae bacterium
CAGGTCTTGGCACGCCGAACGGAGCCACGTTCGTCCCCCGGATTTGACGGGGCGGATGCGAGCCGTGGCGGATGCGAGCCGTGGCGGATGCGACGCGGCGTGAGCGGTCGTGTCAGCGGCTGCTCACCACCACGGTGTCGGTCGCCCGGTCGTGCAGGCCTCGGCCGTCGGCGTTGTAGACCACCGGCGGGATGACCAGGCAGAGCAGCACGGTCCGCCCGACGGATCGGGCGAAACCGGGCCGGCCACCGGCCATGCGGCTGACCTGCAACCCGAAGAGCGCGTGCCCCGGGGTCCGGCCGGCAACGGTCAGCGACACCAGGGTGAGCAGGGCGAACAACGCCAGCGCCGAGGTGCCCGGGTTCCGGGTCAACAGTTGGGCCAGCACCGCGCAGGGCAGCCAGTCCACGAGGATCGCCCCGAATCGGCGGCCGAAGCCTGCCACGGAGCCCGGGCCCGACTCCGGCCGACCCAGCCGCTCCCCGCGGTATGCCTGTAGCGACCCGGTCGGCGGCGGGGGGGCGAGCCAGGTCTGCGTCCACCTCACCGGCTCAGGGTACGTTCCCGGGCTGCTGGGCCGCTCGGGTGAGGTCGTCCCGTTAACTCGCGTGAAACACTTGGGTGACCAACGGGCAACACCATCGGCTTAGCGTCGCCTCATGGCGCGGCCCGGACGGGGTCGCGGACCCGCCGCCGGACACCCGGCGGTGGCTCGTTCCCCCGAGCCCCCCGTCCCACCGCCAGGAAGGAGCCAACGAGGGTGTTCACCAACGCCGACGAGGTCCTCAAGTTCATCCGCGACGAGGACGTCAAGTTCATCGACGTCCGGTTCTGCGACGTGCCCGGGATCATGCAGCACTTCACCGTGCCGACGCAGTACTTCGACGAGGAGCGCTACACCGAGGGCCTGGCCTTCGACGGCTCGTCCGTGCGCGGTTTCCAGCAGATCCACGAGTCGGACATGCAGTTGTTGCCCGACCCCGCCACGGCTCGCCTCGACCCGTTCCGCGCGGCGAAGACCCTGAACATGAACTTCTTCGTGCACGACCCGCTGACGCTCGAGCCCTACAGCCGCGACCCGCGCAACGTCGCCCGCAAGGCCGAGGACTACCTGGCCTCCTCAGGCGTCGCCGATGCGGCCTACTTCGGACCCGAGGCTGAGTTCTACATCTTCGACTCGGTCCGCTTCGACACCACGGCCAACGGCGCCTTCCACGAGATCAACTCGATCGAGGGCTGGTGGAACACCGGCGCCCGTGAGGAGGGCGGCAACCTCGGCTACAAGGTGCCTTACAAGCGGGGTTACTTCCCGGTGGAGCCGACCGACCACTACTCCGACCTGCGCGCCGCAATGGTGACCAACCTCATCGACGCCGGGTTCTCGGTCGAGAAGCTGCACCACGAGGTCGGCACCGCCGGCCAAGCAGAGATCAACTACCGGTTCAACACCCTGCTGCACGCCGCTGACGACCTGCAGCTCTACAAGTACATCCTCAAGAACACCGCCTGGGCCGCGGGCAAGAGCGTGACGTTCATGCCCAAGCCGCTCTTCGGTGACAACGGCTCGGGTATGCACACCCACCAGTCGCTGTGGAAGGACGGCGATCCACTGTTCTACGACGAGTCGGGCTACGCGGGCCTGTCCGACGTGGGTCGGCACTACATCGGCGGCCTGCTGCACCACGCTCCGAGCCTGCTCGCCTTCGCCTGCCCGACCGTGAACTCCTACCACCGGCTGGTGCCCGGCTTCGAGGCACCGGTGAACCTCGTCTACTCCCAGCGCAACCGCTCGGCGTGCGTCCGCATCCCGATCACCGGGAGCAACCCGAAGGCCAAGCGCCTGGAGTTCCGCTGCCCCGACTCGTCCGGCAACCCCTACCTGACCTTCGCATCGATGATGATGGCCGGCCTCGACGGCATCAAGAACAAGATCGAACCACCAGCCCCCATCGACAAGGATCTCTACGAGCTGCCGCCCGAGGAGGCCAAGGACGTCACCCATGTGCCCGCCAGCCTGGGCGAGGTGATCGAGAGCCTGGAGTCCGACCACGACTACCTGCTTGACGGCTCCGTGTTCACCCCGGACCTCATCGAGACCTGGATCGAGCTCAAACGCAGCGAGGAGATCGACCCGCTGCGGCTGCGCCCGCACCCCTACGAGTTCGCGCTCTACTACGACGTGTGAGTCTCGGGGTGAACCACCCCGGGTTTGATGGAGGCTCTGTCCTGAGTGTGGAGGATGGAGAGATGGCCCCGGTCTTCGAGGCACCCTCGTGAGGTGGTGGGCTGACCGAGCAGGCGGTGGACGCGCGTGACTGACGGCGTGTGGCTCGGCCCTGCGGCGCGCTGCTGGGCTTCGCACCCGCGCTGCGCCAGGTGCACCTGCCACCCGAGGCGGTGCTGCTCCTCTTTCTCCCAGCGCTGCTCTACTGGGAGAGCATCCCATCCTGACCCCCTTCACCGCGTTCCTGCTCGCCGAGGCGATCCACGCCTCCGGCGTGCTCGCCGTCGTGGTGTGCGGGCTCGTGATCAGCCAGGCCGGGCCGCGTGTGGTGCGCGCCGGAACCCGCCAGCAGGCGGAGGCGTTCTGGTCGCTGTCCACATTTCTGCTCAACGGCGCGCTGTTCGTCCTCGTGGGGTTGGAGTCACAGTCGGCGGTCCGTGGCCTGACCAGCGTTGCCCTCACCCGTGGACTGATCACGGTCGGTGCCGTCTCGGCGGCGGTCATCGGCGTACGCTTCGCCTGGCTGTTCACCACGCCGTACCTGATCCGTCTGCTGGACCGCCGCCCGCAGCAGCGCCTGCGCCGCGTCGGTGCCCGCGCCCGGGTGGTGACGAGCGCCGTATCGACGACACCGTCCTGCGCCAGGTACAGACCAGGCTCGACATCGAGGAGGTACGCCTGTCCCGGCGCGAGGCGGCCGACTGACCTATCACGCTCGCCGCGCAGGCCGGGTGCGTAGTCGCTGAGTGGTCGCGGCACATGCCGCAGGGACTGGCCGGTACCCACCCCCGAACCGGTCCTTCTCGGGCTCGTCAACGGCCCGGCCGGACAGCTCCGGGGACGGTGGGCGGCAGCATGTTGGTGATGTAGCCGTCCACCCAGCGCCCATTGCCGACGGTGTTGGCCAGCAACCGGACGTAGGGAGCGAACCGGATCAGCGTGGTGGTGAGGTCGGCCTGGTGCCGTTCGAGCATGCTGACGACGCCGTTCAACTGGGCCAGCGCGGGGCGTAGCTGCGCGCTGTCGTCGGCGACGAGTCCTGCCAGCTCGGCAGCCAACGACCGGGTGGCCACCAGCAGGGTGTCGATCGCGGACTTGCGGGCGATGACCTCGGACAGCAGGTCGTCGCCGTCGGCGAGCAGGCGCTGCACCTCGGCGTCGTGGCTGGCCAGCACCCCGCTCAGCGCGGTCGTGTTCCGCAGCAACCTGGCGAGGCCCGCGTCCCGGGAGGAGATCGTGGCGGACAGCCGCTGCAGGCCGACCAGCGCCTGACGGGCACTGGCCGGCGCTCCCCGCAGGGCGTCGGCCAGGGTGCGCAACCCCTCGGCGAGCTGGCCGGTGTCGATCCGGCCGACCGTCGCGGCGAGACCGCCGAGGGCTTGGGCGAGGTCGTAGGGTGCGACGGTGCGCTGCCGCGAGATCGCCGTCCGTGGGTCCAACGCAGCGTCGCCCTCCGGGTCGACGGACAGGTAGTCCCCGCCGAGAACGGTCTTGACCAGGATCGCCGCGGTGCTTCGATCCCCGATCCAGGTGTCTCGTACGCGGAAACTGACCGCCACGCTCGCGCCGTCCAGCTCCACCCCGGTGACCTCGCCGACCTTGACCCCGGCCACCCGGACTTCGTCACCCGGCGCGATCCCACCCGCCTCGGAGAACATCGCCCGGTAACCGATCCCGCCGCCGATGATCGGCAGGTTGTCCGCGGACAACGCAGCGAGGACCGCGAGGCCGAGCACCACGGTGCCGACCAAGCCGACGGTCACGGGGTTGCGCTCCCGGAACGACCTCACCACGCTCTCCCCCGACTCCGGTGACCCCGAGGGTTGTCAACCACGCACCAGCCCGGGTCCGTCGTCACCTCGTTCGACCGCGCGGACCGGGGCGTGCGGTTCCTCGACGCCGGTCTCCAGCAACCGTAGCTGGAGCACGGCCGGGGTGTTCGCCATCGCCGCCGCGGCCTGGGAGAGCTTCCGCGACGCCTGCAGCCCGCCGTCGGCGCTGATGACCCGGGTCGACCCGGACGGTGACGCTGTCGCGTGTGATGCCGTCCTGGGCGGGAACCGGCACCGTGACGATCTGTAGGTTGACCTTACACCTCCCACTCCCGCCAGGGGTGTCCTCCGTGACTGGCGCCTTCGACGCTACCCCGCGCCGCGGGCGCCGTCGGCCACCGGTGGCAGGTGCGCTGTCCCGTCGAGCTACCCGGCCGCGAGGCAGACCCGTGGCTGCGTCCCGAGCGCTCACGGGCGCGCCTCGCTACCCCTCGGGACGACCGTGAGCGGCGCTGCTGTGCCCGATGGTTCGCTCGCTCCGCTCGCTCACATGCCGTAGAAGACCCGCTCGACGACCGCACGGGCACGGCGTGTCACCCGGCGGTATTCGTCGACGAAGGCTCCCGGGTCCCCGCCGGCAGGATGGCCCATCACCCGCGCGACCGCGACCAGCGCACGCCCCGAGCGGGGCAGGGCGTCCGAGGGCTTGCCCCGCACCAGGGTCACGGCGTTGCGGGCGCGGGTGGCCATCAGCCAGCCGGCCTCCAGCGCGGCCGCGTCTGCCCCGGGAAGGATCCCGGCTGCCGCGGCCGCCCGCAGCGCGTCCACGGTGGAGGTCGTGCGCAGCGTGGGCACCGCTGCGGCGTGCCGCAACTGCAGCAGTTGCACCGTCCACTCCACGTCCGCCAACCCGCCGTGCCCCAGCTTGGTGTGGGTGGCCCGGTCCGCCCCCCGCGGCAGGCGCTCGGAGTCCACTCTCGCCTTGATCCGCCGGATCTCGGTGGTCTGCGCCGGCGGCAGCCCGCCTGGCGGGTACCGCAGCTCGTCCACCGCCTCGATGAACCGCGCGCCCATCTCTCGGTCGCCGGCCACCGGGCGGGCGCGCAGCAACGCCTGCACCTCCCAGACCCCGGCCCACCGGGAGTAGTACGCACGGTAGGAGGCGAGCGTGCGCACCAGCGGCCCACTGCGTCCCTCCGGGCGCAGGTCGGCGTCCACCAGCAGCGCCGGATCCGGGCTGGGCGCCGCGAGCACGCGGCGCACCGTCTCCGCGACCGCGGTGGCGAAACGCAGCGCTCGGGTCTCCTCCGCGCCGTCGGACGGGTCGCAGACGAAGAGCACGTCGGCGTCGGAGCCGTACCCCAGCTCCGAGCCGCCGAGCCGGCCCATTCCGATGACGGCGACCCGTGCCGGGTCGCCGTTCCGGCCGAGCCGACGCACCGCGGCGGCCACAGCGGAGTCGAGCGCCGCTGCCCAGTTGTACGTCAGCGCCTCGCAGACGGCCCGGACCTCGAGCAGGCCGAGCAGGTCGGCGCAGGCGATCCGCAGCAGCTCGTGGCGGCGTAGCGACCTGGCCGCCGCCGCGGCTGCCGCCGGCTCGTCGTGGCGGGCCACCGCGGCGCACAACGCGGCCGCCGCCCCCGCCGGGTCGCGGGTGGCGAGCTCCGCGTCCGGTCCGGTGTCGGCGAGCAGCCGCAGCACCGCCGGAGCCCGCACCAGCAGGTCGGGCACCATCTTCGACGTGCCGAGCAGGCGCATGAGCCGCTGCGCCACCGCGCCCTCGTCGCGCAGCAGCCGCAGGTACCACGGCGTGGACTCCAGGGCCTCCGACACCCTGCGGTAGGCGAGCAGGCCGCCGTCCGGGTCCGGGGTCTCGGCGAGCTCGTCGAGCAGCACCGGCAGCAGCGCGGTCTGGATCGCCGCCGCCCGGGACACCCCGGTGGTCAGCGCCTGCAGGTGGGCCAGCGCGCCCTGCGGCGAGGCGTACCCGAGCGCGGCCAGCCGTGCGGTGGCCTGTCGGGGGGTCAGCCGCAGGTCCTCGGTGGGCACCCGCGCCACCGCCTCCAGCAGCGGACGGTAGAACAACTTCTGGTGCAGCCGACGGGCCCGCAGCGCGTTGCGGGACCGCTCGGCCACCAGCACGCCGACCGCGTCATGCCGCCCGTCGGGCCGCATCCGCGCCGCCCGCGCCAGCCAGCGCAGGCCGGCGATGTCGTCCTCGGCAGGGAACAGGTGGGTGCGGCGCATCCGCTGCAGCTGCAGGCGGTGCTCGAACAGCCGCAGCGCGCAGTAGGACGCCGCGAGGTTCGCCGCGTCGTCGCGTCCGACGTAACCGCGGGCGCCCAGCGCCGCCAGCGCGCCCAGCGTCGACCGCTGGCGCAGCTCGGGGTCACTGCGGCCGTGCACGAGCTGCAGCAACTGCACCGCGAACTCGACGTCCCGCAGCCCGCCGCGGCCGAGCTTGAGCTCGCGGTCGACGAGGTCGGCGGGCACCTGCTCCTCGACACGCCGGCGCATGGCCTGCACGTCGGCCACGAAGTCCTCCCGGTCGGCCGCCGTCCACACCAGCGGAGCGACGGCGTCGACGTAGGACTGCCCGAGCGCCGGGTCGCCCGCCACCGGGCGTGCCTTGAGCAAAGCCTGGAACTCCCAAGTCCGGGCCCAGCGCCGGTAGTAGCCGAGGTGCCCGTCAAGGGTCCGCACCAACGGGCCGGCCCTGCCTTCGGGCCGCAGTGCCGCATCCACCTCGAAGCAGGCTGCCGCGGCCACCCGCACCATCGCGGCGGCGGACCGGGTGGCGGCCTCGTCGGCGGGCTCGGCCACGAACACGACGTCGACGTCGCTGACGTAGTTGAGCTCGCCGCCGCCGCACTTGCCCATCCCGATCACGGCGAGCCGCCCGGTCCTCCCGGGGTCGGCGGCGCCGACTCTGACACCGCCGACCCCGGCAGCGTCGACCTCGGTGACGGCGGCTGCCAGTGCCGCTCGCAGGGCGCCCGCGGCCAGGTCGGCGAGCTGCGCGCCGACGAGCTGCAGCGGGAGCACCGCGAGCTCCGGCTCGCACACCGCGGCGAGGTCGGCGGCCGCGATGTCGAGCAGTTCGTCGCGGTAGGCGGCCCGCAAGGCGGCGACGGCACGCGAGCCGGTCAAGGCCGCCCGCGTCCCGTCCGGGGAACCGGGCGGCGGCGCTTCGGGGTCGGCTCCGACCGCCCGCAGCAGCCGCGCGCTGTAGGTGGCGAGGTCCCGGCCGCCGTCGAGCCGCAGCCGCTGCCAGCGCCGCGGCCCGGCCACCAGGTGGTCGCCCAGCGCAGTGGACGAGCCGAGCACGCCGAGCAGCCGCCCTCGAAGCCCCACCTCGCTGCGCAGGGCCTCGTCCAGCTCGGTCCAGCCCCCTCCCAGGGCGTCGGCGAGCCGCTCCAGGGTGCGCAGCGCCAGGTCGGGGTCCGGGCTGCGGGCCAGCGCCCACAGCGGCAGCTCGGCCCCAGGCGCGGGCGCGTTGCCGCGCCACCACCCGAGCCGGGTGAGCACGGACTCCGCGCGGACGTCGGTGAGGCCGAGGCGGGCCGGTGAGGTGGCGGGGCGGCGCTCGGTCACCCCTCCGATCCTGCCCGCGTCGGTGCCGCGACCGGGGAGGAAACACCGTTGCCCACTGTCCCCACCTGCAGTAGACCGACAGGTGAGGGAGCGACACCGACAGGTGAGGAAGAAACCGATGACAGGCGCCGACCTGCACAGCACTCCGACCGGCCTCGCACCGACCGCCGAGGACGGCGGGGGGACTCTGCTCCGCTGGCTGCGGGAGATGCGCGAGCACCACCCGGTGTGGCGGGACGCGTTCGGTGTCTGGAGCGTGTTCCGCTACGCCGACGTGCATCGGGCGATTTCCGAGCCGCAGGTGTTCTCCTCCCACACGGCGCGGGTGGTCCCGGTCGCGGAGCGGTTCAGCGCGGGCAACCTGCTGCAGACCGATCCGCCCCGCCACCACCAGCTACGCCGCCTGGTCGGCGCGGCCTTCAGCCCGAAGGTCGTCACCGGACTCGCCCCCCGCATCGCCGAGATCACCGGCGAGCTGCTCGACGCCACCGGGGGCGCCACGGAGTTCGACCTCGTCCCCGCCCTGGCCTACCCGCTCCCGGTGACCGTGATCGCCGAGTTGCTCGGCCTGCCGACCGCTGACCGGGCCCTGTTCCAGTCCTGGGCGGACAAGCTGTTCGACCAGGACACCACCGACCCCCCCGACCCCAACGACCCGCAGCTCGCGCGGCGCGTCGATGAGGCGACCGCGGACATGCTCGCCTACCTGTACGAGCAGTGCCGGGACCGCCGTGCCCACCCCCGCGAGGATCTGATCAGCAGGCTCAACACCGTGGAGGCCGACGGCGAGCGGCTGAGCGAGCAGGAGGTCGTGAACTTCTCCATGGTGCTGCTGATCGCCGGGCACATCACCACCACCGCGCTGCTCGGCAACCTCGTACTGTGCCTGGACGAGCACCCCCAGGTATGGGCCGAGCTGCGTGCGGACCGCTCGACGGTGCCGGCCACCGTCGAAGAGGTGCTGCGCTACCGCTCTTCATTCTCCCTGGTGGGACGGGTGACGATGGTCGAGACCGAGCTGGGCGGGCAGGTCATCCCGGCGGACGCGCTCGTCGTGCCGTGGCTGCTGTCCGCCAACCGGGACGAGCGTGAGTTCCCCGACCCGGACCGGTTCGACATCCACCGCCCCGACAACCATCACCTGGCCTTCGGCTACGGCATCCACTTCTGCATCGGCCAACTGTTGGCCAGGGTCGAGGCCAGGGTCGCGGTGGGTGTGCTGCTTGACCGGTACGCGACGATCGGTCTGACTCCCGGGGCGCCGCTGGAGTTCTACGACCGAGGCATCTTCGCCGCTCGGAACGTCCCGGTCACCGTGCGTCCCGCCTGACGCCCTCCCCGGGCGCGTTACCCCAGACGGGACCACTAAGCCGGGCCGACGAGGCCGGCGACGATCCGCGCGGACTGGGCCACCAGCGGCAGGCCGCCGCCAGGGTGGGTCGAGCCGCCGACGAGGAACAGCCCGGGCACCGGGGTGCGGTTGGCCGGGCGCAGGAACGCCGCGCGCAGACCGTTCGAGGACGTGCCGTAGATCGAGCCGCCGGGTGCTCCGGTGGTGGCGAGGTCGGCCGGGGTGCGCACGACGCGCCAGCGCACCCGGTCCCGCACGTCGAGCCCGCGGCGGGCCAGCGTCGTCAGCACCGCGTCGGCGTAGGACGACGCCAGGCCCGGGGTGTTCCAGTCCACCCCGGCCCCCGGGTCGTGGCGGGGGGCGTTGACGAGCACAAACCACGCCTCGTCCGCGGCCGAGGGCCGCACGGTCGGGTCGTCGGGGTTGGTGACGTACACCGCGGGGTCGGGCACCGGCCGCGGGCTTGCCGCGAAGATCGAGTCGAACTCGTCGTCGTAGTCGCGCGGGAAGAGCACGGTGTGGTGGATGAGCCCGGGAGTTCGCCCACGCAACGCCAGCAGCAACGTCAGCCCGGACAGCGACGGAGTCGCCCGCCGCAGCCGGCGCAGCGGACCGGCGGCAACCGCGGGTGGCAGCAGCCGGGTGTAGAGCGCGGTGGCGTCGGTGTTGCACACCACGACGTCGGCGGCCACGGGTGGGCCGCCGGCAAGCGTCACGCCGACGGCCCGACCGCCGTCAAGCCGCACCGCCGTCACCTCGGCGCCGGTCCGCACCCGCCCGCCCTGGTGCTCGATGAGCCCGGTCAGCGCATCAGCCAGTCGGCGAAGCCCGCCGCGGACGTACCAGACGCCGTGGCTCTGCTCCAGCCACGGCACGACGGCCAGCGCCGCCGGCGCGCGTCGTGGGTCAGAGCCGCAGTACGTGGCGTAGCGGTCCAGCAGCACCCGCAGCCGGGGGTCGCGCAGGAACCGCTGTCCGGTGCCGTGCAGCGTGCGCCACGGAGCGATCGCCGCCAGGTCGCGCAGCCGGCGGGAGTACCGCACCAGGTCCAGCGGGCCGTTCAGAGGCCCGGACAGGAACGGCCCGCGCACCGCCTGCCAGACTCGCGCAGCATGTGCCGAGAACGCCAGCCAGTCGGCTGCGGCACGACCGCCGAGCTGGTCCCCGAGCGCGTCGGCGACCTGCCGTGGCGGCGCGTTGGGAACCTCGAGCCAGGTGCCGTCGCCGAAGCGGTAGCGGAACGCCGGGTGCACCGGGGCAAGCTCCACGAACTCGGCCAGCGCGGCGCCAGCCGCGGCAAAGGTGTCGGCGAAGACCTCCGGCCAGGTGAGCAGGCTGGGGCCGGTGTCGAACCGGAACCCGTCCCGGGCGTAGCTGCCGAGCTTGCCGCCGACCTCGGCGGCGGCTTCCAGCACGGTGACGGTGTGACCCGCGGCGCCCAGCCGGACGGCGGCGCACAACCCACCCACCCCAGCCCCAACCACCACCACCCGCGCCACCCACTGAACCCTAGGCCGTGTTCCCTAGGCCGTGTCCCCGCCCGCTGCCACGCCGACGGACCACCTGAAAGCCACTCACAGGACGGGCAGGAACGTGGCAAGCTCGTAGGGGGTGACGTGGCGGCGGTAGTTGTCCCACTCAGCGCGCTTGTTGCGCAGGAAGAAGTCGAAGACGTGCTCGCCGAGCACCTCGGCCACCAGTTCGGAGTGCTCCATCTCCGCGAGCGCCTCGGCCAGGTTCTGCGGCAGGGCGGGATAGCCCATCGCCCGGCGCTCCGCCTCAGTCAGCGACCAGACGTCGTCCTCAGCGGGCGCCGGCAGCTCGTGGTCCTCCCGGATTCCCCGTAGCCCCGCACCCAGGATGGCGGCGAAGGCCAGGTAGGGGTTGCACGCGCTGTCGGGCGTGCGCACCTCGACCCGGCGGCTGGATGCCTTGCCGGGCGAGTACATCGGCACCCGCACGAGCGCGGAGCGGTTCGCGTGGCCCCAGCACACCGTGGTCGGCGCCTCCCCGCCGGTGATGAGCCGCTTGTAGGAGTTGACGTACTGGTTGGTGACCGCGGAGATCTCGCGGGCGTGGCGGAGGATCCCGGCAACGAACGCCTTGCCGGTCTTCGACAGCTCGTACGGGTCGCCGGGGTCGTGGAAGGTGTTCTGGTCGCCCTCGAAGAGGCTGAAGTGGGTGTGCATGGCCGAGCCGGCCCGGTCGGAGAACGGCTTGGGCATGAAGGACGCGCGGACCCCCTGAGTGATCGCCACCTCCTTGAGGAGGTACCGGAAGGTCATGACGTTGTCGGCCGTCGTCAGCGCGTCGGCGTAGCGCAGGTCGATCTCCTGCTGGCCCGGCGCCCCCTCGTGGTGGCTGAACTCCACGGAGATACCCATCGACTCCAGGGCTTCGATGGCATGGCGGCGGAAGTGCGGCGCCGCGTCGTGGCTGGACTGGTCGAAGTAGCCACCGGAGTCGGCCGGGACCGGAGTGGAGCCGTCACCGGGCAGGTCGCGCAGCAGGTAGAACTCGATCTCCGGATGGACGTAGCAGGTGAAACCGGCCTCGGCGGCCTGCGACAGCGCGCGGCGCAGCACATGGCGGGGGTCCGCCCAGGACGGGGAACCGTCGGGCATGGTGATGTCGCAGAACATCCGCGCCGAGTAGGGCCCGCCTTCCGGCGTCTCCCAGGGCAGCACCTGGAACGTGGCCGGATCGGGCCGGGCCACCATGTCCGACTCGTAGACCCGCGCGAAGCCCTCGATGGCCGAGCCGTCGAAGCCGATGCCCTCGGCGAACGCGCCCTCCAGCTCGGCGGGCGCCACCGCGACCGACTTGAGGTAGCCGAGCACGTCGGTGAACCACAGCCGCACGAACCGGATGTCGCGTTCCTCTAGCGTGCGGAGCACGAACTCCTGCTGCCGGTCCATGGCCGCAGGGTAGGCAGCCGGTGTTAACGCGGTGTTGCGCGGGGGTCGGTTCAGCCGTCGGCGCAGCGAGCGCCGTCGGCAGGCAGCGTCAGGTTCACCAGGTAGGCGGTGCCCTCGTCGTCCACGCAGGAGTTGCCCTGCAGGAACGCTGTGTGCTGGGTGCCTTCGACGGTCAGCAGCTCTCCCCCGAGGTCCTTGGCGAGGTCCACCCCGGCCTGGTACGGCGTGGCCGGGTCGCCGGTCGTGGACACCACGAGCACCGCTGGCAGCCCGGGGACCTTGGGGACGTGCGGCGTGCTGGTGGCGGGCACCGGCCAGAACGCGCAGATGTCCCGGGCCGGCGACGGACCGTGGCCGTCGTCGAGGAATGGCGCCACCGCGCGGTAGCGGGCGTCGATCGAGCGGTCCACCGCCGGATCGGTGATGTGCGGGTCGTCGTCACACCGGATCGCATTGAACGCGTCGGTGATGGTCGAGTAGCTGCCGTCCGGCGAGCGGCCGTAGTAGACGTCGGCGAGCAGCTTGAGGATGTCGCCCCGGCCGGTGGCGAGCTGGGTCAGCCCGCGGTTGAGTGGATCCCACAGCGAGGGCGTGTACAGCGCCTGGATCACCCCGGTCGTGGCGTCGGAGTAGGACAGCATCCGGCCGTCGCGGTCCGGCACCGGTCCCTTGTCGATGAGCGGGTTGACCAGGGCGCGGAACGCGGCGACGGCCGTGGTGGCGTCCGTCCCGAGCGCGCACCCCGGGCGGGCCGTGCACCAGGCGGCGAAGGCGTTGAACGCCTCCTGGAACCCCTTGCCCTGGTCCACGAGCTCGTCGGCCGGCTGCTGCGCCGGGTCCACCGCGCCGTCGAGCACCATGGCCCGGACGTTGCCGGGGAAGTCCTCGGCATAGGTCGTGCCGAGACGGGTCCCGTAGGAGAAGCCGACGTAGGTCAGCTTCGCGTCGCCGAGCACGGAACGCAGGACGTCCAGGTCGCGGGCGACCTCGTCGGTCCCCACGGCGGCCAGCACGTCCACCCCGGTACGTGCCACGCATTTGGCCACGTAGTCGCGCTCCTCGGACTCGGTCCTGGCGACACCGGCCGGCGAGGTGTCCACAGTGAGCAGCATGCGGTCGGCGTCGCGCTCCGGGCCGGTGAAACAGTGCACCTGCGGCTCGCTGGAGCCGATGCCGCGCGGGTCGAAGCCCACGAGGTCGAACCGGGCGCCGAGGGCGGTGCCCTTGACGGCGCTGACGAGGCTGGCGGCCGTGCTCATCCCGGAGGCGCCGGGACCGCCCGGATTGACGATGAGCGACCCGATCCGCGCAGCAGGGTCGCTCGCCACCCGCCGCAGGACCCCGATCTTCATCGTCCTGCCGTCGGGACGGGCGTAGTCCAACGGAACGGTGAGGTAGGAGCACTGCAGCGCGGGATCGCTGTATGCCTGCTCGTCGTCGGGAGTGGTGGCGAAGCCCTGACAGCCGCTCCAGTCGAGCTGCTGGCCGTAGAAGCGCTCGAGGCCGGCGGGCACCGCGCCAGCGGGACCGCGCTGCTCGACGTGCTCGGCCCGGGACCCGACGCCGGGGGTCGCGGTGGTGCAGGCGGCCAGCAGCAGGGCGGCGAGGAGGCTGACGAACACCGGGAGCCTCGGACGCAGGCGGGTCACCATCGCATCATGCTCCAGCGGGACCGGTTCCGGCCGGGCCGATCGGCGGTGACGGGCGAGAATGGGACCATGCCGCAACTGCGAGTCGCGCTGGCTCAGGTCAACGCATGTGTCGGGGACCTCGACGGGAACGCCGCACTGGTGCTGGACCGGACGCGCCGGGCGGTCGAGCAGGGTGCCCACCTGGTGGTGTTCCCGGAGATGGTGCTCACCGGCTACCCCGTGGAGGATCTCGCGCTGCGGGAGTCGTTCGCCACAGCCTGCAAGGACGAGCTGGACGCGCTGCCGGCCCGGTTGGCACAGGCCGGGTGCGGCGGTGCGGTGGTCGTCGTCGGCTACCTCGACCGCGACGCCGCGGGAGCGCGCAACGCCGCCGCGGTGCTGCACGACGGTCGGGTCGCCGCCTGGTACTTCAAGCACCACCTGCCCAACTACGGGGTGTTCGACGAGTTCCGCTACTTCCGGTCCGGCACGGCGCTGCCGGTCGTCGCGGTACACGGCGTCGACGTCGGCATCGTGATCTGCGAGGACATCTGGCAGGACGGCGGCCCGGTGGCGGCGCTCACCGAGGCGGGAGTCGGCCTGCTGGTGTGCATCAACGGCTCGCCCTACGAGCGCTGCAAGGAGGACACCCGGGGTGCGCTGGTGTCCCGGCGGGCCGCCGAGGCGGGTGCCCCGATGGTGTACGTCAACCTCGTCGGAGGGCAGGACGAGCTGGTCTTCGACGGCGACTCGATGATCGTGACGGCATCCGGGGAGCTGCTGAGCCGGGCACCGCAGTTCGTCGAGCACCTGCTGGTGGCGGACCTGGAACTGGCGGCCCCGGGCACCGGACGCGACGGCACGGTCGGCGGCTTCACGGTGCAGCGCGTGCCGCTGCTGCCCGCGCCGCTGCCCAGCTACGCCGCCCTTCCCACGCCGGCGCCGGCCGAGCCGCTGACCGGCGAGGCCGAGGTCTGGAGCGCGCTGGTCACCGGGCTGCGGGACTACACCCACAAGAACGACTTCCGCTCGGTGGTGCTGGGTCTGTCCGGGGGCGTCGACTCGGCTCTGGTCGCGGCGTTGGCGGTCGACGCGCTGGGGGCCGACGCCGTGTACGGGGTGTCGCTGCCCTCGGAGTACTCCTCCGAGCACTCCCGCATCGACGCCGCCGACCTCGCCGAGCGGACCGGCCTGCGGTTCTCCGTGCAGCCCATCGCCGACATGGTGCGCCCGTTCCTCACGCACCTGGAGCTGAGCGGGCTGGCCGAGGAGAACGTGCAGGCCCGCTGCCGCGGCGTGACCCTCATGGCACTGTCGAACTCCCACGGCCACCTGGTGCTGGCGACCGGCAACAAGACCGAGCTGGCTGTCGGGTACTCCACGATCTACGGCGACGCGGTCGGCGGGTTCGCACCGATCAAGGACGTGCCGAAGTCGATGGTGTGGGCGCTGGCGCGGTGGCGCAACGAACAGGCCGACAAGCGTGGTGACACGGCGCCGATCCCGCCGAACTCGATCTCCAAGGCGCCGTCGGCCGAGCTGCGGCCGGGCCAGCTCGACGCGGACACCCTGCCGGACTACGCCCTGCTCGACGAGGTGCTCGACGGGTACGTGGAGGCCGACCGGGGCTTCGCCGAGCTCGTCGCAGCAGGGTTCGACGCGCAGACCGTCGAGGAGATCGTGCGGATGGTGGACCGCGCGGAGTACAAGCGCCGGCAGTACCCGCCCGGGACCAAGATCAGCCTCCGGGCGTTCGGCAAGGACCGCCGGCTGCCCATCACCAACGTCTGGCGCGAACGCTCACCCTCCTGACGATGTGACCCTCGCCGCAGGGGCGTGCCGCCGGGAAACCCGGATGTCACGCTGTCGTCATCAGCACCCGACGACCCGGGGACCCGCCGGTTGCGGGCCTCGAGGGAGGACGGACGACGATGACGTCAGCGGCCTCGGCCCAATCCCCCGCTCGGCCGAAGCGAATCCGGGTCGGGCACCTGCGGGAGCTCAAGGACCGCGGTGAGAGGTGGCCGATGCTCACCGCCTACGACCGGTACGCCGCGGAGATCTTCGACGAGGCCGGGATCCCGGTGCTGCTCGTCGGTGACTCCGCAGCCAACACCGTCTTCGGCTACGACTCGACGCTCCCGGTGACCGTCGAGGAGTTGCTGCCCCTGGTGCGCGCGGTGGTGCGGGCCACCCGGCGGGCGCTGGTGGTGGCCGACCTGCCCTTCGGCAGCTACCAGGTCGGCCCGGAGCAGGCGTTGCGGACCGCGGTCCGGTTCATGAAGGAGGGCGGTGCACATGCGGTCAAGTTGGAGGGCGGCCGCCGCTGCCTGCCTCAGGTCGAGGCGATCGTGGGCGCTGGGGTGCCGGTGATGGCGCACCTCGGCTTCACGCCGCAGAGCGAGCACAACCTGTCCGGGTACCGGGTGCAGGGCCGCGGCGAGGACGGGGAGCGGCTCATCGAGGACGCGCTGGCCATGCAGGGCGCAGGCGCGTTCTCGGTGGTGCTGGAGATGGTGCCCGCCGACACCGCGAAACGGGTCACCGCAGAGTTGCAGATCCCCACGATCGGGATCGGCGCCGGCCCGGACTGCGATGCCCAGGTGCTCGTCTGGCAGGACATGGCCGGGCTGAACCGCGGGCGGACGGCGCGCTTCGTCAAGCGATACGCAGACCTCGGCGGGGACCTGCTGCACGCCGCGAGGCGGTTCGGCCAGGAGGTGCGCGCCGGCGTGTATCCCGATCCGGAGCACTCCTACCAGTAGTCAGCGCGTTAGCCTTCGGCGTCGAGCAGGCGCGTGCGCAGTTCGCGCAGTGTGGCGCCCAGCAGCCGGGAGACGTGAATCTGAGAGATGCCCAGCCGCTGGGCGATCTCGGTTTGGGCGTCGCCGCCGGCGCCACGGTGCGCGCCGCCAACTGCCGGTGCAGCGGCAAGACCCACAACGCGACAAACGCCCTCGGTACCGCTCAGTCTGCCAGGGCTCAGGCCACCGGGCGGTCGGTGGGCCGGATCGGTGCCGGCAGCAGGTTCCGGCCGGTGAGGTAGCGGTCGACGCCGGCGGCGGCGGAGCGGCCCTCGGCGATCGCCCAGACGATGAGCGACTGGCCCCGCCCCATGTCGCCGGCCACGAACACGCTCTCGACGCTGGTCATGAACGATGCGTCGCGGGCGACGTTGCCACGCCCGTCCAACTCGACGCCGAGGTCGGTGAGCAGCGCACCCTTCTCCGGTCCCACGAACCCCATCGCCAGCAGGGCCAGCTCGCACTCCAGATCGCGCTCGGTACCCGCCACGGTGCGGAACCGGCCGTCATCCATCCGGACCTCGGCCAGCCGCAGCCCGTGCAGCCGCCCGTCCGCGTCGCCGAGGAACTCCTGGGTGCTCACCGAGAACAACCGTTCCCCGCCCTCCTCGTGCGCCGAGGACACCCGGTAGACCATCGGGTAGGTGGGCCAGGGCTGGTGTTCCGCGCGGTGCTCCGGCGGGATCGGCATGATCTCCAGTTGGGTCACCGACCTCGCGCCCTGCCGGTGTGCCGTGCCGAGGCAATCGGCCCCGGTGTCGCCGCCACCGATGATCACCACGTGCCTGCCCGCGGCGGAGATCGGCGAGACCTCCAAGTCGCCCTCCTGCACCCGGTTCGACGGCGGCAGGTATTCCATGGCCTGGTGGACACCCTCCAGCTCGCGCCCAGGGATCGGCAGGTCACGCCACGCCGTCGCCCCGCCGGCGAGCACCACGGCGTCGTGGCACGAGCGCAGCTCGTCGGCGGACAGGTCGACGCCGACGTCCACCCCGGGGCGGAACCCGGTACCTTCCGCGCGCATCTGCTCCAGCCGCCGGTTCAGCCGGCGTTTCTCCATCTTGAACTCGGGGATGCCGTAGCGGAGCAGGCCGCCGCTCCGGTCGGCGCGCTCGTAGACCACGACCTCGTGCCCGGCCCGGGTGAGCTGCTGGGCGGCGGCCAGCCCGGCCGGGCCGGAGCCGACGACGGCGACTTTCTGCCCGGTGCGCACGGGCGGCGGCTGGGGCCTCACCCAGCCCTCGTCCCAGGCCCGGTCGATGATCTCGATCTCGACCTGCTTGATGGTCACCGGCTTGTCGTTGATCGCGAGCACACAGGACGTCTCGCACGGCGCCGGGCACAGCGTCCCGGTGAACTCCGGGAAGTTGTTCGTCGCCTGCAGCCGCTCGACGGCCTCCCGCCAGTCCTCCCGCCACACCAGGTCGTTCCACTCCGGGATGAGGTTGGCGAGCGGACAACCCAGGTGGCAGAACGGGATCCCGCAGTTCATGCAGCGCCCGGCCTGGCGCTCCAGCTCCGGTCGCGGGAAGTCCTCGTAGACCTCTCGCCAGTCCAGCAGTCGCAGGTCGACCGGCCGGCGCCGGGGCACCTGACGGCTGGTGGTGAGGAACCCCTTGGGGTCAGCCATGCGCCGCCTCCATGATCGCCTCGTTGACGTCGCGACCGTCCCGCTCGGCCTCGGCGCGCGCGGCGAGCACCCGCTTGTAGTCCCTGGGCATGACCTTCCCGAACCGCTCCACAGCGTCGTCCCAACCCGCGAGCAGGCCGCGGGCGAGGACCGAGTCGGTCTCGTCGTAGTGGCGCTCGACGACCTCGCGCAGGAACGCCCGGTCCTCGTCGCTGAGCGGGTCGAGGTCGACCATGTCGGTGTTGACCCGGCCGATGGGCAGGTCGAGCACGTAGGCGACGCCCCCGGACATGCCGGCTGCGAAGTTGCGCCCGATCCGACCGAGCACGACGACCCGACCGCCGGTCATGTACTCGCAGCCGTGATCGCCGACACCTTCCACGACGGCCGACGCGCCGGAGTTACGCACACCGAACCGCTCGCCCACCACCCCGCGGATGAAGGCCTCCCCGCCGGTGGCGCCGTAGAGCATGACGTTGCCGGCGATGATGTTCCGCTCGGCCACCAGCGGGGCGTCGGGGTGCGGCCGCAGCGTGAGCCGGCCGCCGGACAGACCCTTGCCGACGTAGTCGTTGGCATCGCCCACCAGCCGCAGGGTGATACCGCGCGGCAGGAACGCGCCGAAGGACTGGCCGGCCGACCCGGTGAACGTCACGTCGATGGTGTCGTCCGGCAGCCCCTCGCCGCCCCAACGGCGGGTCAGTTCGCTACCGAGCATGGTGCCCACGGTGCGGTTGACGTTGCGTACCGGCAGCTCCAGCCGCACCCGGTCGCCGGAGGACAGCGCGCCCTCGCAGAGCTGGATGAGGGTGTTGTCCAGAGCCTTCTCCAGCCCGTGGTCCTGGCCCCGGGTACACCGCCGCGGCATGCCCGGGGGCAGCTCCGGGATATGCAGGATCGGCGTGAGGTCGAGCCCGGAGGCCTTCCAGGACCGCACCGCGGCACGGGTGTCGAGCAGCTCGGCGTGCCCGACGGCCTCGGCCAGGCTGCGGAACCCCAGCCTGGCCAGCATCTCGCGCACCTGCTGGGCGAGGAACTGGAAGAACGTGACGATGTACTCGGCCTTTCCGGCGAACCGCTTGCGCAGCTCCGGGTTCTGGGTCGCGACACCCACCGGGCAGGTGTCGAGATGGCAGACCCGCATCATGATGCACCCCGAGACCACCAACGGTGCGGTCGCGAAGCCGAACTCCTCGGCGCCGAGCAGCGCGGCGATGACGACGTCGCGGCCGGTCTTGAGCTGGCCGTCGGCCTGCACGACGATCCGGTCGCGCAGCCCGTTGGCGAGCAGCGTCTGCTGGGTCTCGGCCAGCCCGAGCTCCCACGGCGTGCCGGCGTGCTTGATGGACGACAGGGGCGAGGCTCCGGTGCCACCGTCGTGCCCGGAGATCAGGACGACGTCGGAGTGCGCCTTGGCGACCCCGGCGGCGACGGTGCCGACGCCAACCTCCGAGACCAGCTTGACGTGCACCCGGGCGCGCGGGTTCGCATTCTTGAGGTCGTGGATGAGCTGCTTGATGTCCTCGATCGAGTAGATGTCGTGGTGCGGCGGTGGTGAGATCAACCCGACGCCGGGCGTCGAGTACCGGGTCCTGGCGATCCACGGGTAGACCTTCGTACCGGGTAGCTGGCCGCCCTCGCCTGGCTTGGCGCCCTGCGAGATCTTGATCTGCAGGTCGTCGGCGTTGACGAGGTACTCACTGGTGACCCCGAACCGTCCGGAGGCCACCTGCTTGATCGCCGAGCGCCGCAGGTCCCCGTTGTCGTCGACGGCGTAGCGGTCGGCGTCCTCGCCACCCTCGCCGGTGTTGGACTTGGCGCCCAGCCGGTTCATGGCGATCGCGAGGACCTCGTGCATCTCCTTGGAGATCGAGCCGTAGGAGATCGCGCCGGTGGCGAACCGCTTGACGATCTCCGAGACCGGTTCGACCTCCTCGACCGGCACCGGCTCCCGCACGCCCTCCCGGAACTCGAACAGCCCGCGCAGGGTGAGCAGCCGCTCGTTCTGCCCGTCGACCAGCCGGGTGTACTCCTGGAAGATGTCGTAGCGCCCGGAGCGGGTGGAGTGCTGCAGCTTGAACACCGCCTGTGGGGAGAACAGGTGCGGCTCACCCTCGCGGCGCCACTGGTACTCCCCGCCGACGTCCAGCGCGCGGTGGTCAAGGTGCCGCCCGTCCGGTGGGAACGCCTTGCGGTGCCGCGCCGCGACCTCCTCTGCGAGCACGTCGAACCCGACCCCGCCGAGCCGGGAGGTGGTTCCGGTGAAGCACGAGCCGATGACCTGCGGACCGAGGCCGGTGGCCTCGAAGATCTGCGCGCCGGTGTAGGAGGCGACGGTGGAGACGCCCATCTTGGACATCGTCTTGCGCACGCCCTTGCCCAGCGCCTTGATGAGGTTGCGGGTCGCGGTCTTGGCGTCCACCCCGGGGATCTGACCCTGGTCGGCCAGTTCCTCGACGGTGGCCATCGCCAGGTAGGGGTTGACGGCGGCGGCGCCGTAGCCGATGAGCAGCGAGACGTGGTGCACCTCGCGGGCGTCGCCGGCCTCGACGACCAGTCCGACCCGGCTGCGGGTCTTCTCCCGCACCAGATGGTGGTGCACCGCGCCGGTGAGCAGCAGCGACGGGATCGGCGCGTGCCTCTGGTCGGCGCCGCGGTCGGACAGCACGATCAACCGGGCGCCGTCCTCGATGGCCTCGGACACCTCGCGCCGGATCTCGTCGAGCCTCCGGACGAGCGCCTCGCCGCCGCCGGCGACCTCGTAGCGGCCGAGGACGGTGACCGCCTGGAACCCCGGCAGGTCGCCGTCGTCGTTGACGTGGACGATCTTGGCAAGCTCGTCGTTGTCCAGCACCGGGAACGACAGCACGATCTGCCGGCAGGCGGCGTGGTGGGTCTGCAGCAGGTTGCCCTCGGCACCGAGCTGGGACTGCAGTGAGGTGACCAGCTCCTCGCGGATGGCGTCCAGCGGCGGGTTGGTCACCTGGGCGAAGAGCTGGACGAAGTAGTCGAAGAGCTGCCGGGACCGGTCGGAGAGCGGCGCCAGTGGGGCGTCGTTGCCCATCGAGCCGATCGGCTCGACACCGCTGGCGGCCATCGGCAGCAGCAGGACGGCGAGCTCCTCCTGGGTGTAGCCGAAGACCTGCTGGCGGCGCACCAGGGAGGAGTGCGTGGGCACCTCCCGCTCGCGCTCGGGCAGTTCGTCGATCTGGATCAGCCCGGCATCGAGCCATTCCTGGTAGGGGTGCTCGGCGGCGAGCTGGTCCTTGATCTCCGCGTCGTCGACGATCCGGCCGGCGGCGGTGTCCACGAGGAACATGCGGCCCGGCTCCAGCCGGCCCTTGCGGATGACGGCGGAGGGCTCGATGTCGAGCACTCCGACCTCGCTGGCCAGCACGACCAGCCCGTCCTCGGTGACCCAGTACCTCGCGGGGCGCAGGCCGTTGCGGTCCAACACGGCTCCGATGACGGTGCCGTCGGTGAAGGCCACCAGCGCGGGGCCGTCCCACGGCTCCATGAGGGTCGAGTGGAACTCGTAGAACGCCCGCCGCGCCGGATCCATCTCCTCGTGGTTCTCCCAGGCCTCGGGGATCATCATGAGCACCGCGTGCGGCAGCGAGCGCCCCCCGAGGTGCAGCAGCTCGAGCACCTCGTCGAAGGACGCGGAATCGCTGGCGCCCCGGGTGATGACCGGGAAGATCCGCGAGATGTCACCGGGGATGTGTTCGGTCGCCAGCAACGCCTCCCTGGCGTCCATCCAGTTCCGGTTGCCTCGCAACGTGTTGATCTCGCCGTTGTGCGCGATGTAGCGGTACGGGTGCGCCAGCGGCCAGGACGGGAAGGTGTTGGTGGAGAACCGGGAGTGGACCAGGGCGAGCGAGCTGGTGACCCGCTCGTCGGACAGGTCGGGGTAGAACTCGACGAGCTGGTGCTCGGTGAGCATCCCCTTGTAGACGAGGGTGCGACCGGACAGGCTCGGGAAGTAGACGCCGGCGGCGTGCTCGGCACGCTTGCGGACGCGGAAGGCGAGCCGCTCCAGGGCCAGGCCGCTCGTGCCGGGGACCTTCGGCGCGAGGAAGAGCTGGCGGAAGCGCGGCATCGCGCGGCGCGCGGTCGGTCCGACGTGCTCGGCGACGGTGGGCAGCTCCCGCCAACCCAGGACCGTCATGCCCTCCTCGCCGGCGACGCACTCGACGTTGGCGACGGCGACGGAGCGCTCGTGGTCGTCGAGGGGGAGGAACGCCGTGCCGACGACGTAGCCGCCCGCTTCCGGCAGCGGGAAGTCGACCGCCTCGCGGAGGAAGTCGTCTGGCACCTGGATCAGCAGGCCGGCGCCGTCGCCGGTCTCGGGTTCGCTGCCCCGGGCGCCGCGGTGCTCGAGGTTGCACAGCGCCGCCAGCGCCTTGCGAACTATGCTGTGGTCCCGCCGACCAGCGAGATCGGCGACGAACGCGACGCCGCAGGAGTCGTGCTCGAACTGCGGGTCATACAGGCCCCTGGTGGGCTCCTGGTGGCTGGCCGACATCGGCACCTCCCGTCGTCTCGCTGGTATGTATCCGGACACGCAGAAGAGACGACCGGGTCCCATTGCGGTAACGAACAGCGTAACCTACGGCGAGGCCCCCAGGACCCGTCTGTGCCGGCCCGCCTGGCTTCCCGACGCTACGAGGCTACGCGATTTCCGCAGGCTGTGACGGGTCGTCGAACCGGTGAGGGGCGGACGAGCCGGCCTGTAAGCCGGATTCTGTCCCCGGGGCCGCCTCGCGGCAGTCCCGGTGGGCGGCCATCCATCTGGGCCCGCCGTCGCCGACGAGCTCGTGCGGCCTACCCGCAGGCCTCGGGCGGGCAACCCTCGAACGCCTGCGCAGCGCGCCGGCCGGAACCGCCGCGCCTCTTGGCCTTGCTCCGGGTGGGGTTTACCGAGCCACCCCGGTCACCCGGGGTGCTGGTGGTCTCTTACACCGCCGTTTCACCCTTACCCCGCGCGCCAGGCGCCCGGGGCGGTCTGTTTTCTGTGGCACTGTCCCGCGGGTCACCCCGGGTTGCCGTTGGCAACCACCCTGCCCTGTGGAGTCCGGACTTTCCTCGACGATCCCGTCACCGGTCCCGCCGCGACCGCCCGGCCGGCTCTTCCGCCGCGCCGGATACTACGCCTGCCGGCTAGCGTCAGGAGATCATGGCTCCTCCGCTGTCCATCCTGGACCTCGGTCTGCTCGCCGGATGCGGGCTGGTCGCGGGTGCGGTCAACGCCATCGCGGGCGGCGGTTCGCTGATCGTGTTCCCGGCGCTGCTCGCGGTCGGGTTCGCCCCGCTCCCGGCCAACGTCACCAACTCGCTGGCGCAGTGGCCGGGCTATCTGGGCTCCACGGTGGGCCTGCGCGAGGAGTTGGCGCCGCAGTGCCGCCGGCTGGCGTCCACCACCGTCGCCGCGGCGGCCGGCTCCGCCACCGGCTCGGTCCTGCTGCTCGTGCTGCCCGGCGGGGTCTTCGACTCCGTGGTCCCCGTCCTGGTGCTGCTGGCGAGCGGGCTGCTGGCGCTACAACCCAGGCTCAGGCGCTGGATCGGCGAGCCCGAACCGGGCGCTCCGGACAATCGGCGCGCGCTGCTCCCGGTCGTCTCCCTCGCCGCCGTCTATGGCGGGTACTTCGGCGGCGCGCTCGGGGTCATCCTCATCGCCGTCCTCGCGCTGTTCGCCCACGACTCGCTGGTGCGGCTCAACGGCCTCAAGGTTGCCCTGTCGCTCGTGGCCGCCACCGTCACCGTGGTGATCTTCGGGTTGCGAGCGCCCGTCGACTGGGCCGCGGTCGCGGTCGTCGCCCCCACCACCCTCGTCGGCGGGTACGCCGGCGCTCGCGTGGCACGCCGGTTGCGCGAGGCCCCGCTGCGGTGGAGCGTCGTCGTGCTCGGGGTGGGCGTCGCGGTCTACCTGGCACTCGCGCCGTGACCGGCTGCGGCCCAGACGCGACCACTGAGTCCGCGCTAAGCGTCGTGCAGGTGGCTGGTGTCGTTGACCAGGCGCACCGAGGCGCCACCGTCAGGGTAGAACTCGGCGACCGACAACGACGCCAGGTCGAGGTGCAGCCGGAACAGCAGCGCCGGGCCGGCGTCCAGAGCCATCCGCAACAGCGCCTTGATCGGCGTGACGTGGCTGACGACGACGACCGTCGCGGCGCCGTAGCTCGCGAGCAGGTCGTCACGGACCCGACGCACCCGGCGGTGCACCGCCACGAAGCTTTCCCCACCCGGCGGTGTCGCGTCGAGGTCCACCAGCCAGCGGGCGTGCAGGTCGGGGTCGCGCTCCCGCGCCTGTGGGAACGTCAGCCCTTCCCAGGCGCCGAAGTCGGTTTCGGTGAGCCCATCGACGACGGTGACCGGCAACCGCAGCGCCTCGGCCACGGGTTGCGCCGTCTGCCTGGCGCGCCGCAGCGGCGACGACACCACCGCCGCGACGCCATCAACGGTGGACAGCCGGGCGGCTGCCGCCTTCGCCTGGGCCTGGCCGGCATCGGTGAGCTCCACATCGCCGCGGCCCGAGTAGCGACGCTCACCGGACAGCGGCGTCGCGGCGTGGCGAAGCAGCAGCAGCCGGGTCGGGTTGCCGGTCTGTCCGGTCCAGCCCGCTGCCAGCTCCGACGGATCCGGCGCCGGGCCTGGCCGCTTCAGCCCGGCGGCGGCGTCCATCGCCTCGTTGGCCAGCCGGTCGGCGTGGGTGTTGCGGGCCCGGGGCACCCAGGTGAACCGCACCCCGCCGAGCACCCGGACCAGGCTCGCAGCCTCCCGCACCAGCGGCTGCAGGTGGGGCTGCTTGACCTGCCAGCGACCTGACATCTGCTCGACGACGAGCTTGGAGTCCAGCCGAGCCTCGACGTCTGTGGCCCCCAGCTCCACCGCCGCGTGCAACCCCGCGATCAGGCCCTGGTACTCGGCGACATTGTTGGTGGCCACTCCCAGTGCCGCGGACCGCTCGGCAAGCACCTCACCGGAGACCCCGTCCCGGACGACGGCGCCGTAGCCCGCCGGGCCGGGGTTGCCCCGCGACCCGCCGTCCGCCTCGACGACGACTCGCACGCTCACAGGCCGGACTCCGCGGTACGACCGTGCCGATGCGCCGCCCCGCTACGCCGGCCTGCTCGCACGCTCACAGGCCGGACTCCGCGGTACGGACGAGAATCGTGGCGCACTCCTCGCAGCGCACCACCTCGTCCGGTGCCGCAACCCGAATCCGGCCCAGGGCGGTGCGGTCCAGCTCCAGGCGGCAGGCCCCGCACCGCCGGGCCGACAGCGGCGCCGCGCCGGTACCGCTGCGGGCGCGGATCCGCTCGTAGAGCTCGACGAGCTCGGTGGGCAGCTCCCGGAGCAGCGCCGTCCGGTCGTCGGTGCGCCGGCGCTCGTCGACGTCCAGGTCGCTGAGCGCCTCGTCGCGCACCTTCCGCACAGCCGCCAGCTCCTCGTCCGCGGCGGCCAGCGCACCCCGGCTCCGCTCGGCCTCGGCACCGGTGGCCTCTCGGCGCTCCATGACCTCCAGCAGCTCGTCTTCGAGCACTCCCTGGCGGCGCTGCAACGTCGCCAGCTCGTGCTGGACGTCGGTGAGCTGCTTGGCGGAGACCTCGCCCGCGGTCAGCAGGTTGCGGTCCCGGTCCTCGCGGGACCGCACCGCGTCGACGTCACGCTCCAGCCGTCGGATCTCACGGTCGAGGTCCGACAAGGCGGTCTCGACGGCGACGAGAGCGTCCCGGCGGCTCCGCACCGCAGCCTCGGCCCGGTCGAGCCCGCCCTGTTCAGGCAGGCTGGCACGACGGTGCCGGATCCGGTTGAGGGCGGCGTCGGCGTCGGCGAGCTCGAGCAGCCGACGCTGCACGGCGGGGTCGGCGTTCACTCCGGCGTCCTCCCGTGCGTGGTCCAGGGATCGGTGCGGATCCGGGAGACGAATATCTCGACGCTACCCCCCAGCGCACGCCGCAGGACGCCGGCTGCCTGCTCACACCACGGCTGCTCCGAGGCCCAATGTGCGACGTCGACGAGGGCCGGCGCACCGGCAGCCGCGAGGAGGTGCTCAGTGGCGGGGTGGTGGCGCAGGTCGGCGGTCACGTAGCCGTCGACGTCAGCGGCCCGCGCCGCCTGCAGCAGCGAGTCACCGGCGCCGCCGCAGACCGCGACCCGCCGGATCGGGCGCTCTGGCGCTCCTGCCCCGCGCACCCCCCACGCCGTCGCCGGGAGCGCGGCCGCCACCCGGTGCAGGAAGAGCTCGAACGGCTCGCTCTCGGCCAACTCCCCGATCCGCCCCAGACCGCGGCTCGAAGCCGTCGCGGCGAGCTCGACGACGTCGTAGGCCGGCGTCTCGTAGGGGTGAGCGCTGTGCAGGGCGTGTACCACCACTGGCCGCAGGTACCTCGGCAGCACCATCTCCAGCCGGGTCTCGGCCACCCGTTCCAGCCGCCCTGCCACACCGATCGCCGGACGAGCGGCGGCGCCCGGCAGGAACTGACCGGTGCCCTCGGTGCTCCAGGCGGCGTGACTGTAGTTCCCGACGCATCCGGCCCCGGCCTTGGCGAGCGCGTCGAGCACCCTGCCGGCGTCCCCGACGGGCACGAAGGTGATGATCTTGTCGAGAGCGTCGGCGGCCACCGGCTGCAGCGGGCCGGTCACCTGGAGCCCGAGGCTCCCGGCGAGCGCGTCGGACACGCCGGGATCGGCGGTGTCCGCGTTGGTGTGCGCGGTGAACAGCGCCACGCCGGCCCGCACCAGCCGATGCACCATCCGCCCCTTGGGGTCGCCGGCCGGTACCCCGTGCACCCCGCGAAGCAGCAGCGGGTGGTGGGTGACGAGCAGCTGCACGTCCTGCCCGAACGCCTCGTCGGCGACCTCCGGAACCGGGTCGACCGCGACCAGCACCCGCCGGACCGGCTCGTCGGGGTCCCCGCACACCAGCCCGACGGCGTCCCACTCCTGCGCCAGCTCGGGCGGGTAGGCGGCCTCCAACGCCGTGACCGCGTCGCCGACCGTCGAGCTCACCGGTCCACCCTCCCACGATCACCTCACGCCGCACCGTCGCCCCACTCCAGCGCCCCGCTCCAGCGCCCGCCCCAGCGCTGTGACCAGCGGCGCGGCTTCGGCCGGTGGCCGGACGGCGACCCGCAGGTGGTCCGGGCCCAGCCCCGGGAACGTCGCGGCCGGTCGTACCGCGATGCCGTCAGCCCGCAGCGCCCGCCGCACGCCCTCGCCGTCAGGCACCCGCACCAACAGGAACGGACCCGCCGCCGGGGTGTGCACCTCGACACCGGGCAGCATGGCCAGCGCCGCGACGAGCTCGTCCCGGTCCCGGACGCCCTCGCGGGCCGCCCGCTCGGCTTCGGTCACGGCCGCGGGCTCGCAACAGGCCAGCACCGCCTCCAGTTGCAAGGTGCCCACCGGCCACGGCGGGCGGAGTGCACCGAGCCGTGCGAGCAGGTCAGGGGCGGCCAGCGCGTACCCGACACGCAGCCCCGGCAGTGCCCAGCTCTTGGTCAGGCTGCGCAGCACGAGCAGCCCCGGGGTGTCGGCGTCGCGCGTCAGGGACTCGGGCTCGCCGGGCACCGCCTCGCCGAAAGCCTCGTCGACGACGAGCACCCGGCCGGGCCGGGCCAGGCTGCGCAGCACCGCTGCGGGGTGAAGCACCGAGGTCGGGTTACTGGGGTTCCCGATGACGACGAGGTCGGCCTCGGCGGGCACCGCCTCCGGGTGCAGCCGGTGGCCGTGGGCGGCGTGGGTCACCACCCGCCGCACGGGCAGCCCGGCGGCGCGCAGCGCAACCTCCGGCTCGGTGAAGCCGGGGTGCACGACGACCGCATGCCGCGGCCGCAGCACCGGCAGCAGCGCGAAGCCCTCGGCAGCCCCGGCGAGGATCAGCACCTCGTCGGCGCGACGGCCGTGGCGGGTGGCGACAGCCGTGCGGGCGGCGAGGTCGTCGGCGACCGAGGGGTAGCGCCCGAGCCGGGGCAGTGCCGCGGCGAGCCGGCCGAGCAGCCACGGCGGCGGCGTCGTGCCGCGGACGTTGACGGCGAAGTCGAGCAACCCGGGCTCGGCGTCGGTGTCGCCGTGGTGCCGCAGCCAGGGATCCACAACGGGCACGCTAACTGGTTACGGTGCCACCGGCTCGCCTACCGTCGATGCGTGCCCCTGCTCCCCCGCCCGTCGCGACGTGCCTGGCTGGTCGCGCTGCTCGTCGTCCTGGTCCTGGCCGTGGGTGTCGGGGGAACGCTCGCGTGGGGTGGCCGGGGTCCGACGCCGGTGGCGACCCGGAACCTGACGATCAATGTCAAGGACGGCCCGAACCGGGACCAACCGGTCCGGCTCGACGCGACGCTCTACCTGCCGGCTCACACCCCCGCTCCGGCCGTGCTCGTCGCGCACGGGTTCGGCGGCAGCAAGGACGACGTCGCGGCCGACGCCAGTGACCTCGCGCGGCGAGGCTTCGTGGCGCTCACGTGGTCGGCTCGAGGCTTCGGCGCCAGCACCGGGCAGATCGGGCTGGACTCCCCGGACTACGAGGTCACCGACGCCAGCCAGCTCGTCGACTGGCTGGCGACGCGCCCGGAGGTCCAGCTCGACGGGCCGGGCGACCCGCGGGTGGGTGTCACCGGCGACTCCTACGGAGGTGCTCTCGCCCTGCTGCTCGCGGGGTATGACCGGCGCATCGACGCGATCGCTCCGGTGATCACCTGGAACGACCTGGGCCAGGCCCTGTTCCCGCAATCCGCGACCAGGACCGCGCTGCCGCTCGACTCCCCCGCGCGCGCGGCGGACGGCCAAGACGGCGTGTTCAAGCGCGACTGGGCCGCGGACCTCTTCGCCTCGGCTCTGCGACCACCCCGGGACGGCGCCGCGGCTCCGGCTCCGGTGACGGCGTGTGGCAGGTTCCTCCCGCAGGTCTGCCATGCCTACACCGAGGCGGCAGCCACCGGCCGTACCTCCCCCGCCCTTCTCGACCTGCTGCGTCGCTCCTCCCCGGCCACGGTCACGAACCGGATCACGGCGCCCACGCTGCTCGTCCAAGGCGAGCAGGACACGCTCTTCGGGCTCGAGGCGGCGGACGCCAACGCACGCCAGATCGCCGCGACCGGAACCCCGGTCAAGGTCCTGTGGTACGCGGGCGGCCACGATGGCGCGGCGCCCGGCGACGAGGTCCGGGCCGCGGTCGGTGCCTGGTTCGACCACTGGCTGGCCGGTCGCGGTCCCGACCCTGGTACCGGGTTCTCCTACGCGGTGCGAAGCGGTGTCCGCGCCAACGGCACCACCCCCACCAGCCGCGTCGTGCGAACGCCGGGCTATCCGGGCATCGCCGGTCACCCGCCGGTGACAACCCGGAGGTTGCCACTGCACGGTCCCGCCCAGTCGGTGATCACCCCGCCGGGCGGGGTACCGGCGGCGGTGAGCTCGGTGCCGGGCCTGCCAGGCGCAGCGTCGACCGCCCTCGGCCGTTTCACCGGTGACCTGCCGGGACAGGCGGCGGTGTTCAGCACCGACCCGGTCCCCGGCCAGGTGCTGGTGGCCGGCGTGCCACGGGTCGCGCTGGCGGTGTCGGCGGTGCCCGGCCAGCCGGGCGCGGCCGACGCGGTATTTTTCGGGAAGCTCTACGACCTCGGTCCGGACGGCCGGCGAACCCTGCTCGGCGGGTCCGTCGCGCCGTTTCAGATCACAGGCCTTCCCGCCGATGGCACACCCGTCGATCTCACCGTGACGTTGCCCGGGGTCGTGCGAGCGGTCCAGAGCGGGCACCGGCTCCAGGTGGTCATCGCGACGACCGACCAGGCCTACGCCAATCCGGTGGCGCCGGCCGTGCACCGGGTCGCGCTGGCCGCCGGCTTCGGACTGGGCGTTCCGCTGGTGCCCGGCGTCAGCACGTCGGCGGCCGCGGTGCCGGTGGCTCCGCTGGTGGGCATCGGGGTCATCCTGGTGTTGGCCGCCCTGGTCGCGCTTGCGCTGCGGCTGCGGCAGCGCCGGCGGCGGCGGCGGCGGCCGGACACCGACGCGGCGCTGGCCGGGGTACCGCTGGTCCTCGACACGTTGTCGAAGTCCTACCCGGGCGGAGTGCGGGCCGTCGACGGCGTGTCGTTCCGGCTGGACCGCGGCCAGGTGCTCGGGCTCCTCGGGCCCAACGGCGCCGGCAAGAGCACCGTGCTGCGCATGGTCATGGGCCTCATCACGCCGTCGGACGGGCAGGTGCGGCTGTTCGGGCACCTGGTGCGGCCCGGCGCGCCGGTGCTGTCGCGCACCGGCTGCTTCGTCGAGGGTCCGGGGTTCCTTCCGCACCTGTCCGGGGCGGAGAACCTGCGGCTGTACTGGGCCGCGACCGGCCGGCCCGCCACCGACGCTCACCTCGCGGAGGCGCTGAAGATCGCCGGGCTGGGCGACGCCGTGCACCGCAAGGTCAAGACCTACAGCCAGGGCATGCGGCAGCGGCTGGCCATCGCCCAGGCCATGCTCGGGCTGCCCGACCTGCTCCTGCTCGACGAACCGACCAACGGCCTCGACCCACCCCAGATCCACCAGATGCGCGAGGTGCTGTGCGGCTACGCCTCGGGTGGGCGGGCCGTGCTGGTGTCCAGCCACCTGCTGGCCGAGGTCGAGCAGACGTGCACGCACGTGGTCGTCATGCACCGCGGCCGGGTACTCGCCGCCGGGGAGGTCGCGGCGCTGGTGGCCGGTCGCGGCGCGGCGAGCTTCGTCGTCGACGCCCCGGTCCGCGCCGCGGGCGTGCTGCGCGGGCTGGCCGGCATTACCGGGGTCGAGGTCGACGAGACCGCCGTACACGCCGACCTGGACGGCCTGCCCCGCGCGGCGGCGGTAGCGGCGCTGGTCCGAGCGGGACTGTCGGTCTCGTCGGCCGGACCGCGGCGCCGGCTGGAGGACGCGTTCCTGGCACTGGTCAACGAGGAGCCGGAACCGTGAGCCAGGTCGCGGGCGCAGCCACCGGCTACCGAGCAGCACGCACCCTGTCGGCGCGGGTCGAGCTGGTCCGCCAGCTCCGCCGCCGCCGCACCCAGCTCACGCTGGGTTTCCTCGTCGTGCTGCCGTTCCTGCTGTGGGGCGCCTTCGAGCTGGGCAACAACACCTCGCCGACCGGTTCGGTCAGCCTCGTCGACCTCGCCCGCTCCGGCGGCCTGAACTTCGCGGTGTTCGCGCTGTTCGCCTCGGCCAGCTTCCTCCTGGTCGTCGTCGTCGCACTGTTCTTCGGCGACACCGTGGCCAGCGACGCCTCCTGGTCCACCCTGCGCTACCTGTTGGCCGCACCCGTGCCCCGGCTGCGGGTATTGCGCGGCAAGGCCGAGGTCGCCGCCGTGCTCTCCCTGCTGTCGCTGGTCCTGCTGCCCGGGGTGTCGCTGGCCGTGGGCGTCATCGCGTACGGGTCCCGCGAGCTGGTGTCGCCGACCGGGGAAGCGCTCTCCTTCGCCGTGGGGACGGGCCGGCTCGCACTGGCCGCCGGCTACCTCGCCCTGCACCTGGCGTGGGTGGCGGGCCTGGCACTGCTGCTGTCGGTGTGCACGGACGCGCCGCTGGGCGCCGTCGGCGGGGCCGTCCTGCTCTCGATCCTGTCCCAGATCCTCGACACGATCAATGCGCTCGGTGGGCTGCGCAACTGGCTGCCCACGCACTACACGTTCGCCTGGGCCGACCTGCTCACCTCCGACGTCGACTGGGACACGATGGCCCGAGGTGTGTTCTCGGGCCTGGCCTATGGCGCGGTCTTCACCGCGCTCGCCGCCTGGCGCTTCACCACCAAGGACGTCACGAGCTGACGTCGCAGCACCGCCACACTTCTCCCCGGTCGGTCCCCCGGTGACCGCCAGGCGGGGTTGGGTGGTGGGTGGGTGAGGAAGTGCCGTCAGCGGAGGGCAGCGGCGTCCATGCCGCGCAGCTCCTTCTTGAGGTCGGCGATCTCGTCACGCAGCCGGGCGGCCAGCTCGAACTGCAGGTCCCGTGCGGCGGCGAGCATCTGCTCGGTCAGCCGCTGCACGAGGTCGGCGAGCTCGGCACGCGGCATGGTCGAGATGTCCCGCTCGGCGAACACACCCGAGCTGGCCGCGGCGCGCCCGGGCTCCCCCGCGGCGCGCTTGCCGCGAGAGGCGTTGCGGCCTGAGCCACCTACCGCCACCGGCGCGCCCTCCGCGTCGGATGCCGCCTCGGCGTACACCTGGTCCAGGATGTCGGCAATCTTCTTTCGCAACGGCTGCGGGTCGACGCCGCGCTCGGTGTTGTAGGCCACCTGCTTGGCGCGGCGCCGCTCGGTTTCGTCGATCGCCCGGCGCATCGACTCGGTGACCCGGTCTGCGTACATGTGCACCTCGCCGGAGACGTTGCGCGCGGCACGGCCGATCGTCTGGATGAGCGAGGTCTCGCTGCGCAGGAAGCCCTCCTTGTCCGCGTCCAGGATGGCCACCAGCGACACCTCGGGCAGGTCCAGCCCCTCGCGCAGCAGGTTGATGCCGACCAGGACGTCGAACTCACCCAGCCGTAGCTGCCGCAGCAGCTCGACCCGCCGCAGCGTGTCGACCTCGGAGTGCAGGTAGCGGACCCGGATGCCGAGCTCCAGCAGGTAGTCGGTGAGGTCCTCGGCCATCTTCTTGGTCAGCGTGGTCACCAGAACCCGCTCGTCGCGTTCCGCACGCATGTGGATCTCGTGGATCAGGTCGTCGATCTGGCCCTTGGTCGGCTTGACGACGACCTCCGGGTCGACCAGCCCGGTCGGCCGGATCACCTGCTCGACGAACTCCCCGCCGGTCGCCCGCATCTCATACGGACCGGGAGTCGCCGACAGGTACACGGTCTGACCGACCCGGTCGCCGAACTCCTCCCACGTCAGCGGGCGGTTGTCCATCGCGGACGGCAACCGGAACCCGTGGTCGACCAGGGTGCGCTTCCGCGACATGTCGCCCTCGTACATCCCGCCGATCTGCGGCACCGTCACATGCGACTCGTCGATGACGAGCAGGAAGTCCTCCGGGAAGTAGTCCAGCAGGGTCGCTGGCGGGGATCCGGCCTCCCGGTGGTCGATGTGGCGGGAGTAGTTCTCGATGCCCGAGCAGAAGCCGACCTGGCGCATCATCTCGATGTCATAGCCGGTGCGCATCCGCAGCCGCTGCGCCTCCAACAGCTTTCCTGCCCGCTCCAGATACGCCAGCCGCCGGGCCAGTTCCTCCTCGATGCCGCGGATGGCCCGCTCCATGCGCTCCCGGCCGGCGACATAGTGCGTCGCCGGGAAGATCCGTAGCTCGTCGACCTGGCGGACCACCTCCCCGACGAGCGGGTGCAGGTAATACAGCGACTCCACCTCGTCGCCGAAGAACTCGATCCGAACCGCGAGCTCCTCGTAGGCCGGGATCACCTCGACGGTGTCCCCCCGGACCCGGAAGGTCGCGCGGTTGAACGCCAGGTCGTTGCGGGCGTACTGCATGTCGACCAGGGCGCGCAGCAGTACGTCGCGCTCCACCTCCTGGCCCACCCGCAGGGCCACCGAGCGGTCTAGGTACTCCTGCGGGGTACCCAGGCCGTAGATGCAGGAGACCGACGCCACGACGACGGTGTCGCGCCGGGTGAGCAGGCTCATCGTCGCCGAGTGCCGCAACCGCTCCACGTCCTCGTTGATCGAGGAGTCCTTCTCGATGTAGGTGTCGGTCTGGGGGACGTAGGCCTCGGGCTGGTAGTAGTCGTAGTAGGAGACGAAGTACTCCACGGCGTTGTGCGGCAGCATCTCCCGCAGCTCGTTGGCGAGCTGGGCGGCGAGCGTCTTGTTCGGCGCCATGACCAGCGTCGGGCGCTGCAACCGTTCGACCAGCCATGCCGTGGTGGCCGACTTTCCGGTGCCGGTGGCGCCGAGCAGCACCACGTCGTGCTCTCCCGCGCGGATACGGCGCTCCAGCTCGTCGATCGCCTGTGGCTGGTCGCCGGCGGGCGCGTGGTCGCTGACCACCTCGAAGCGCCCCGCGGCGCGCGGGATGCGGCTCACCGGCCGGAAGCCTGACGAGGGCTGGGCCGACGGCGCGGCGTCGTTCCGACTCACGCCGTCGAGGGTAGGCCGCGGCGCCGACGAGACCGGGCCTGGCCGCACCTCGGCGGCTATTCTCGGCTCCCGTGTCCGTGCATCCGCCGAAGGTGGAGACCTTCGACGTCGCCGCGGGCACGAACACCGACCCCAAGGGTCTGCTGCGAGCTGTGGACGACTACCGCGAGGAGCCCTTCGGGCTCTACATGGCTCGGCCGATGGTCGGGCACCCGAGGAGCAGCTACGTCGAGTCCTGGCTGTTGCCCGGCTTGGGGCTGCGGGTGACCGACTGGTGGTGGCGCCCCGGGCATACCCGGGACCAGATCCACTACGTGGACGTCGTCGACATCGTGCGCAGCGGTGCCGTGTGGCGCACCACCGACCACTACCTCGACCTCGTCGTCCGTGCCGGGCGACCCACCGAAGTGGTCGACGTCGACGAGTTCGTCGCGGCGCTGGCCGCCGGGCTGCTCGACACGGCCAGCGGGGAACGGGCGTTGCACGCGACCATCCGCGCCTGCACCGGCATCGCCGGGCATGGCCACGACCTCGACGCCTGGCTCGCGTCACACTCGATCAGACTGACGTGGCGCAGCCGCGGCGGCAGCGCCGGGCCGGGAGGCTGACGTGGGTCAGTGCGTGGGCCCCGGTGGGTGCTCGGTCGGCCCCGGTTTCGACGTGGGGCCCCGCGAAGGTTCCGGTGACGAGATGGGTGGTTGGTGCTCGCGGGACGAGCTGGGTGGTTGGTGCTCGCGGGACGAGCTGGGTGGTTGGTGCTCGCGGGAC
>JAVKSM010000005.1:0-45994 GCA_039583705.1 Pseudonocardiaceae bacterium
GTCGAGGATCGTGCTGGCGGGAAGGAATTCCACCTCCCTCAGTTCATCGGCGCCTCACGGCGCACCAGCGCCTCGTGGCGCAGGCGGATCCGGGTCAGAGTGGTCCCGTGATCATGCAGGCGACACCTGAGCCCCGCCCTGCCGAAGCACCGGGACCTCTATTACGCCCAGATCCCCCGTTGCACGAACACATCTTTGAGCAGCGATGGCCGGTCCGACAGAATTCCGTCGACTCCGAGGTTGAGCAGGCAGGTCATCTCGGCTCGGTCGTCGGCGGTGGTCAACACGTAAACGGCCACCGCCCGCCGGTGGGCTTCCTCGACGAAGTGGCGATCGACCAGTGGCACCGGGCCGTGACGCAGGGGCACCAGGGTGCAGGAGGCGGCGAATGTGAACGCGGGCAGGCCTAAGCCCAGGCTGGCCAGCCGGAGGCGAAGAATGTCGCTGCTTCCCATCCAGGTGCACACCTCGCCGCCGCTGAGCCGGCGGATGTGGTTCACTCGCCGGGTGGAGAAAGCGCCGACGCAGACCCGGCTGTGGGCGTTGGTCCGGTCCAGTGCCGCCACCAGCGGCGGCACCGCCCCTGTGTGCTTGGCGTCGATGCACACCCGGATATCGGGCCAGGCGCCGAGGATGTCCTCCAGCAAGGGGATCGGCTCCCCCTGCACCCGGGCACGGCGGACCTCGGAGAACGGCAGTTGGCACAGTCGGCCGCGCCGGTCGGTCACCCGGCCCAGATCGTGGTCGTGGAAGGCCAGCAGCACCCCGTCTGAGGTGGCGTGCACGTCGGTCTCCAGGTACCTGTAGCCCAGCCGGACCGCTGCCGAGAAGGCGAGCATCGTGTTCTCCGGCCCTTCCGCGGCCCCGCCCCGATGGGCAAACGGGATCGGATGCGGCCAGTCGAGGAATGGCCACCAGCGCCAGGCAGCGGAGTGGCTCCTCACCGCGTCGGCGCGGGGACGGCGGGGCCGAGGAAGGAGCTCAGCTCGGCGAGGTAGCCGTCGACGAATTGGCGGGCGGCGTCGGCGTTGAATAGCCGGAGCCGGTAGCGGAAGGCCAGATACAGCCGGCCGCCGGCGGTGACGGCACCGACCGCCAGCCCGAGCGGCATCCGGGCCGGCGGCGAGAACCAGACCTCGACGATGCTGCCCGCGTCGGGACCGAACGAGGGCAACTCGGTCGGCGCGCCCAGGTTGGACAGCATGGCGGTGTCGACAAGGCGGTTGCCGGTCAGCGGCAGCAACATGACGGTCACCTGTTTGAGCCACAGCGGGAACAGCGGCGACCGCCCGAGGACCTCGATGAGGGCGGTGCCCACGCCCACCCCCTTCTTCCGCCGGGTTTGAGCACTCAGCGCGGCCAGGGCTGCCTGCGGGCTGCGCCGGCTGCGGCGGCTCGTCGACACCCGGGCCGGCAGCGAGTAGTTGCCCGCCACGTCATCTCGCCAGGCCGACGGTCGCAGGTTCGCTGGCACCAGCACGCCGATACGCCCGCAGCGCCGCGCGTGTTCGCCGTTCCACCGCCCGATCGCCAGGTGCAGGGCAGCCAGCAGCACGTCGTTGACCGTGCCCGCACGCGCAAGACCGACCAGCGCCTGAGTCTGAGCCGGCGACAGGGCCACGTGGACAAAGCCGTAGCCGGCCTTGTTGCGCTCACCCTCGGGCGCCAGGCGAGCCGGCGGGACCAGCAGATCGCGCAGCTTCTCCAGCAGGGCCAACTGTCGGCGCACCCGGATGATGAACACCTCAGCGCCGGTCAGCCGCTCAGCGAACGCTCTGGCCTCGGAAAAGCCCACCTTGGGAGCCGGGTCGGGCTCCCCGGCGTAGGCGCGGGCAACGGACCGCAGCACCCGCAGGGCGCCGAAACCGTCCATGGCCGCATGGTTGACGTTGAGCATCACCACATCCCCGTCGGGATGGCGAGCCAGCCGAGCCCGCAGCGGAGGCGACTCCGCCAGCGGCACCCCCCGGCTCTGCAACTCGGCCCGGGTGGCTGCCAGCGCGGCGTCGTCCGGGCAGTCCACGACCTGCAGCGGGTCGATGTCGACCCCGGCTGGGATCTCCCAGTGGTCGTGGCGCAGGGAGCGCACCGAGGCCATCTTGCGAACCCGGGCCATCGGGTGGGAACGCATCGCCTGGGCCAGCGCGGCCCGCAGCCGGGACTCGTCGAGAACGCCGGAGACCCTGACCTCCAATTGCACGCTCCACGGCGCGGCTTCTGTGTCGAGCAGGTGGACTGCCTCGTCGACCAAGCCGAACGGGATCTGTGTCGGCTCCGGTCGCTGCGCCTGAGCCCGCCCAGCTACCATATCGGGGATCAACTGTTGCTCGACTTCGACTGGGCACTCGACATCGCAGCGTTGACGCCGCCACCCGAGAAAACGGGCAATATCGCCCGCGAGGATCGACCAGTTGTGAGCCATGATGGCCGACCAGGCGTAGTGGACGAAGCGCTCCGAGTCGAGGTTCAGGGGGCAGATCCGATCGACGTGGGCACAGACGCGGTCGCCGTCGAACACCACATGCAAGCTGTCGGTGGCCGACCTCTCCCGGTACGAGACCTGGCCGCGGTGGAAGCCGCGGCCCAGCGCCGTGTCACGACGGAAGCGGTCGCTGCGCTCGAGCATCCGCAGCAACTCCCGGACCTCAATCGGCGTCAGAACCTGGCAGTTAGACGTCATAGCCTCGTAACCCCTACCGTCAGGGATGGCAACAGCATCGTCAGATCCTTCCCATGTCCTTGCGATCAGGTTGTGCCCTGCACAACATCAGTCCGCACCAAGAGATTCCACCGTGCACACAATGCGACAGTCGGACCGCGGCCACCCCTCACCCAACCAAGATCACAAAGCCAGTGCTACAGCCGCGGGTCCAGGGGCTCGGACCCCAGCGATGACGTACCGGGACGGAGGTCGGTGAGCGATGAGCCCAGCATCCGCGCGGCGGTGCGAGCCAACCTCGCCGCCGGGTGGACACCGTCGAGCACTGCTCCTGGCGCACCCCCGGCGGCGGCTTTGACGCCGACCCGCAGGTGGCCGAGGCGATGGCCGCCCAGGACATCACCGCCTGCCCCACGCCCACCCGCAACTGGGGGCGGATGGCGAGCCTGATCGGGCAGCAGCGAGCCGAGCACTACCACCACCGGCTGCGCTGGCTCGACGAGCACGGGGTGCGCCTGGTCGCCGGCACCGACGCCGGGACCCGCGGGCGGACCCGCAAGCGCTGCGGAAGATCCGCCTGGTCATCGCCAGTGGCCGCACCAGCCCAAGTACGGCCGCCTCGCCAGCGGTCGGACCACCCTGAGCGGATCCCGCTGCCGGCGTGGCCGATGGTCTGGCCGGCGGTAGCCTCGGTGTGTCGCTCGCCATAGGCGGGGGAGTGCAGGGAACCGTTCCGGCCGCTGTCGCGTTGTACGGTACGGTCGTTCAGTTTCGGTGTCCGTGCGATGCACGCTCGCAGGAACATATTTGGTGCGAGCGCGCAGATGACCTGGTCAGCGCCGCCAGGGCCGACCGGGGCTCGCGGGACTGCGAGTGCCCACCACCACTGCTAGGAGCAGATCGCATGGCACAGGGAACCGTGAAGTGGTTCAACGGGGAGAAGGGCTTCGGCTTCATCTCCCAGGACGGCGGCGGCGCGGACGTCTTCGTGCACTACTCGGAGATCGACGGGGCGGGCTTCCGCACCCTCGAGGAGGGGCAACGCGTGGAGTTCGCGGTGGGCCAGGGCACGAAGGGCCCACAGGCCACCGGCGTCCGCCTCGTCTGATCTCACCGTCGGATCCACTGCGTGGTCCAGGGCCCGCTCCCATCCCGGGAGCGGGCCCCGACGCATCCGGGCGCGGCCCGCGCCTCCCTCTCGTCAAGGATTCCGAGGCATCCCGCTTGAGCCCTACCACACTCCTACCTGCCCACCCCTCCGAAGGCCAGAATCGTGGTCCAAGCCTGCTGGCAGGCCGACAGTCCGTCGGCGAGCAATGGCTGGTCCGGGCGTTCGTCGTCCTCCCGCTGCTCGCGCTGGTGGCGGCCCTGCCGTTGGCCTGGGGGTGGGGCCTGAGCTGGCTCGACGTCGGCCTGAGCATCGGGTTCTACCACCTGACCGGCCTGGGTGTCACGGTCGGTTTCCACCGCTACTTCACCCATGGTGCGTTCAAGGCCCGCCGTGTCCTGCGCGTCGCCTTGGCGGTGGCCGGCAGCCTGGCGCTGCAGGGCACGGTCACCGGCTGGGTAGCCGACCACCGGCGCCACCACGCTTTCGCCGACAAGGAGGGTGATCCACACTCGCCGTGGTTGTTCGGCACCTCACCGGCGGGGCTGGCAAGGGGCTTCCTGCACGCCCACACCGGATGGCTGTTCAGCCTGGACCGGACCAACGCTGCGCGGTTCGCCCCGGACCTGCTCGCCGATCGCGACATCCGTCGTGTCGACGACCTGTTCCTGCCGCTGACCGCGGCCAGCCTGCTCGCCCCCGCGCTCATCGGCGGCTTGGTCACGATGTCGTGGTGGGGGGCGCTGACCGCGCTGTTCTGGGCCGGGCTGGTGCGCATAGCCCTGCTGCACCACGTCACCTGGTCGGTCAACTCGATCTGCCACATGGTTGGCGACCGGCCCTTCACCACTCGCGACCGCTCCACCAACGTCTGGCCACTGGCCATCGCCTCCTTTGGCGAGTCCTGGCACAACCTGCACCATGCCGACCCCACCTGTGCCCGCCACGGTGTGCGGCCGGGTCAGCTCGACACCTCCGCACGAGTGATCTGGGCCTTCGAGAAGCTCGGCTGGATCCACGACGTGCGCTGGCCCACCCCGCGCCGACTCGCCCGCATCACCGCAGCGGGCTGATGTCCAGCGTTCGACGATCGCCGGCTGCGTGATGCCCGTCAGTCGGGGTTCAGCGGGCATCTGGGCACGGTGCGGTACTTGGGACGTTCCTGGCGGATCCGCATCCGGTCCGGACGCCCGTGCAGTCGCCCGAGGTCGCCACGCCCCTCACGGAAGCTGGACACTGTGCTCCGGAGGAGACGGACGTGTTCGAGAAACTGGTGGTCGACCGACTGGTGAGCCGGCTGCAGTTCGGTCGGGTGAGCATCGAATACTGGGACGGCGAGCGGCGGTCCTACGGCAGCTGCGGACCGGCGGTGACGATACGGTTGGCCACACCCGCGGTGGCCAAGGCGGCGCTGACCAACATCAGCCTCGCATTCGGAGAGGGCTACAGTCGGGGCCTGGTTGAGGTGCCCGAGGACGAGCTCGTGGCGCTGTTCTGGATCGTCGGTCAGAACCGTAACGTGATCGACCGTGTGCTGCCGGTGCGCTGGCCACACCGGGATGAGGCCAACCGCCGGCACCGCCAGCGCGACCAGATCCGCCGCCACTATGACGTCGGCAACGACTACTACCGGCTGTTCCTGGACCCGACGCTGACTTACTCCTGCGCCTACTTCGAGCACGACGACGACACACTCGAGGCGGCCCAGCATCAGAAGGTCGACCACCTGCTGCGCAAGCTGCGGCTGGCACCGGGTCAGCGCCTACTCGACATCGGCTGCGGCTGGGGTTACCTCGCGGTGGCGGCTGCACAGCGCTACGGCGTGTCGGTGCTCGGGATCACGCTCAGCTCTGAGCAGCTCGCCGCTGCACGGGAGCTGGCGGAGCAGCGGGGAGTGGCTGACCGGGTGAGCTTTCAGCTCGCGAACTACCAGGATCTGCCGGGCCGCGGTACCTCCTTCGACCGGGTCGTCAGCGTCGGCATGTTCGAGCACGTCGGGCGCGGCCAACACGACCGCTACTTCGCCGCGGTGCGCGAGCTGCTCACCGACGGCGGGGTGTCGGTGCTGCACACGATCACCCAGCAGGCGCCGGAGGCCACCGACCCGTGGGTCGACCGCCACATCTTCCCCGGCGGCTACCTGCCGACCGTCGCCGACATCGAGCGCGGCCTCGCCCACCACGACCTGTGGTCGGTGGAGCGGGAGAACCTGTGGCGGCACTACGCGTTGACTTTGGAGCACTGGCGTCGCGCGCACCGGGCGAACCGGCACCGAATCGTTGAGATGTTCGACGAGGAGTTCTACCGGAGGCGAGAGTTCTGGCTGGCCGGCTCGCTGGCGGGTTTCGCCCACGGTGACCTCGGCCTGGCCCAGATCGTGTTCACCAAGGGAAAGCCGCTGGACTGGCCCTGGACCCGGCGTTACCTCTATAGAGACGTGACAGTCTGAGAGATCGTCGGCTGCCGCCGGCTCAGATCCAGACGCTGGTCGGTGGACCACGGCCTCCGGCACATCGCCGAGCCGACCGCGCGAACGGTCGTCCACGTGGGTGGCGGCTCCACCGGGCTCGGCTGGGGCGGCGCCCAGCAGCCCGACGACGAAGTCTGCTTCTTTCAGGCCAGCGCCATAGCTGTCGCGAGGTGTGGTGATCGTGTCGCCACCAACTGGATCGACCCCGACCACCCGGCGGTGCGGGTCCTGATCGTAGTGCTGGCCTCGCCGTGATCCGCAGGGCAAGGTAAGCGGCCCGTAGGTCGGGATTGTGCCCGACACGCTGCGCGGTTGGGGTCAAGCAGCGGCAGGGACGATGATGGAGCCATGGCGCGAAACGTGCTGGGCGGCAAGCTGCAGACCTGCGGGACCAGCCCGATGACCGGCTTCTACCGCAGCGGCTGCTGCGACACCGGAGGCGAGGATGCCGGGGTTCACGTCGTGTGCGCCCAGCTCACCGAGGAGTTCCTTGCCTTCAGCGCGAAGCGCGGCAACGACCTGTCCACGCCGCAGCCGGCCTACGGCTTCCCTGGCCTGCGCCCGGGCGACCGCTGGTGCGTGTGCGCGCACCGCTGGCAGGAGGCGTTGGATGCGGGCGTGGCACCACCTGTGGTGCTGGCGGCGACCCACGCCCGGGCACTGGAGTGGATCGACCTCGGCGACCTTCGCCGCCACGCCGGGCCGGCGTGAGCTCATCCCCTGCCCGGCCACCTCGCCGCCGCACCGGACCGACGAGAACCTCGGCCGCGCCGAAGGACGCCTCCCCGATCACGAGCTGTTCGGCGACCCGCCCGCCCATGCGCACTGCGAGGGTCTCGCGCAGGTAGCCCTCCCCATAGAGGTGGCGTTCGCCGAGGGGGAGCTGTTCGGTGACGCCGAGGGCCTGCCCGGCTGCAGGGGTCCACATCGCTGGCGAACTGGCTGTAGGACAAGCTCACGGCACCCCGCCCGACCACCCAAGGGAACCGGCGTTGGTCACTGTGCCGGGCCGCTGCGGAGGGCGTAGCCGTCGGCACTGTCGAGACCGGCCTGGACGAGCGGCGGCTCGGGGTCCGAGGCGGCACGGTCGGACACGACGGTGAGATCGCCTTTCGCCTCGTAGAGGACGTAGCGCAGCCCGGAGAGGTCGAACACGCCACGCTGGCGCAGGTGGGCGTAGAGGTCGTTGTCGGTCAGCCCGCACATCCGAAGCTGGCGGCGGCGAAGATGGCCGTGGTCGACGAGGACCCGGACCCTGTGGTCGAACAACTTGCCGGCCAGCGGGCGGAACCGCAGCAGGCTGGCGAGCCGGTGCACGGCGATGAGGGTGAGCAGCGCGACGGCGCCCGTCAGGTAGGCCTGAGTGCCTGCGATGGCGGTGCGCCCGACGATCGCGCCGACCGCCACCGCTGTGGCGAAGTCGATGATGGTCCACTGGGCGAGGGTGCGCCGTTCCCCCAGACGCAGCCCGACGACAGCGGTCGCGTACATGAGGACAGCCTTGCCGGCGACCACGCCGAGATCCTGCCAGGGACCGACGATCCAGGACATGCAAACTCCCTTCCGGCACGGCTGCCATGGAGTCCCAGGAGATCGAGCAGGACCTAACCGGAAGTCTGGCGGGCGAACCGGGCGATGAGGCTGTCCTGCAGGCAGGCGAGCAGCTCGGCAGGCCCCTCGTAGATCTCCGCCGCGCCCGCCTCGCGCAGCTCGTCACGTCCGATCCCGCCGCTGAGCAGCGCGATGCAGGCAAGCCCCGCCTTCTTGCACGCCCGCACGTCCCAGACGGTGTCGCCGACGAACACCGCCGCATCCGCCGCCACCCCGACGCGCTGCAACGCGATCTGCAGGATGTCGGGCGCCGGTTTGCTTTCTTCCGCATCGCTGGAAGACGTCACAGCGGCGAGGACGTCGTCGGCGTCGAGCGCGTCACACAGTGCCCGCATCTCACGCTCGTTGGCAGAGCTGGCCAGCACCACCCGCAGGCCACGGCTCGCGCACGCCCGCAGCAAGTCGGAAGCGCAGTCGAAAGCTCGCAGCCGCGGCCAGTAGGGGGCGTAGAGGGCCGTGTGCGCGGATCGGAGCTCGTCGTCCACCCCGCGGTCACGGCCGGCCGGGAGGAGATGATCGAGCAGCTTGTCCGAGCCCATGCCGATGGCGCGGTGAACGCGAGCCATCGGGACATGGTGACCGTACTGGCGGAACGCCTCCCACCAGGCAACGGCGTGCAGGTAGTTGGTATCGACAAGAGTGCCGTCCACGTCGAAGAGCACCGCGGAAATCCCGGTCATGCCGCACGGGCTACCCACCGCGCCGTGAGGCCATACCGCCGCGATGGACGGGGATGAGCAGGCCGCCAGCGCGAGGCGCTCAAGTGGTCGCCGTCACACCCTCAGCTGGGCGGGCCGGCCGCCAGTTGCACCACCGCGTCCTGCTGCTGGCCGGAAGGGTCCACCCACACCGCGTGAACCAGGTCTCCAGGGTGGTGGTCGGACAGGAAGGCGCTGAGTGCCTTGGGAGAGTCGACCGTCGCTCCGTCCAGGGACACGATCACGTCGCCCGCTGCCAGCCCGGCCCGTTCAGCCGGCGATCCCGGGGTGACCGCCACGACGAGGGTGCCTGAGGTGGCCGGGTGGTCCGGGCCGCCGGACCTGCCCCAACCTGGCCCCACCGTGCGGGTTGCCTGAACGTCGACACCGAGGACGCCGGCCGGTCCGACGTGGACCGTAGTGGAAGCGGTGTCGGCTTCGACCTGCTTGCTGATCGCGATCGCGTCGTTGATCGGGATCGCGAATCCCTCGCCGCTGGAGGAGGGGAACCAGAAGTCCGCGGCGGCCGCGGTATCCAGACCGACGACCTGCCCGGCGGCGTTGACCAGGGGGCCGCCGGAATCACCGGGCTGCACGTCGGCGGTAACCCGGACGAGCCCGGCGAGCCGCTCGACGTTCCCGGTCGGGTCGTCGGTGACGTTGACCGTCTGGTTGAGGGCGGATACCGCTCCCGCCGCGGTGCTCGGAGTACCGCCGGCCCCCCCGGCATTGCCGATCGCGGCGATCTGATCCCCGACCGCGACCGTCGCGGAGTTTCCGATCGCGGCGGTATGCAAGCCTGAAGCGCCCTGCAACTGGAGCACCGCGATGTCATGACTGCGGTCATAGCCGAGGACGGTCGCGCGGTAGGTCTGGCCGTTGCCGACATCGGTGGCGCTGATGTCGGTGGCGCCGTTTATCACGTGGTTGTTGGTGAGCACCTCGCCGGATGAGTTGAGTACGATCCCGGTGCCGGCGGCCTCGGCGTCCTGGCTGTCGAGCTCAGTGGTGATGTCCACCAGGCCAGGGTCGACCTTGGTCGCGAGCGCCAAGAGGTCCAGAGATCGGCTCGACCCGCCGGATGAGGCCGCCGGCGGCGGGTACAGTGCCCGCAGCGGCGAGGCCGCCTCCCAGGCGACGCGGGCCACGCCGACCGCCACCGCGGATACCAGGGCCACGACGGCGAGTAGGACGGCCGATAGCAGGAGCAGCGTGCGTCGTTCCGGGGGCGAGCCGGATGCAGGCCGGGGGCAGCCCGCGCGGTCGATGTCGCTCACCACCATCCCCTTCCCGGAGCCAGACCACGGTCGCTGCCACGAGTATCCCCCGCAACCCGAGCGCTGGGGTCGTTGACCATCGGTGGCGCGTCGGTGAAGCGTGCCCGTCTCGACGTTGGCTGCGGCACGGGGACGATCACGGTCGACCTGGCCCGGCTGGTGGCCCCCGGTCAGGTGGGCTAACGGGCCGCCCGAGCTATTTCAGACCGAAGACGCAGATTTTGTTGGAGAAGGTGGCGACGTAGACCTTACCGTTCACCACGCTGGGCGGGGTGAATTTGGCCAGTAGCCCGATGTCGTCGGCGGCGCGCATCGTGCTGTTCCAGAGTTCGTGACGCAGGTTGCCGGCGTCGATCGCCCTGACCATGCCGGGGACCACCGCTTGGTTGGCGTTGAGGTTGATGGGATGGCTGGCCCAGATGATGCCGGTGCCGTCCTGGTCGCCGTTGGCGGTCAGGCTCAGCATCCCTCCAGGCATGCTGCCGGCCGGCGTAGTGACGTCGCTGATGTCCACCGGCGAGGGGTCGAAAGTCGGGTCGTTGAAGCGGAACGCCCGTAGCCAGTCCGCTTCGCCCCAGACATAGATCCGGGCGCCGGCGGCGCGCATGCGCCAGAAGACCGGTGAGCCGTGAATGTGATGAAAGCCCCCTGCGCCAGGCGTCGGCTGCGGCGGGGGCTGGTTGCCCTTGTCGACGCCGGTGGCCTGGAACCACTGGGTGATCTGCGTGTCGCCGGTGGGGTCGGCGCACGTGGAGCAGAAGTGCCCGAGGTGGTTGGTGTCCAGGACGTAGAGCTTGCCCTCCTTGCCGCCGCCGACGACCGGGCCGCCGGTATCGGGCAGCACCAGGGCGCCGCCGGAGCCGAGATCCATGTCGGTGTCGTTGAGGATCTGGGTGTTCCAGGGGCTGAACCAGTCAGTGAGTGACAGATCCGGGGCCAGCTTGACGAAGCTGTCGCCGAGGCTGGGCTCACCGGCCAGCACGGCCAGGTTCAGGTGGGCGCTGGGGTCGGTCCCGGTCCAGCTCAGAAACAGGTGGGTGCCCAGGCCGGCCAGCGCGGGAGCCGCGCGGGCGCGGTCCTGATAGGTGTCCTTCGAATCCAGCGCGGCAGGTGATTGTCCAGACCGTGAATTCAGGTGCTGGCCGCTGTCACGGCCGGTCCAGGCCAGGCGAAGCTGGCCCGCCATGCGGGCCAGCGCGGGGTGAAAGTCGCTGGTGTCGACGAACGTCACCTTCTCGGTGAACGTGACGGCGTCGGTTGACTGCAGGATGTTGAGCTGGTGGCTCGGGTCGACGCCGCGCCACAGGAGGAACAGCGTGTCGCCGTCGAAAGCCAGCCCAGGAGCGCTGTCGCTGGTCTCGTCCAACGTCACCGGGTTCCCGAACATGACGCCGTCGGTCGATGACACGACGTTGAGCCGGCGGTCCAGACCAGTCCAGGCCAGGACGAGGCGGCCGTTGCCGAACGCCAGCGCCGGGCCGTAGGCGCTGTGTTGGCCCAGCGTGACCTTGTTGCCGAAATGTTGCAGGTCAGTGGAGGAACTGACGTTGAGGCTGTGCGCACCGTCGGTGCCGGTCCAGGCCAGGAACAGGCGCCCGTCACCCGATGCGAGCGCTGGACCGTCGATGCTTGTCTCGCCGAGCGCGACCTTGCCGGTGAAGTTGTTGCCGTTGACGGTCTGAGCAACGTTGACGTGCTGCTGCGCGTCGGTTCCGGTCCAGCCGATCACCAGCAGTTGCCCGTTGTGGTTGACCAGCGCCGGATGGCCGACGGCGGTCTCGCCCAGCACCACCTTGTTCACGATGTTCGTCTCGGCGAACGTGCCGTTGCCTGTTATGAAGTAGACTCCGCCGGCGGCGTCGGCCGCTGGACCTTGACCAGCCATCCAAATCCCGCCACGGCCGCCGAACCGAGTCGTGATAAAAATGTTCGGACGCTGCCGCAGCGTCCCCGCGTCGAATCCGAAGACCCAGCCGTGGTAAGGGTCGCGGTCGCCGTACGAGGCGAAGGCCACATAGATGGTGTCGTTAGCGAGCAGCAACGCGGACCGCTGGTTCTGCAGATTGCTTATGAACGCGATCGTCCCGCTGGAGCTCCCGTCGCCGGTGCCGGGTACGATTCCCTGGATGGTCACTGGGCCACCGAGCTTCTCCTCGCCGGTGGCTAGGTCGATCGCGTGCAGACGGTGGTGATACTGGCTACCTTCGTGGGTCATGGCGACGACGTAGAGAGCTTGGTGCTGAAGCGAGATGACTGGCGTGCTGACTATTCCCACCGCATCGACGATGTCCTTGTAGCCGCCGGGCCCGATGTTGGGGTCGGGCAGCGAGACGAAGGGGCCTAGCGAGCGCGACCAGCGCGGGCTGCCGCCGGCGTCGGCGTCGAACGCGTACACCTGATTGCGCATCGTGGCGACGTATAAAGCGTTCCGCTCGCCGACGCCCGGGAAGCTGACTCCTTGGACGCAGAGCGGCTGGGCATACACGTGTCCCTGCACGGCGAGTTCGAACAGCTTCCCGAAGCTGGCGGGTGTAACGCTGACGGGGCTGAGGACCGTCTCCTGGAGATTGGCCCCGCTCCGCGCGTTGTCGTAGTGCTGGGTCAGCACTTGCATAGCATCTTCCCTTGTTTGCCTTGGCAGAGGTCTGGCGCCCCGAGGGACTGTGGATTAGCTGGGGTTAACTTGGGGTTAACCGCACCCACTCAAGGCCAACTCAAGGCCCAGCTCAGCCGCCTCGTCGAGCAAAGAGTCTTCACGGCACGCGTCAGGCACGAGTGTCGGTGACGCTGATTACCGGTGTCAAGGGATCCGCAGCGGGCTGGCCCGTCCGGTTCGATGCGAGCGACCCGGGTTCGCCGCACTCGCCGACCCCAGTCAACCGACGGGAGAACGGAAACGCAGAGTGGCCAACGCCGCGGCGCCGGCAAGGACCGAGAAAGCCAACGCCAGCACCCGGTCTCCGAGCTGCTGGTCCAGGACGTGCCCGAGCTGAGCGGGACGCTGACCACGAGCGCGCCACGGTAGGTGGACGAGCGCCAGGCGAGTTGGGGGCCCCGCGCGTCGAAGGCCGCGCTGTCACCGGACAGCGCGGCGTGCACGGCCGGGCGGCGAGCCGGTCGCGCGCGAACTGCTGTCCGACGTGGCCGGCCAGTCTCCAGCGGTCCGTCGGCTTCCGCGTGCCGGACGGCAGGCTGAGTTGCGTCGTCGGCGTCGGGTCGCAGGCCTGGGATCGCCTGTTCAGCAGGCCGCGCCCCCGACGAAGTGCATGGATTCACATACTTCTACATCTGTGACCTGCTCGGATTCGTTGACGGGACCGAGAATCCCTCGGCCCGGCGGCGAGCGTCGCGGTCCTGATCGGTGAGGAGGACCCGGGGTTCATCGGCGGAAGCTATGTGATCGTGCAGAAGTATCTGCATGATCTGCGGGCGTGGAACGCCCTGCCGGTCAAAGCCCAGGAGAATGTGATCGGCCGTACCAAGCTGTCCAACATCGAGCTGGACGATGCCGTCAAGCCGAACAACTCACACCTTCTCGACGCCCGTGACCGGCACGCTGTTCTTCGCCCCTGCCGCCGACTTCCTCGACGACCTCCCCGATCCACCCGCGCCGGCACCGCGACCCGGGCGCGCGCAACGTTCGTCATCCACCTCCCGGCCCGACGGTTCGCTGGGGATCGGCGACCTGAAGGGGAGCACCACCCGATGAACAGCCGTCGTCGGTCACGCCGGCTGCAGCGCTGACCGAGCCGCGGGCGGCGTGCTGGGCGTACCAAGGACTCCGGAGCGTGGATCGGGCAGCATCCGGACATCCTCTACGCTGGAGTCAGGTACATGTCAGGTATGGCCAATCGAAAAGGGCGGTTCAGCATGACACGATGCACTGCCGGCGTGCTGCGGGGGGCGGTCATCCTCGCTGACGAGGGTATGGGCCGACGTTACGGGCTGCTCGTTGTCACGAACGTGGGTGCCAGCGAGTGCACTCTGTACGGGTTCAGCGGCTTGCAGCTCGTCGGGCAGGACGGCGGGGGGCTGCCGACCCAGGCCCGGTGGGATCTCGAACCCGCCCCGAGCACCGTCACGTTGCCGGTCGGCGGCGTCGCGGCGGCGAACATGCGCTGGGGGGTGATACCCGGCACGGGCGACGCCCAGAGCGGTCCATGTCAGCCCAACCCGGTGGCCCTCAAGCTGATTCCGCCAGATGAGACCGAACAGTTCGAAATCCCCTGGCCGTACGGCCCTGTCTGCGAAGGCGGCCGGATCCACCTGAGCGCCTACTACGCGCCACCCGGATAACGGACGGCCTAGACCCGCAGGTACTCGGCGAGCAGTCGCAGCGCTTCAGCTACGGCGTCGGCGCACACCCCGGGCGGATCTTTTCCCATGAAGCGGCGTGCTACGACCTGAACCCGCACCCCGTCGTCAACCGCGAGATACACGGTGCCCGGCGGCTGGCCGTCCTGCGGCTCAGGGCCGCCAGAACCGGTGACCGAAACCGCCAGATCCGCCCCCAAGAGCCGCCGTACCGACCGCGCCATCGCCGCAGCCGCCGCCCTGCTGACCACCGGACCAGGCGGCACGTCAAGCAACTGGTGCTTGACCTCGGTGGAATAAGCCACCACTCCGCCACGGAACCATTCACTCGCCCCGCGGGACTCGGCCAGCGCGCTGGCCACCATGCCCCCGGTCAACGACTCAGCCACAGCCACCGTGCAGCCCCGCTTCGGCGCCAGGCCGGCGACCTCGGCAGCTAGCTCGGCGCGGCCGTCACGTTGTTGCATCCTCTGCGGTTCGGTCACTGTTGCATCCTCTGCGGTTCGGTCACCGGTTGATCCGTTCGTGGTCAGGAAGTGATGGTCACAGACAGCACCTCAGCAGCGGTGTTTGGCAGTACACGCTGTGCGCAGTGTGGTCCGGAGGTCCGAGCACCTGATGCGGGCGTCAGGGCGTCAGGCAGGGTCGGCCTTCCGGCCGAGCCCGTGGTCAATCTCATCGGCGGATGTGGAGAACTCCTCGGCAAGGGTGGCGACGAGTTCGCGCTGGCCGGTGGCGCAGACGGGCAGGTCGCCGAGGCGGGTGAGCAGTCGCTGTGCCCAACCTCGGCGGTCCGCGGCCAGGGCGGCTTCCACGCCCGCGGTGACGGCGGCGGCATCGGAGACGGCGCGAGCCGACCGTGCGGCGGCGAGGGCCGCTTCCACGACGGCGAAGGGAACGCTCACTTGGCACCTCCCGAGGTTAGACTCGTCAGTGAGCGACACTCCACAGATGCAGTTGAGAACCTGTCCGATACACCGGGCCCCGCGGGCGCACACCCCCCGTCCGCCACTCGTGCCTCGTCTTCGACCACCGCGGCGTACACCTCCCGTGCCTGTGCCGGGTCATCCACCTCGCCCGTCCAGTAAGCAAGGGCGGCCCCGGCGACCCGGGTCTCCTCATCGTCAAGGCCGAGGATCCGCACCGTGTCCTCAAGTAGTTCGATGCACATCTTCCGGGCCTGCGCCATGTCTCCGGCCCTTGCCGTCCACCGGGCGAGGTTCGCTCGGGCGAGCAGGGTGTCGCGGTCGTCGGAGCCGAATACCCGTCGTTCGTCGTCGACCAGCGCGGCGAACATCTCTCGTGCCTGGACGGCCTTCCCCGCTTCTCCGGTCCACCGGGCGAGGGTGGCCCGGGCACGCAGGGTGTGCCGGTGGTCGGGGCCGAACACCCGCACCATGTCCTCGACCAGCGCGGTGGCCAGCTTTCGAGCCTGTGCGACCGCGCCGTCCTCCCCCATCCACTCGGCGAGACGCAGTCGGGCCACCAGGGTGTGCCGGTGGTCGGGGCCGAACACCCGCACCATGTCCTCGACCAGCATGGTGTACAGCTCCCGCGCCCGCGTGACCTCACCGACCTCACCGCTCCAGTTGGCGACCGTGTCGCGCAGGCTCAAGGTGTCGGGGTGGTCCGGTTGGAGCGCTTCGATGAGGGTCCTCACGTGGGTGTGCAGCCGCTGCCAGGCGGAAGTGCTCTCGGCGGTGGCTGGCGGGTGGGGGCAGGCCGCGGCGAGCAGGATCGCGGCAGCGGTGATCCACGAGCCACCGTCGGTGTCGGCCGCCAACTGGTCGGCGGTGACGGCCTGTACGAGCCGGTGCGCCGTCACCTGTCCGTGCGTGCCAGCGGGGGTGAGCAGACCGTATGCGACCAGCTCAGCCGTGGCCCGGTGACGGTGCAGCTCATCGGCCAGGAGCGGGCGCAGCAGCTTCTCGACCGGCTCGGGAAGCTCGATCTGCTTCATATCGGTCGTGCTGAACAGCCGGTCGAGGGGAATGGTGTCGGGGGCATACCAACACAGCAGGTTGAGTAGGGCTCGTGCCGAGGGTGACAGCCGGGCAAAGGCCAGTTGCCACGTGGTGGCCACCGTCGCGGGGTAGTCCGGAACGTTCCCCTCATGGTGCATCTCGGCCCGGCGCTGCCGGTACAGCGCAAGGTAGCCGGCCAGGTCCAGGGCGTTGTGGCCCACGTAGCAGCCGGCTTGGGCCAGAGCCAACGGCAGGCCCCCCAGCTCGTCGGCCAGCTCCGCGGCGATACGCCGGTCCCGATCACCGCTGAGCGAGGTCACCAGTTCCACCGCGTCGGGTTCGGCCAGCGACCGCACGGGTAGCAGTATCCGGGGATCGGGCCAGGTCCCGGCCCGGCTGGTGATGATCACGTCGCCAGCGCCAGCGGCGGGCAGCAATCCCCGCAGGGCGACAGGGTCGGCGACGTCGTCGAGGACCAGCAGCCACCACCCGACCCGGTTGGCCAGCACCGCGTGCACCGCCTGCACCGGATCGTGGGTCCAGTCGCTGTCTTGCGGGGCGAGGATGTCCAGCAACGCCCGGCCGATCACCTCGGTGAAGCCCGTCACCTGGGTGGAAACCACCCGCATGGTGCGCGGCCGCTCCCCCGATCCGACGTCGGTCGGTAGCTCACCACCTCGGCGTGGGCGCGATGGCACCCCCGCCTGCAGAACGGCATGCTCGTCCCGGCTCAACCCCAGCGCCGCCGCCAACGCCCGCACGGTGTGCGGATAGGGGTGCCGACGCTCACCCCGCTCCAGTGCGCTGATCGCCTTCGCGCTCAGCCCGGCACGGCCAGCCAACTGCTCCTGCGTCAGACCCGCGCGCTCGCGCAGCCGACGCAACACGGGCCCGAAGGCCTCCGACGCTTCCCCCACAGTGACAAGTGTGGGGAGCCTGTGGGTGGCGCGCCACCCTATTTTGCTCGAAGCTGCAGTTACGAGAAAACATTCGTTTCCGACGTACCGGCCCGCAAACGACAAATGACAGGCCAATCGTCTGACAAACACCCGTGGGGGGAGCTCTACCATGACCACTTCGTTGATCCAGCAGACACGACCTGAGGCCATCGGTGACCGGGTCGCCGACGGGCACACCACACCCCAGCCGCGGCCGCGGCGTGAATTGACTGTCCGCATCTCCCGAGGTCAGGTCGACGCCGCCGCCGACCGCTGGCTCGGGCGCTACAGCCTGCTGCTGCTGCGGATCAGCATGGGCGTGACCATCTTGGCCTTCGGCGTGCTGAAGTACTTCCCGGGCGTGAGCCCAGCTCAGGATCTCGTCCTGGCCACCACCCATGTGCTGGCCTTCGGGCTGGTACCCGGCAGCGTTGCGCTGGTGGCTCTGGCCACAGTGGAGTGCCTGATCGGATTGTCCCTGATCACCGGGTGGGGCCTGCGGATGAGCATCTACCTCACCGCCTTGTGGATCCTGGGCATCCTGTCCCCGCTGGTGGTGCCGTCCGGACGGCTGTTCAGCGGCCCGGACCACGCACCCACGCTGGAAGGCCAGTACGTCCTCAAAGACCTGGTCTTGCTGGCCGCCACCCTGGTCATCGCCACCACCGTGCGCCACACGGCGGTGCGCGTGGGCGCTGCCCGGCAGACCGAGCTCACAGCTCGGGAACCCGAGGTCGGTGGTGGCGCCCCGACAGCCCGCGGCTGAGTTGGCCGGTGCTGGCGGTGCTGGTCTGCCGCCCCGGCAGATCAGCACCGGATCCGTCCGGAACTCGCCTACCCCTCAGTTGAACAGGTGATTGATGAGGTCGTCACCGATACCGAACCCGGCTCCGGTGGCGATGGCCCGCCCGAAGCCACCGCCGAGGAAGCGCTGCAACATCCCGCCCCCGCCCGGATAGACGGGTTGCTGGTATTGCGGGGCTTGTTGGTAGGTCGCCTGCTGGTATGTCGGTGCTGGTGGGGGCTGGAGTTGGGTGGCCGCGAAGCCGTGGATGGCTTGGAGCAGGGTAGTGACCTGGTCCTGCTCCTGCTTGACGCCCAGCGCGATCTCCTTGAGGTCCAGCATCCACTCCCTGGCGTTCTGGTCACCCGCTTGAACAGCCGCTTGGAGCTTCTGGACCAGTGCGGTGAGCGCCTGGATGGTTTGCTGACTCTGACTTTGCAACTGGTTGTAGTTCTGGTCGATGGTCTCTACGTCCACCACAGCTCAGCCTTCCGGATGGTCGGACACCGGCGTTCGCCGCTGTGCCCTTCGGTGAGCGGGTCGCGGGCTCGAGGTCGACCGCGCACGGCGTCGTCCAGACCGGGACACGGCTGCGCGCGCTGCCACTCGACGGACGTACCAGGGTAAGGCAGCGTCGGGCGGTACAGGGCAACGAGGTCGGCCGGCGCCGCGTTCCGGTGGGGCTGGGCCCGCGGGGCGTACCGCGGCCCGACGACCGGCCGGATAGCGTGCGGTGGTGGCCACTGAGGTGCGACTTGCCGGCGCGCGCGGCGGGGAAGGCCGCGCACGTGCCCGGCGCCGCGGCGTGGCGTTCGATCTGTCGGTGGTGGCGGCCGCGGTCGGGCTGGTGGTGGCGGCGGCGCTGGTGGGCTGGGCGCTGCTCCGCGCCAACGTTGACATCTTCCTGTTCTTCCCACCGCTGTTGGCGTCCTGGGCGCCGCACGTCGGGCCCGGCACGCTGCCGGCCGTGCTCGTCGCGGTGCTCGTGGTGGCGTTCGGGCCGCGGCTGGCCGCCCGGATGCGCTGGCGGGTGCTGCTGGTCGGAGCGTATCTGGCGTCGGTGGCGTGGACGGTGTGCCTCGCGCTGGTCGACGGCTACACCCGCGGCATCGCGGCGCGGCTGATCGACCGCAACGAGTACCTCCACGACGTGCCGCTGGTGGGCAGCATCCCGGCGATGCTGCGGCAGTTCTCCGCGCACATCCTCACCGGAGCGCCGCAGCACTGGACGACCCAGGTCGGCGCCCATCCGCCGGGCGTGTTCCTGTTCTACGTGGTGGTGGATCGCATCGGCCTGGGTGGCGGCGGCGCGGCCGGCATCATCACCATCCTGATCGGCGCGTCGGCCTGCCTCCCGGTCGTGATGACGTTGCGCATGCTGGGCGGCGAGCCGATCGCGCGCGCGGCCCTGCCGTTCGGGGTACTGCTACCCGGCGCGGTATGGGTCGGGGTGTCGGCCGACGGCATGTTCGCGGCCGTGCTGGCCTGGGGCGTCGCGCTGCTGACCTGCGGCGCCGTGGGACGTGGCGGGCGGGCGGACGTCGCCGCCCTGTCCGGGGGGCTGCTGCTGGGCGCCACCCTCTACCTGTCCTACGGCCTGACGCTGGGCATGCTGCTGCCGGCCGCGGTGATCGTGCGTACCCGGGGCTGGCGGGCGGCGCTGTTCGGGCTCGCCAGCGCCGGACTCGTGGTGGCGGCGTTCACCGCGGCCGGGTTCTGGTGGTGGACCGGTTACCAGAAGCTCACGACCCTGTACTCCACGGAGAGCATCGCCACGACCCGCCCGTACTGGTACTTCGTGTGGGCGGACCTGGCGGCGTTCTGCTTCGCGGTCGGCCCCGCGGCGCTGGCGGGGTTGCGGCGCGTGGCCGCAGCGCCCCGCCAGGTACGGGGAGTGGGACTGCTGGTCGCCGCGGTCGGGCTCGCGGTGGTGGTGGCCGACCTGTCGGGATACAGCAAGGGCGAGGTGGAGCGGATCTGGCTGCCGTTCGCGGTCTGGCTGGTCGCCGGCTCCGCGCTGCTCCCACCGCGGCACGTCCGCGCCTGGCTCGCTGCCCAGGCGGCGCTCGCGCTGCTCGTGAACCACCTGCTGCTCACCCCGTGGTGACTGGGAGATTCACCCGTTGGCATGGTGATCTCCTTTGACGGGTAATCCGATGATTGGTGCAGCACCGCTGACGTCAATCAGATACGGGAGTGGGTAGCGATGAGCGCCATCCGACGGATCTCCGCGGCGGCGGCCCTCACGGCGGCCGCCGTGATCGGGCCCACGGTCGCCGCCACGGCACCTGCCATGGCTGACACGGCCGCGCCGTGCGGGGCCAGCGCCAAGGCATGTGTCGACCTGTCGACCGACCAGGCGTGGCTCATGAAGGACGGGCAGGTCACCTACGGTCCGGTTCCGATCGACCCGGGCAGCAAGAGCTACCCGACGCCATCGGGCACCTTCCACGTCCTGTCCAAGGACATCAACTACCACAGCACCGAGTTCCACAACGCCCTGATGCCCTACTCGGTGTTCTTCTACCCGGGCGACGCGTTCCACGCAGGCCCGCTCGACGTGGCCTCCCACGGTTGTATCCACCTGTCCACCTCAGCGGCCAAGACGTTCTACTCCACCCTGCAACGAGGCGACGAGGTCCAGATCCTGTCCTGACCGATACCTGCCCGCCTAACTGGGGGTGGCTGACGGGCTCGGGTGCTCGTCTGGGCGGGCAAGCAGGGGGATCTGGCCGCCCGCGAGCACCATCTCCACCTGCCGCGGGGAGAGTCGGTGACACACCGGGTACTGCTCGGCGGTTCTGGTATTGGTCACGGTGAGCTGTCGGGAGCGGGGGAGGGCGCTGCGCAGCCCGTCGATCAGCAACCTGTCGTCGGCGTGGATGCGGTCGTAGTCGCCCTCCTCGCAGAACTCCAACGCGAGGATCCCGAAGTTCGCCAGGTTCTGCCAGTGGATCCGGGCGAACGACTTGGCCAGCACGGCATGAAGCCCCAGGTAGCGGGGCGTGATCGCGGCGTGCTCGCGGGAGGATCCCTGGCCGTAGTTGTGACCGCCGACGAGCAGGTGCCCGCTGGTGTCGGCGCACTGCCGGGCCCGGCGCGGATAGTCCTCGTCGAGAGGGGTGAAGGTGAACTCGGCGAGTTCGGGGATGTTGGATCGGAGGGGCAGCACGCGGGCACCGGCCGGGGAGATTTCGTCGGTGGACACGTCGTCGCCGACCTTGAGCAGCACCGGCGCCTCGAGCCGGTCCGGCAGCGGGGGGAAGGCAGGTAGCCCGGAGATGTTGGGTCCTTTGACCAACTTCTCGGTGACAGCCTGCTCGAGCGGTGGCGGGGGCTCCAGCATCGCGGTGTTCACCGACGCCCGCTCCGGCAACGCCAACCGGGGGTAGCCCAGGCCCAGCTCCGCGGCGAGAGCCCGCGGGTCCGTGATCACGCCGGTCAGAGCGGCAGCCGCGGCCGTCTCGGGCGAGCACAACCACACGGCATCGGACCTGGTGCCGGAACGGCCGGGGAAGTTGCGGGGGAACGTGCGCAGCGAGTTGTGTCCCACCGCGGGGGCCTGCCCCATCCCGATGCAGCCCATACAGCCGGCCTGGTGGATCCGGGCGCCAGCGGCGATGAGGTCGAACGTGGCGCCCATCCGGGTGAGATCCTCGAGGATCTGCCGGGAGGACGGGTTGACGTCGAAGCTGACCGTCGGCGCCGTCTGGCGGCCCTTGACCATCGCCGCGACCATCGCGTAGTCCCGCAACCCGGGGTTCGCCGAGGAACCGATCACCACTTGGGAGACGTCCTCACCGGCCACCTCACGGACCGGCACCACGTTGCCCGGCGAGGACGGCTGTGCGATCAGCGGTTCCAAGCTGGACAGGTCGATCTCCTCGGTGAGGTCGTAGCCGGCGTCCTCCTCGGCGAGCAGCTCGGTGAAGTCCTCCTCCCGACCCTCGCCACGCAGGAAGCTGCACACCGCGTCGTCGGCTGGGAACACCGTGGTGGTCGCGCCCAGCTCGGCGCCCATGTTGGCGATCACATGACGGTCCATCGCGGAGAGCTGGGCCAGACCGGGGCCGTGGTACTCGATGATGCGGTTGAGACCGCCCTTGACACCGTGGCGGCGCAGCATCTCCAGGATCACGTCCTTGGCCGAGCACCACTCGGGCAGCTCGCCGCGCAACCGCACACCCCAGATCTCCGGCATCCGGATGTACAGTGGCTTCCCGGCGATGGCCAACGCGACCTCTAGGCCGCCCACCCCGATCGCCAGCATGCCCAGTGCGCCAGCGGCGCAGGTGTGCGAATCCGAACCGACCATGGTCCTGCCGGGCTTTCCGAAGCGTTGCATGTGCGTCGGGTGGGAGACCCCGTTGCCCGGCTTGGAGAACCACAACCCGAAGCGGCGGGCCGCGGACCGCAGGAACAGGTGGTCTTCGGCGTTGCGCTCATCGGCCTGCAACAGGTTGTGGTCGACGTACTGGACGCTGACCTCGGTCTGCGCCCGCCTCAGGCCCAGCGCCTCCAGCTCCTGCATCACCAGCGTGCCGGTGGCGTCCTGGGTCAACGTCTGGTCGATCCGGATGCCGACCTCGCGTCCCGCCACCAGCTCTCCGCTGACGAGGTGGGTCTCGATGAGCTGCCGAGCAACGTTGCGCCCCATCCGCCGCGCTCCTCCACCTCGTGCGTCACATCACCACCATGCTCGATGTGCCCGGCCGTCGCCGCCACTCCGGGCCCGCCCTCGGCCGACCGGCATGGACCAACGCGGCCGCCGATCACTGGGCGTCCGGCAGCCGGTAGAGCCGCCGCGCGTTGCCGGCGGCGATCATCGCGGCGATCCGCCGCACGTCGGGTGCCGCCGCCTCCCCCGCATCGCACCAGCCGTGAAGCACCCGGTGCGCCGCTTGGCGGAAGCGCAGCGCGGCCAGGTAGTACAGCTCGGGCAGCCCGAAAGCGTCCGAGGAGTACAGCAGCTTGCCGAACGGAGCGAGCTCGAGCACCTCGGCCAGCAGATCGCTGGCCCGGGCACCGACGTAGGTCGACGCCAGGCCGACGTCGACGTGGACGTGTCCGAACACGTGCGCCAGCCAGGCGGCCTCCCGATGGTAGGGGTAGCAGTGCAGCAGCACGAGGGGGGTGCCGGTGGTCGCGGTGACCCGGCAGAGCCCGGTCAGCAGGACGGGGTTGCTGCGGTGCAGATCCTCGTCCGGGTCACCGAAGCCGGTGTGCAGTTGGAGCGGCAGCCCGGTGTCCACGGCGCACCACAGCGCGTGCCGCAGCAGCACCGGGTCCCTCAGCCGCGCCGCCGGCCGCCGGGGCAGCCAGCGAGCCGCAGCCGCCCGCACGTCGGCGTCGGCAGGGCGGTTCGGGTCGACGTCGAAGCCGTGGCGGTAAGCCAGGATGGACTTGCAGCCCACCACGCCGCCGGCCCGCTGCCGGACGGCGGCAGCGACCGCCTCGGGGTAGTCGGCGGCCGCGACCCCGGTGTCGGCCACCTGCTCGGCGACGGTCTCGACCCGCAGCAGCTCGACCACCGCGGCGCCGGCGACCGAGCCCAGCTCGTCGACGCCGAGCAGCTCATCATCCCGGAAGCCGGAGTCGACGAGCAGGGTCGAGAGGTGAGAGGCGCGCAGCAGGCGGCGGGTGACCTCCGAGCCGCCGAGCTCGAAACGGCGTGCCAGGTAGTCGTCGGCGGTGGCGTTCGGAGCGAGGTCGAGCAGCGGCGCGCACCAGCGCCGCACCGACAGGCCGAGCATGCTGTCGAACGGGTCTGCGCCCGCCGCGGGCCGGTCCCCCTCGGTGAGCAGGACGCCGACGGCCTCACGGTCCAGCGTGCCCGCCACGACGCTGTGGCAGTGGTGGTCGACGAGTTCGATCCGCTCGATCCAGCCGGGCAGCGGCCCGGGTGTCATCCGCGGCGCGTCCACCGGGGTCAGTGCGTCCACCGGGAGGCGGCGACGATCTCCTCGGGGCTGCTGCCAACGAAGCGCTCGACCTCCGCGCGGCGCACCGCGGCGATCGTGTCGTGCAGCTCCGGGCCGAAAGCCCGCGCCAGCGCCGGTTCGGCGGTGAAGGCGGCGAGCACCTCAGCCAGCCGCTGCGGCAGCCGGGCCACCCCTCGCGCGGTCCGCTCCCCCTCCGACCAGTTCGCCGGGTCGACGTCTACCGGCGCCGGCAGGCGCGCTCCCTCTGACACGCCGGCCAGCCCACATGCCAGCAGCGCGGCCACGAGCAGGTATGGGTTCGCCGTCTGGTCGACACACTTGACCTCGACATTGGCCACCTGCTCGCGCTCGCCCGGCGAGCCGGTCACCAGCCGCAGCGCGGCCTCGCGGTTCTCCAGGCCCCAGCAGGCGAACACCCCCGCCCACTGCGAGGGCACCAGCCGCAGGTAGCTGGCCACGCTCGGGGCGCCGACAGCCAGCAGGGCCGGGAGCCGGGACAGGATCCCGGCGATGAACGCCTCGCCCTCGGCGGTCAGCCCGTGTGGGCCGTTTCCGGACGCCATGAGGTTGCGCTCGCCGCGTGAGAGCGACAGGTGCACGTGGCCTCCGTTGCCGACGGTGCGCGCGACGACGGTCGGGGCGAACGAGACCCGCAGCCCGTGCCGCGCCGCCACCGCCCGGATCGTCGTACGGACCAGCACCGCGGTGTCAGCGGCGGCCACGGGGGACTCCGGCGCCGTGGAGATCTCCAGTTGTCCCGCCGCGTATTCGGGGTGGAACTGGGTCACGGTCACCGCCTGCGCGGCCAGTGCTCGCAGCAGGTCGGCGCCGTAGTCGGACAGCTCGATGAGCCGGGCCATGCCGTAGGCGGGCCCGGTGCCGGCGGGCGTCAGCTCGTGGCCGGTGGCGGAAGCGTGCGTCACCACCCACTCGGTCTCGAAGCCCGCCCGGGTCGAGAGCCCCTCCGCCGCGAGCGCCTCGACCATGCGGGCGGCGACCGCCCGGCTGCACTGCGGGTGGCGGGTGCCCTGCTGGCTCCAGCGGTCCACCGGCGCCCATGCCCATCCCGGCTGCGCCGCGAGCGCCACCAGCCGGTCGAGGTCGGGGATCAGCCGCAGGTCGCCGACGGGACCGCCGGCGTGGCTGCCGCTGGTCACCGAGTCGTCGGCCAGGAAGACGTCGAAGACCGTCGAGGCGCCCACGCCCCAGGCTGCCGCCGCGGAGAGCATCGCGGTCGGCACGGCCTTGACCCGGCAGATCCCGGCGTTGTCCACCCAGGTGCAGGCCACCCCCACGACGCCCGAGGCGACCATCCGCTGGGCATGCGCCCGCCCGGCGGCGGCCCGTGCGGCACGGTCCTCGTCGTCCACTCCTGCTCCCTCCGACCCGCCGCTCTCGGGGCGGGTGTCCCGAACCCGGGGTGCGGGTGTCCCGCATGAACCCGCGTTCCCATCCTGTCGCCGGGTCGGGAAGAATCAACCACCCACGACCCGGGGGCCGGCGCCGCTCGTTTGACAACCCCGTCCCTGTTAGGCAAGGCTGCCCTTATATGAGCATTACTCGGCGCAGCCTTCTCCGCACCGCGGGCCTCGGCGGTGCCGCGGCGACCCTCGTGACCACCCCGTCAGCGACATCCCCGCGCACCCGGGCGCTCGACGATCAGCTCGGTCCGCGGTCCGGCAGGCTCCGGGAGTACTGGCTGGCGGCCGAGTCGTTCTGGCACAACCTCGTGCCCAACGGCCGGGACGAACTGATGGGCAGGACGTTCCGACCGGACCGGACCAGCCTGAACGCCCTGGGCTACCGCGCCTACACCCCGGACTGGGGCCGCCCGCTGCCCGGCGACGAGAAGATCGGCCCGAACACCGGCGTCCCGGGGCCGACAATCCGCGCCGAGGTCGGCGACACCGTCCGGATCCACCTGCGAAACGACGACCGCCACTACCGGTTCCCCCACTCCCTGCACGCCCACGGGCTGCGCTACGACCCCAGCTCCGACGGAGCGTGGCTGGCGGTCGAGCCGAGGCGGCCGGGCACCGCGGTCGGCTACGGCGACAGCTACACCTACCAGTTCACCGCGCTGCGGAGCTCGGTGGGCACATGGCCCTACCATGACCACTCGATGCCCCAGGCGCTGTCGCCCAAGCAGGAGCCGATCATGGAAGTGGGTGCCGAGCTGGGGTTGTTCGGGGTCATCGCCGTCAGCGATCCCGCCGAGGCCCCCGTTGACCGCGAGCACGTCCTGGTCATGCACGACCTCTACGCCTCCGACATCCCGACCCTGGCCCAGGACTTCGACTGCTTCAACGGGCAGGCATTCATCGGCAACACCCCGACGTTCACGGCCGCGGTTGGCGAGCGGGTCCGGTGGCGCGTCACCACCCTCGGCAAGGAGTTCCACGTCTTCCACATCCACGGCCACCGCTGGTCCGACGGGCAGCGCCACGTCGACTCCGAGGTGCTCGGACCAGCCACCACGCTGACCCTCGACTACGTCGAGGACAACCCCGGGGACTGGCTCTACCACTGCCACGTCACCGACCACATGGCGGGCGGCATGGTCGGGCGCTACCGCGTCACCGGGTGAGTCCGCGGGAACCTGCCGTTCATGCCGTGAGACGGCCGGAACGCCACGTTCGCCGCAGGGCTCGGATGGCGAGCAGCACGGCGGAGGCGGCGAACAGCACCCCGGTGACGGCCAGCCAGCGCGGCAGGTAAGGCTGGGGGGAGAGCCCGGAGGCGGCGGCGTAGGCGGCGACGGGGACCCGCAGGATCAGCGGGGACCACACCATGAGCAGCAGCCCGGAGAGCGCCACCGGCACGCGTAGGTGGTTGAGCCACGGCACCCCACGGACGGTCGCCAGCCCCGGGCGGCGGCGCAGCAGCAGCACCAGCGCGGCGTCCAGCCCGGCATAGACCGGGAACAGCAGGAAGTCGTGGCCGACCCCGCTGCCGAGGAACCAGCCGACGATGCCGGGGACGTGCCCGGCGAGCAGCCGCTGCGCCGCGTAGCCGGCGACCACGAAGCTGGCCAGCAGCGCCAGCAGCGCCACCCAGTCCCGTCCCCTCACGCCGCCACCAGGAACGTCATGCGGCCCACCCACTTGGTGTTGTGCACTCCAGGCAGTGCCGGGCCTATCAGCCTGGCAGGGTAGCCGTGGTCCAGCGGCAGATCCACGCCGTTGACCCGCAGCGCGAGCAGGGTGTCGGCGGCGTGGAGTTGGTTGGCGGCCAGCGTCACCGACCGGAACGGTCCGCCGCGCTGGATCGACTCGACGAAAACCGTGCTCGCGTCGGGGGCGCCCGCCACAGCGGCGAGGTCGGCCAGCCGGACGCCGCTCCAGGTCTGTAGCCCGGTCGACCAGCCCTCCACGCAGGCGATCGGCAGCCGCGCGGTGTGCTGGGCCATCCGCAGCAACTCGGCCCGGGACAGCGCCACCGGCGCCGGACCGCGCAACTCCAGCCGCCACGTCTCGTCGACGCGGGTGACCCCGACGGCGGCTGCGGTCTTGTTCACCTGGAACTGTCCGGGCCCGTTGCCGACGCTCTGGCCGCGCGGCGCGAGCAGCGCGGTGGGACGGGCCCAGCCCGCGACGGTCTGGCCCACGCTCAGCGCGAGCAGCACCAGCGAACCCGCCCCGACCAGGCCCAGCGCGCCGCGCCGCGAGATCGTGGCCGGGGCGGGGTCGGAAGCGGCGAGGTGGTCGGGGTCGGGCACCTGCTCGGGGACGACGTCGGCGAGCGGGGTGCGCAGCTCGCGGAGCAGGCTGCGACCCCGCAGCGAGAGCACCATCCGGCGCAGCTTGAGCCCGACGTGCACCACGAAGGCGGACATGAACACCCATGCGCCGTAGTAGTGCGCCTGGTAGAAGCCGAACGGCCACGCGTAGTAGTACTGGATGTTCATCACGCCCGTGACCAGCTCGAACACCGCGCCCGCGACGAGCAGCAGCAGCGAGACCCGCTCGGCGAACTGCACCGGTGAGCGGACCGGCGGCCACTCGAACAGCTTGGGCAGCACCGACCACAGCTTGGCCAGCACGACCGGGATGAGCACCAGCCCGAGCGTGACGTGGATGCCCTGGTTGAGCCAGTACAGCCAGGACGGACCGGCCGGCCACAACGGCAGCCAGGATCCGAGCAGGCCCTTGTCGGGGGTGGCGTCGTTGACCGGGGCGAGGTTGGGGTCGTAAGCCGTGTAGGACGCCAGCCCGGTGAGGAACAGCACCGTGATCCCCGGCAGCAGCGCCGCGCTGAGGACCGCGGTGAACCACGGCCCGCGCAGCGGGCTGCGCCAGAAGCCGCGTCGGAACGGTCCCGGAGGGGGGTGGGCGGCGATGCGCCGGGCGAGCCCGCGGATCGTCATGACCGTGACGTTAGGCGGCGGCGGCTGCCCGCGCGCCACCGTTGCCTGACAATCACCCTCGTCTCACGTTCCCGCGCCGCGGTGTCACGACGCCTTCTGGCCCAGCTCGACGAAGCTGCGCTCGCCGCGGGTCCAGTCGCGGACCTGCAACCCGGCAGCGTTGGTGAGTGCGGCCAGCGCGTCCAGCCCTACCACCGCCCATGGGAAGGGTGGGCCGGAGGGGGCACCGCCGGTGCCGTGCAGCCGGGCGACGCCGCGCCACAGCCCCGAGCCGGGCACGTCGGCGTCGGCCGCCGCCTCGACCAGGACGGTCCCGCCGGTTCGGACCACCGCGGCGCACCGGCGTAGCAGCAGCAACGGGTCGCCGCCGATACCGATGTTGCCGTCGGCGAGCAGCACATGGTGCCAGCGGCCCTCGCCGGGCAGCCGGGCGAAGACGTCGCGGTGCACGACCGGGCCGCCACGGGAGCGGCATTCCCACACGGCGCGTCGCGAGCAGTCCACACCGAGGACGGGCACATGGCGCGCGGCGAGCTCGGCCACCAGCCGGCCGGGCCCGCAGCCCAGGTCCATCGTCGGGCCGCCGCAGCGGTCGAGCAGCCAGCCGTCCCCGACGCCGGCCGGGGCATGCCAGCGCGCGACGGCCGCTGGCAGCAGCCGGCCGTCGTCGCCCAGGAGCAGCGCGGGCGCGCCGGACAGGGCCAAGCCGAACGCCTCGGCGTGCGCGATGTCCGCCACGGCCGTCACCGCCGGGTTCACCCGACGGCCCCGACACGTTCTCCCAGTCCCGAGACCGCGGCGGCGAATCGGCCGCCGGGGACGTCGGCGGCAACCCGCGCGGCATCCGCCGCGGTGTCCACGTCGGACAGCTCCGGCAGCATGGCAAGCCGGCAGCCCACTGCGCGCAGCGCCGCGCGGGTACGCGCCCCGGTGTCAGGCCGGGAGGTCGGCACCCCGGCGAGCGCAGCGGCCAGCGACGGCTGCCGTAGACCGAGCGCCCACCAGCCGCCGTCGGTGGCCGGGCCGAGCACAGCGTCCACCCCAGGCCGGTGCAGCGCGTCGAGGCAGCGGGTGAGCAGCCCGGCATCGAGCTGCGGGGTGTCCATCCCGACCTGGAGCACCGCCGCGCCAGGGGCCAGCGCCGCGGCGTCGGCGTGCGCGGCCGCGATCCGCTGCCCCAACGTGATCCCCCGCTGGGACAGCACCGACATGGTCCGCAACGACCCGGCCAGCGCGGCCGCCTGCTCCGCTCGACCGGGGTCACCGCACAGCGCGACCACGGGGGTCACCCCCGGCACCGCCGCCACCGCGTCCAGGGTGTCCAGCAACGCCGCAGCAGCGATCCGCGCAGCCTGCACAGGCGTCGCGGGTGGACACAGCCGGGTCTTCACCAAGCCCGCCACCGGGGCCTTGGCCAGCACGAGCACCACCGCCCACGGCGGCGTCACTTCGATGCCCCGGCCGGGTCCGGGAAGGGCACGATCGCATCGATCCACGGAGCCACGGGCTGTCGTTTACCCGGGGAGGCCGCTTCTAGACGGAGTCGACACGGCACTATTGGATGACGTTGCGCTCCTCACACCTCCCGCGGCTCACCTCGTGGGGCTGGCCGTCGCACTGGCGGTGAGCGCCTGCCGCGCACGACGCAGTGATCCCCGGGGGGTCACGGGTCGATGAGCTCCAGCACGCCGGCGTCGGTGCCGGTGACGAACAACCGTCCGGTGCCGGCGTCCACCGCCACCGTGTCGGGCTGACGGACCGTGGGCAGCCGGGAGGTCACGGTAGGTGGGCCGGCACCCAGGTTCAGCCCGACGACCTCGTTGCGCGCGGTGAGGGTGACCCACAGCCGATCCCGCACCGGGTCGTAGGCCACACCATAGGGCGTGCCCGCCAGTTCGATACGCCCGATCTGCCGGAACCGCGGGGTCAGCTGGTAGAGCAGCACGGCGCCGCCCCGGGTGTCGATCACTGCGAGGTGCCCGCGGTCGTCGGCGACGACGTGGGTGGGTCCGGCCCCGGCCGGCAGCTCGCCCACCCGTACCAGTCGCTGCGCGTCGTAGAGGATCAAGCTGTTCTCCCGGACGTCGACCAGGCCGACCAAGTCGCCGACCGCGGCCAGCCCGGCCGGCTGAGTGAGGTCGGTGAACGTGTGCACCACCTGCCCGCCGCGCACCGCGACAAGGCTGCCGCCCCGCTCGTTGGACACGAACACGGTGCCGTTCGCCGCCGCCGTGGCATCATGCGGCATCGCCCCGGTCACCATCGAGGAAACGATCTCTCCGCTGGGCAGCGCCACCCGCAGCAGCCGATTCGACCCCTCGTCGGGCACCAGCACCGGACCACCGGGTGCGGCGAGCTGCAGGTGCCGCAGCCCACCCGGTAGCGCGACCCTCCCCAACACAGCCCCGGTGCCGGCGGCCACCAGCGTCAGCGCGAACGGGTCGTGCACACCGACCGCCACCACCTGCGTCGCGGCGTCGGCGACCACGCCCTCCGCCGACGCGCCCACCGGCACGATCCGCCCCGCCGGTGAGCGGGCCAGCATCGGCGAGCGGGCCGGCTCCGCCGCCGACGGCAACCGCGCCGGGGACGGCGGGCCCGCCTGGGGTGAGGGCCCGCAGGCCGCGACCAGGACGAGGGCGACAAGCACGGAGATGGTGGGAAGGAGACGTCGCACCGTGCCAGTGTCCCGGCTGCCGCTCCTGTCGGCGGCGACCGGGTAACTTTTCCGCAGCAGTCGGGCAGCCGGCGCGAGCGCGGCTCGGTCGTGTGTGAGGCTGACCCGGATGTCGGTTCGGAGGGCACCCCCGCGGCGCCGGCTGATCGCACTGGCGTCCCTCTTGCTGGTCGCCGGCCTCGCCGCATGCGGCCCCTCCGGCACCGGCCGGACAGCCCCGCCCACGGCGGCGGCCCCGCACGTGCCCGCGGCCTCCCGGGTGGCGCCCAATGAGCTGGGCGTCATCCCGGTGCTCATGTACCACCGGATCCTGGCGGCACCGCAATCGGTCGACGACCGCACGCCCACGGACTTCCGTGCCGAGTTGGAGCGGCTGGCGAGGGAGGACTACGTACCGATCACCACCGCCGACCTCGTCGCCCGCCGGATCGACATCCCGGCCGGCACGCACCCCGTCGTGCTCACCTTCGATGACGGCTCGGCGAGCCAGCTCAGCCTCGGCCCGGACGGTCAACCAACTCCGGACTGCGCGATCGGCATCCTGCTCGACGTCGCCCGCCACCACCCCGGTTTCACGCCGGTCGCCAGCCTTTACGTCAACGAACACCCGTTCGGCGAGCCGGGCGGCACGCGGACACTGCGGTGGCTGCACGACCACGGCTTCGAGATCGGTGACCACACCCTCAACCACGTCGACCTGGCGAGCGTTTCCGCGACCGAAGTGCAGCACCAGATCGTCACTGAGCAGCAGCTCATCCTGCGCGCGGTGCCGGACGTGCAGGTGGTGACAATGGCGCTGCCGTTCGGCATCCACCCGCGGCAGCGCGACCTGAGCCTGCGCGGGTCAGCGGACGGCACCAGCTACGACCTGCACGGCGTCCTGCTGGCCGGAGCCAACCCCGCTCCCTCCCCGTACAGCGCCACGTTCGACCCCCTGGACATCCCCCGCATCCGCTCGGAGGCCGGTGCCGGCCCGGAGGCGCGGTTCGGGTCGACCGCCTGGCTCGACGAGCTCGACGCCCACGCCGCGACCCGCTACACCTCGGATGGCGACCCCGACCACGTCACCTTCCCCGCCGCCCTGGCCGGCAAGCTCGCGCCGGCCTTCGCCGGTGAGGCACGCCCCTACTGACCGCCGGCATCACCCTCGACGAGCGCCGCCCGGCCCGCCTCCAGACGTGCCACCGGCACCCGGAATGGCGAACAGGACACGTAGTCCAGCCCGGTCTGGTGGAAGAAGTGCACCGAGTCCGGGTCGCCGCCGTGCTCACCGCACACCCCGAGCTGGAGGCCGGGCCGCGCCGCCCGGCCTTCCTCGCAGGCGATCCGCACCAGCCGGCCCACGCCGTCGACGTCGATCGACTCGAACGGGGACACCCCGAAGATGCCGTGCTCCAGGTAGTCGGAGAAAAACGAGCTCTCGACGTCGTCCCGGGAGAAGCCCCAGGTGGTCTGGGTGAGGTCGTTGGTGCCGAAGGAGAAGAACTCCGCGGTTTCGGCGATCTGACCGGAGGTCAGCGCCGCCCGTGGCAGCTCGATCATCGTGCCGATCCTGGCGCCCAGGAAGACACCCGAGCGGCGGAACTCCTCGGTGAGCACGGCCTCGATCTCCTCCGTGATGGCCTGCAGCTCCTGCACGGTGCCGACGAGCGGGACCATGATCTCGGGCTCCACGTCGACGCCCCGCAGCCGCAGCGCACTGGCCGCCTGGGCGATCGCGCGGACCTGCATCCCGAACAGGCCCGGGACGACGATGCCGAGCCGCACCCCGCGCAGCCCGAACATCGGGTTCTCTTCGTGCAACCGGCGCACCGCCCGCAGCAACCTCAGGTCCGCCTCGTCGACCTCGCACCGCTCCTCCGCCACCGCCACCCTGATCGACAGGTTCGCGAGGTCGGGTAGGAACTCGTGCAGTGGCGGGTCGAGCAGCCGTATCGTCACCGGCAGCCCCGCCATGGCTGTGAAGATCTCCTGGAAGTCCCGCCGCTGTACCGGCAGCAGCGCCTCCAGCGCCTCGCGCTTGTCCTCCTCGCTCTCGGCGAGGACGAGCCGCTCGACGTGCCGGCGCCGCTCGCCGAGGAACATATGCTCAGTCCGGCACAGCCCGACGCCCTCGGCTCCGAAGCGCCGGGCCCGCTCGGCGTCCTGGCCGGTGTCGGCGTTGGCGCGCACCCGAAGCCGGCGCACCGAGTCGGCGTGGGCCATGATCCGGTGCACGGCCCGAACCAGGTCGTCGGCCTGCTCGGAGCCGGGGTCCAGCTTGCCGTCGAAGTACTCGACCACCGGGCTGGGCACCACGGGCACCTCGCCGAGAAACACCTCGCCGGTCGACCCGTCGATCGACAGCAGGTCGCCCTCGGCGATCACCACGTCGCGCGGGCCGGTGGCCTTCTTGGCCTTGGCGTCGACGTCGAGTGCCTCCGCGCCGCAGACGCAAGTCTTGCCCATGCCGCGGGCGACCACCGCCGCGTGGCTGGTACGTCCGCCGCGGCTGGTGAGCACGCCCGCCGCCGCGATCATGCCGTCGAGGTCGTCGGGGTTGGTCTCCCGCCGCACCAGGATGACCCGCTCCCCCTCCTGTGCCCAGGCCACGGCGGTCTCGGAGTCGAAGACCACCTTGCCGCTGGCCGCACCCGGTGAGGCGTTCACCCCGGTGGTGAGCTTGTCCTTGTCCGCCGCCTCGTCGAACCGCGGGAACATGAGCTGGGCGAGCTGGGCGCCGGTGACGCGGCGGACCGCCTCGTCCATGTCGATGAGGCCCTCGTCGACCAGTTGCATGGCGATCCGCACCGCGGCGGCAGCCGTGCGCTTGCCGACCCTGGTCTGCAGCATCCACAGCTTGCCGCGCTCGATGGTGAACTCGATGTCGCACAGGTCGCGGTAGTGGCCCTCCAACGTCGCCATGATCTCCAGCAGCTCGTCGTAGCACGCCTTGTCGATCTCTTCGAGCTCCCGCAGCGGTCGGACGTTGCGGATGCCGGCGACGACGTCCTCGCCCTGCGCGTTCTGCAGGTAGTCGCCGTAGATCCCCTGCGCGCCGGAGCCGGGGTCGCGGGTGAAAGCCACTCCGGTGCCGGAGTCCATACCCATGTTGCCGAAGATCATCGCGACGACGCTGACGGCGGTGCCGATGTCGGCAGGGATGCGCTCCTGGCGGCGGTAGACGACGGCGCGCGGCGCGTTCCAGGAGCCGAACACGGCTCTGATCGCCAGGTCAAGCTGTTCCCGCGGCTGCTGCGGGAATTCCCGGCCGGAGTGCTCGGACACCACGGTCTTGAACACCTCGACGAGCTCGCGCAGGTCGTCGGCGTCGAGGTCGAGGTCGTCGGGGGAACCCTTGTCCCGTTTGAGGTGTTCCAGCGCCTCGTCGAACCGCTCGGCCTCGATGCCCAGCACGGTCCGGCCGAACATCTGGATCAGACGCCGGTAGGAGTCCCACGCGAAGCGCTTGCTGCCGGCCTGCCTGGCCAGCCCCTGCACGGAATCGTCGTTGAGCCCGACGTCGAGCACCGTCTCCATCATGCCGGGCATGGAGAACCTCGCACCCGAGCGCACCGACACGAGCAGCGGATCCGCAGGCTGCCCGAGCTGCTTGCCCATCGCCTGCTCCAGCGAGGCGAGGTGTTCGGCGACCTCCTCGGCCAACCCGTCGGGCTCCTCGCCGTCGCGCAGATAGGCCTGGCAGGCCCGTGTGGTGATGGTGAACCCGGGCGGGACCGGCAGCCCGAGGTTGGTCATCTCCGCAAGGTTCGCGCCCTTGCCTCCGAGAAGATCCTCGAGTTCCTTGTTGCCCTCGCTGAAGTCGTACACGTACTTCGTCAACGTCCGCCTCCCAGCCACCGCACCTGCCTCGCTGGGCGCGGCGGTCACCGGAGTGTCTGCCCCGCCCGCGAGCGAAAGCAACGCGAACAGGCACAGGTCACAGTCGTGCGAGACCGTCGAACTAACCTGACGCTCGTGATCGATGCGGAGCCCGCCCGGATCCTTGTGCTCTCCGCACGGGTCGGCGGCGGCCACGTCGCCGCGGCGCGCGCGCTGGCGGCGCGGATGCGGGTGCTCTGGCCCGGCGCACAGGTCCTCGAGGTGGAGCGGACCGGGCGTGGCGGCCGGTACCGGGACCGCGTCCTGGAAGGGGCCTACTCGCTCGCGATGCGACGCCTGCCGTGGCTCTACGGGCTGGCCTACGACGCCCTGGTCCGCTTCCCCCGAGCGACGGCCTGGACCCGCACGCTGGTGGCCGCGGTGCTCGGCCGCGCGCTCGCCCCGCTGGTCGCCGAGCACCAGCCGCACCTTGTGGTCTCCACCTACCCGATGACCTCGGCGGGTCTGGCCCAGCTGCGCCGGCGCGGTGCCCTCCCCTGCCACGCTGTCGCCGTGGTGACCGACCTCGCCGTGCACCCGTTCTGGGTGTGGCCGGAACTGGACGAGACCTGGACGCTGCTGCCGGCCTCGGCGCAAGCAGCCCGGGCTTTCGCGCCCGCCGCCGTGGTTCGGGTGGCCGCCGCCCCGGTGGCGTCCCGGTTCACCCCCGGTGATCGCGCCTCCGCGCGGCGTTCGCTGGGCCTGCGACCCGATGCGCTCGTCGTGCTGGCCACCGGCGGCGCCCTGGGCATCGGCTCGCTCGACGGGCTCGTCGACGCTGCGCTCGCCGCCGGGGAGGGCGTGCAGGTGGTCGCGGTGTGCGGGCGCAACACCGGGCTGGCGACGGTACTGCGACGACGCGGGCTGCCCACCGAGCGCCTCGCGGTCCGTGGGTTCAGCGAGCGGATGGCAGAGGAGATGACGGCGGCCGACCTGGTGCTCACCACGGCCGGTGGCGTGATCGCCCTGGAAGCGCTCGCGGTGGGACGTCCGGTGCTCTTCGCGACGCCGGTTCCCGGCCACGGTGTGGCCAGCGCGGCCACGATGGCCGAGGCCGGGCTCGCGGTGCACTGCCCCCGGCCGGCCGACGTCACCGCTGAGCTGCGCCGGCTCCTCACCGACCCGGCAGCGCTGGCGCGCCTCGCCCGGCGCGCGACCGACTTCGCCGCTACGCACGACCTCGACCGCGACCTCAGCGCACTGGCACGGGCGGTCGGGCCGCCGCTCAGCCCACCCGGCTGGGCCGGCCCGCCCGCGCCCGGCGCAGTTCCCGATACTCCTGCGGGACCAGCACGATGATGACGACGTCGATCACGGCGAAGACCGGCAGCACCACCGAGTGTGCCCGGCTCGCCCGGAACCGCGGTGGCCGGAATCAGCGCGGCGGGCGCCGGGCGAGCAGGCCGCGGGGTGCGGTCGCCCACACCGGCTCCGGGCCGACGCCCTCCTCGGCGAGCACGTCGTTCGCGGCGAGCACGCCGGTCACCGCCGCCCGCTCCATGAGCGCGCTGGCGAACGGCAGCCTCACCCAGTCGCCAGCCAGCCGCACGCCGTGGGCGTCACCCACCACTCCGGGGCGCCTGGCGTAGCTGCCGGGGGCGAACCCGGGCGTGTTGTGCCCGCTTCGCGCGTCGACGTGCAGCGCCCGCAGACCGGCCGTCTCCGGCCACAGCGCCGCCAGCTCGGTCCGCATCCGGGCCGTCACGGCGTCGGCGTCTAGTCCTTTCGGGCTGGCGTAGGAATGCAGCTCGACCACTGCCCCGCCGGTCCGGGCCGCCCAGGACGCCGCGCCGTCCTCCAGCCGGTGGTAGAGGGTCACGGAGTCCAGCGTCGGCTCCCGGCTCACGCTGGTGAACTCGGCGCGCTCGGCGCGCACGTCCCGCTCCAACCAGAGCCGGGCGACCGTGTAGGGCTCACCAGGGGCCAGCGCGTCCACCGCCGCGACGAACCGAGGTGCCGCGGCAGCGAGGCCCGGGGAGGCGGCGACGAGCACCTGCAGCGCCGAGGGGTCCACGGCGAGCACGACGTGCCGGGCGCGCAGCGGTGGGCAGCCCGCCACATCCACCCGCCACCCCGCTGCGCCGGGCTCCAGCCGCTGCGCCGTCGCGGTGCGGATCCGCACCCCGTGCGCCTGCAGGTAGTGCGCCATCGGTTGCCATATCGACCGCAGGTAGTCGGTGTGCGGGCAGTCCATGCCCAGGCCCTCGGCGTTGCCGAGGAAGTAGAAGTGGCACATCGCGATGAACTCGGCGGCCGAGTAGCGCTGCTCGAGGTTGAAGAACGAGTGCGCGAAGACCTCGAACAGCATCGCCCGGCTGCGGTCGGGCAGCCGCAGCGCGTCGAGGAACTCCGCGGCAGTGGTGCCGTCGTGGTCGCGGTAGGTGCGCACCGGGTCGAAGGCCAGCAGCGGGGCGGCCGCCGCTCCGTCCATGTGCCGCAGGTCGGGCAGCCGGAAGCTGGGCGACCGCGCCACCAGGGCGAGCAGGTTGAACGGGGGGGTCCTGGGCAGCGTGGCGAAGTCCTCCGTCGGCCAGTGCCGGGAGATGATCGGGTAGCTGGGGAGCGGCCGGAGGAAGGAGAGCTGCGGGTCGAGGCGGCGCAGGATCGCCCGCCACGTGTAGTACTGCCGGAAGAAGCCGTGGAAGCCGTGCTCGACGACGACCTCGGAGTCGTCGTCAGGCAGCCGGTGGCGCCATGCCCCGAGGCGTCCACCGAGGTGGGGCTGCGCCTCCAGCAGCGTCACCCGCACCCCGCGCTCGGCGAGTACCACCGCGGCGCACGTCCCGGCGATCCCGCCCCCGACGACCACCGCCTCCACCGTCCCGTCCACCCGGAACGGCAGGTCGGCCCGGGCGACGACGACGGGCCTGGGTCTGCGTGAGGGCAGGTGCACCGTCGCACTCTAGGTCACCCGCCAGATCCTGGCGGCGCACGTCAGGCGGGTGCCGTCAGTCGCTCGGGGTGTAGACGCGATAGGGCCCGCCGCGCGGATAGGCGTACACCTCGCGCCCGCCTGCCTGATCGAAGACCTGGAGGCTGGCGCCGTCGGCAGCGATGGCGCCGGTCACGGCGGGCGGCACGAAGACGAGCGTGGCGTGCGAGCGGTCGCCGAACCGTACCCCCGGTGAGTCGCCCCGCAGGTCGAACGTCGCCTTGTCGGGGTCGTAGCTCAACTGCGTGAGATGACCGGCGGTGAACAACGGGAACGCGCGCGAGGTGAACTTGACCCGGCTCGCCACCGGCACGCCCCGGCCGAACGGCGGCCCGTAGACGCCCCAGAACACGGGCCGGCGCAGGTTGGTGACGTTCTCCTTCCACACCCACAGAGCCCCGCCGAGCAGGTAGCGGTCCTGCAGGTCGTAGTGGCTGCGCAGGATCGTGTCGTCGTCGGAGGGGTCGTTGCCGAACTCGCCGATCCACAGCGGCAGGTCGAGGTGCCGGGCATCGGTGATCGCGCTGCGATAGCCGCCGTCGCTGGGGAAGAACCGCTGGGAGGCGACCTGCTGGTCGAGCGTGAAGACCCCGGTGTACACGTGTGGCGCGTAGACGACGTTCGGGTAGGGGCTGTACAGCGACCACGGCGTGAGGATCGCGCTCTGGTCGGTCCCGTTCCGCTCCACGTTCGGCTCGATGAAGAAAAGCTGGCGAAACCCGGGCAGCCGCGCCGTGACCGTGTTGACGACCTTCGCGTAGAAGGGGAAGAGATGGGTGGCCTCGGTCGCGCCGGGCACCGCGTCGATCCCCGGCGAGGGCTCGTTGATGATGTCATAGCCGGCGACGGCCGGGTCGTCGCGGAAGCGCCGCGCGAGTGAGACCATCACGTCGGCGTAGTGCTCCTGCAGGCCCTCGCCGTCGGGCGCGGCCACATCCAGGTAGAGCTTCTGGAAGTCCTCCTGGACCGCTGGGTCGAGCTCGCGCACGCCGCCGAGCGCACAGGCCGGGGTGAGGTGCGAGCTCGCCCAGGCGGGGGCGCCGTCGAAGCCGCCGATCGGCTGGAACGGCGGCAGGCACACCTCGCCCGGCGCGGTGAACACGTACTTGCTCCAGGCGTCCTGGTGCAGGTCGAGGATCACGTAGATGCCGTGCTCGCCGGCCCAGCCGACGACCTGCGCGATCCGGTCGAGGTAGGCCTGGCTGAGCGCGCCGGGGCTGGGCTCGAGCAGGCTCCAGGACAGGTTCAGCCGGATCGCGTCGTAGCCGAGCGGGCGCATCTGGTCGAAGTCGAAGCCGCAGACCATCACCCCCTCGACACGCGGGTCGTCCGGCGGGCAGGCACCGCCGGCGTACGCCGGCGGACCGGTCGGGTAGGGCGGCTTGAGATCCGGCTGCCAGTAGTCCACGAGGCCGTCGACGTTGACCCCTCTGAGCAGGACCTCGCGACCCTGCTGGTCGACGATCTGCCGGAGCTGCGCGGGCCCGTCCACCGGACCCACGCTCAGGAAGCTCAGCGGCAGCGGCGGCGCGGGGGGAAGCCGGCCCCAGGCATCCGGCGCGAGCCCCGCGAGCCCGGCGAGCAGCGCGACCGCAACCACCGCGATGGCTCCGAGCGAGCGCCACCTCACAGGCGCGTAGGCTACGGCACCGGGGGTCCGGGCGGTGTGGGCTGGGCACGCGGCGATCGTGCCGCCGGGGTGTGTGGCGCCACCGCGTAAGGCTTGAGCGGTGGTTCGGCGCCGACCCGCGGGTAGGTCAGCAGGGTCTGGGCACTCTCGCCGTTGTACCGCTGCTCGTTCCCGGGCAGGGTGGCCGGGTCGACGCCGGGCATCAGCAGCTCGGCGCACACCGCGGGGTCCACCCGGGCGGGGTCGGCCGGTCCGTCGTGGGTGATCGCGTCGAGGACCAGGGCGTAGCCGACCGGGTCGATGCTGCCCATGGCCAGGTGGCCGGCGACGTGAAGCGGGCAGACCTGCTGCACCGCGACATTGCTGATCCGCCCAGCCCCTGTGGTGAGCGCGGAGCTGGCGGCGGGCGGCAGGTTCGGCACCACGATCTCGTCGTCGAGGGAGTAGATCTGGGTGTAGTCGATGCCGGCGTAGGTCTCCTGACCGGCGTTGAGCGCGGCGAGGAAGCGCGAGCCGGTCCGTTGCTGCCAGACGGCGGGTGCGCAGCCGGCGGCGCAGCCGGGGTAGGCGTCGAGGGTCCCGTGGTTGGACGGGTCGATCCCGACCACGTCGGCGACGTCGGAGCGGGTGTCCGGCCAGAACTTCAGCGCCCACCGGCTGATCATTCCGCCCTCGCTGAAGCCGACCACGTCCACCGGCCTTCCCGCCACCCGGTGCATCGTGCGCAGCGCGGACACGACGTATTCGGCGGAGACCTGGATGTCGGACATCGCGTGGTCGGGCGGCGTGAGCGCGCAGTACGGCCAGCCGAGCCGCTGGAAGGCCGGTTCGTAATTCCAGCCGAAGTTGACCTCTGGTGTGAGGGTGGTGCCAGGGATGAGCAGGACCGGGTCACGCGCGACGCGGGTGAGGTCAGCGCTGCAGCTCAGGCTGGACGCGAGCACGGCCGGCGGAACGTCGAGCGGCGGCCCCGAGCCGGCGGCCAGCGCGGCCGGCGGAGCGGCCAGCCCGAGCGCGAGCAGCCCCACCGACACCACCGTGCCGACCGCGGACACCACCGCGGCGGCCGCCCAGCCCCCTCGGGCGCCGTTTCTTCGCGCCGTACCCATCCGCGGCCTGCCGCTTCCGCTCGGCCGCTTCCGCTCGGAGCGCCTCGTCCTCCTCGACCGCCGCGAGCTCGTCATGCATCACCGCCCACGCCTGGTGCATCGCGGCGCCCTGGCTGGGTCCGCGGCACCTCCCCGGCCCCGACCCGCTGCGGGGCTTCGCCCTGCTCGGCGTCCTCGGCGGTGAGCGGCTTGGCGATGTCCTCCAGGGTCGCTCGCTCGGCCTTGACCCCGAAGAAGACCTCGGTGACGCCGCCGAGCGCCATCACCCCGGCGCCGATGAAGAACGCGACCGTGACGAGGCCCCGGTCGCCAGAGTTGATGAGTTGGCCGAACAGCAGCGGGCCGGCGATCCCGCCGACCGCGGTGCCGATCGCGTAGAAGAACGCGATCGCGAGCGCCCTGGTCTCCATCGGGAAGATCTCGCTGACGGTCAGGTAGGCGGCGCTGGCTCCCGCCGAGGCGAGGAAGAACGTGGCGACGACGAGGATGATCAGACCCCACTGGTTCACGCCGCGGAACAGGAACAGCAACGCCAGGGGAACCGTCACCAGGGCCGAACCCAGGTAGGTGCCCGAGATCATCGGCTTGCGCCCGACGGTGTCGAAGAGCCGGCCGAGCAGGACCGGCCCGAGGAAGTTCCCGACCGCATAAATGATCACGAAAACCGGCACGAAGCTGGAGGAGACGCCGTAGAAGGTGCTGAACAGCGTCCCGAGGTTGAACGTGATGCCGTTGTAGATGAATGCCTGGCCGACGAACAGCGCGAACCCGAGCACGGCGCGCCGTGGGTAGACCCGGAACGCGGTCCGGGCGATCTCCCGGAACGGGATCCGCTCGCGCTGGCGGACGGTCAGCGTCCGCTCGACGCTCTCGAGGTCGGCGCCGGTCTCCTCCTCGACCTCGGCTTCGATGTCCCCGACGATCCGCTCGGCCTCCTCCTCCCGGCCGTGGATGAACAGCCAGCGTGGGCTCTCCGGGACGTGCCGGCGCACGAGCAGGATCGTGAAGCCCAGCAGCGCGCCGATCGCGAACGTGGCCCGCCACCCGTAGAAGGCCGGGAAGATGGCCTTGTCGAGGAACAGGATCGCCAGGGCCGAGCCGCCGGTGGAACCGAGCCAGTAGGTGCCGTTGATGAGCAGGTCGACGCGCCCGCGCGCCCGTGCCGGGATCAGCTCGTCGATGGCCGAGTTGATGGCGGCGTACTCGCCGCCGATCCCGGCGCCGGTGAAGAACCGGGCGAGGAAGAAATACCAGGGTGCGAAGGAGAACGCGGTCCCGACGGTGGCGACGATGTAGACGGACAGCGTCAGCATGAACAGCTTCTTGCGGCCGAAGCGGTCGGTGAGCTGTCCGAAGAACAGCGCCCCCAGGCACGCCCCGATGACGTAGACCGCCCCGGCGATGCCGATGTCGCCCGGCGTGAGCGCGACCCCCGACCCGGGTTCGGTGAGCCGGGAGGCGATCGAGCCCACCATCGTGACCTCGAGCCCGTCCAGGATCCAGACGGTGCCGAGCCCGATGAGGATGCGCCAATGCCACCGGGACCACGGCAGCCGGTCCAGTCGTGCGGGGACCCGGGTCTTGATCGTGGCGGTCTGCACCGCGGTCGTCACGCCGGCTTGTACCCGGACCGACTGCCGCCTATGTGGGTATCTTCACCTCGTGGTGCGCTGCCGGGTCTTCGGCCACCGCCACCGGTTCCGGGCCGAGGGCGATGTGCTGGTCTGGTCGTGCGCCCGTGGGTGCGGAGCGGGCGGGTCCAAGCGCTACCCGAGCGCCGCGCACGCCCGCCGCTACGCCGCCGCATTCGACCGGGAGGACCGGCAGGACCTCGGTCACCGGGCGCCGCTGTTCGGGATGTTCCCACTGCGGATCGCCCGCCTGGTACGCGAGCTGCGCCAGCGGTAGGACGCGCAGACCTCAGTGGGCGGCACCGTCCCAGGAGCTGCCGATGCCGATGGACACCACGAGCGGCACCGTGAGCTCGTGGGCCGCGGCCATCTCCGAGCGCACCACGGCCTCCACGGCCGCCCGCTCGCCTTCGGCGACCTCAAGCACCAGTTCGTCGTGCACCTGCAGCAGCATCCGGGACCGCAGACCCTGCGCCACGAGCGCGCGGTGCACTCCGAGCATGGCCACCTTGATGATGTCCGCCGCGCTGCCCTGGATCGGGGCGTTGAGCGCCATCCGCTCGGCCATCTCCCTGCGCTGCCGGTTGTCCGAGGTGAGGTCGGGCAGGTAGCGACGGCGGCCGAGGATGGAGGAGGTGTAGCCGTCCCCGCGGGCCTGCTCGACGACCTCGTGCAGGTAGGCGCGGACCCCGCCGAACCGGGCGAAATACTCCTCCATGAGCTCGCGGGCCTCCGCGGTGGAGATTCGCAGTTGCTGGGAGAGCCCGAACTCCGACAACCCGTAGGCCAGCCCGTAGTTCATCGCCTTGACCTTGGCGCGCTGCGGTCCGCTGACCTCCTCCGGACCGACCCCGAACACCCGGGCCGCGGTGGCCGCGTGGAAGTCGAACCCGGACTGGAACGCCTCGATCAGCGCGGCGTCGCCCGACAGGTGGGCCATGATCCGCATCTCGATCTGGCTGTAGTCCGCGGTCATCAACTCCCCCCACCCCGGCCCGACGACGAACGCATCCCGGATCCGGCGTCCCGCCTCGGTCCGGACCGGGATGTTCTGCAGATTGGGGTCGGTGGAGGACAGCCGGCCGGTCGCCGCGATCGTCTGGTTGAAGGTGGTGTGAATCCGGCCGTCGTCCGCGACCGACTTGAGCAGGCCGTCCACAGTGGTCTTGAGCCGGGCTGCGTCGCGGTGGCGCAGCAGGTGCGCCAGGAACGGGTGCCCGGTGGACTCCTGCAGGTTCGTCAGCGCGTCGGCGTCAGTGGTGTAGCCGGTCTTGGTGCGCTTGGTCTTGGGCATGCCCAGCTCGTCGAAGAGCACGACCTGGAGCTGCTTGGGGGAGCCGAGGTTGATCTCCTTGCCGATCACCGCGTAAGCGTCCTCGGCGGCGTGCTTGAGCTGGGCGGCGAAGTCGGCCTCCAGCGCGGCGAGCGCCTCGCCGTCCACCGCGATGCCCGCGGCCTCGACGTCGGTGAGCACGCCCAGCAGCGGCAGCTCCAACCCGGTGAGCAGCCGGGTGCCGCCGCGTCCCGCCAGGTCGGCGTCCAGCGCGGCGGCCAGGTCGACCACCGCGCGCGCCCGCAGGATCTCGGCGGCGGCGCGTTGCGCGTCGGCTTCCTCCTCGCCGCCCAGCAGCGAGAGCTGGCCGCCGTCCCCGTCGTCCTCGACCCGCAGCTCGCGCTGCAGATAGCGCAGCACGAGGTCGGCGAGGTCAAAGCTGCGCTGCCCCGGCCGGGCGAGGTAGGCGGCCAGCGCGGTGTCGCTGGTGAGCCCGGCGAGGACCCAACCACGGTCGCGGACCGCGTGGACCGGGCCTTTGACGTCGTGCGCCGCCTTCGGTGCCGCCGGGTCGGCCAGCCAGCCCGCGACCGCCGTCTCGTCCTCGGCGGACAGCGACCGGACATCGACGTAGCCACCCTCGCCGTCGGAGCCCGCCAGCGCGATCCCCTCCAGGTCGCCGTGGCCGGCGGCCCACGAACCCCGGAAGGACAGCCCCACCCGGGAGCCGTCGGCGGCGTGCGCAGCCAGCCACGCCGCGAGGGTGCCCGGCGCCAGCGTCCCACCCCGGACCTCGAAGCCCTCCTCCGCCTCCGGCTCGGCGGAGGTGAGGGTGGTGAACAGCCGCTCCCGGAGCACCCGGAACTCCAGCTCGTCGAAGAGTCGGTGCACGGCGTCGCGGTCCCAGGGGCGGGCGGCGAGGTCGCCAGGGCCGACACCGAGCTCGACGTCGCGTATCAGCTCGGTGAGCTGCCGGTTGAGCAGGACCGCCGCGAGGTTCTCCCGCAGCGCGTCGCCCGACTTGCCCCGCACCTCGTCGACCCGGTCGACGAGGTTGGCCAGCGACCCGAACTCGCGAATCCACTTCGCTGCGGTCTTCTCCCCGACGCCAGGAATGCCCGGTAGGTTGTCGCTGGGGTCACCCCGCAGCGCCGCGTAGTCCGGGTACTGCTGCGGCGACAGCCCATAGCGCTCCAGCACCGTGTCGGGGGTGAAGCGGGTGAGGTCGGAGACGCCCTTGCGGGGGTAGAGCACCGTGACGTCCGCTGCGACGAGCTGGAGAGCGTCGCGGTCCCCGCTGCAGACCATGACCTCATACCCGTCGCCTTGGGCCTGGGTGACGAGGGTCGCGATGAGGTCGTCGGCCTCGAAGCCGGGCTTGGCGAGCACCGGGATCGCGAGCGCGGCGAGCACCTCCTTGATCAGCTCGACCTGCCCGCGGAAGTCGTCCGGGGTGCTCGTGCGGTTGGCCTTGTACGCGGCGAACGTCTCGCTGCGGAAGGTCTGCCGCGACACGTCGAAGGCGACGGCGATGTGGCTGGGCGCCTCGTCGCGCAGCAGGTTGATCAGCATCGAGATGAAGCCGTACACGGCGTTGGTGGGCTGCCCGATGCGGGTGCGGAAGTTCTCCGTCGGCAGCGCGAAGAACGCGCGGTAGGCCAGGGAGTGGCCGTCGAGCAGCAGCAGCCGCCGGGCGCCCGCCCCCGTTCCCGTCACCACGGCGTGAGTCTAGTGTCCCGGAAGCGAGGTCCAGGTGCCGGATCCGGTGGTCAGGGTGGTGGCTGACAGGACCGCAAACCGGCTGCCCAGGGGGTATCTCCAGGTGATCGGGAAATGACTGCCGGGCTGCGGGTCGGCGCGGGGACATAGAGTTCAGAGGTGCCCAGGCCGACGAGCTCACCAGCCGAGACGACCGCTCCGCCCGCACCACTGGCACCGCCACCCGAGTTCGCCGGCGAGCAGCTCGTCGACCGGATGGGTGTCGAGATCACCTCCTGGGACCGGGACCGGGTGGTGGGGACGATGCCGGTGACCGGCAACCGGCAGCCGTACGGCCTGCTGCACGGTGGCGCGAACGCGGTGCTCGCCGAGACGCTGGGCTCCGTTGCGGCGGCACTGCACAGCCTGCCCGAGCGGGTGCCGGTCGGGCTGGAGCTGGTCTGTACCCACCACCGTGCCGTGACGACCGGGTCGGTCACCGGGGTCTGTACGCCGCTGTCCGTCGGACGGACGGTCGCCACCTTCGAGGTCGTCATCTCCGACGAGGACGGCCGGCGCACCTGCACCGCCAGGCTGACCTGCCTGCTCCGCGACCATCCCCCGGGCCTGCACCGGCTCCCCGCCGCAGGCGAGCACCGTCACACGTCTTCGCCCAGGTAGGCGGTGCGCACCCGGCTGTCGGCGAGCAACTCGGGCCCGGTGCCCGACAGCGTCGTGTACCCGAGGTCGACGACATAGTGACGACATAGCCCTGATCGGACACCGCCAGCGCGGCCAATGCGTTCTGCTCAACGAGCAGCACGGTGGTGTCCTGGCGCCGCAGCTCACGGACGGGTCGAAGATCCGCTACGTCCTCGGCGAGAACCCCAGCGACGGCTCGTCGAGCGTGATCAGCCGAAACCGTGACATGAGCGCCCGCCCCGATCGCCAGCATCTGCTGCTCCCCTCCGGAGAACGCCCGGCTCTGCTGCTCAGCCGCTGCCCGGGCTCGGGCGCTCTCACGGCCGGCTCCGGTCCAGCCGGACCACCGT